>JAZUES010000048.1:0-3284 GCA_045640265.1 Solibacillus sp.
ACGTTGTTCAGGAAGTGTTCATTCACTATTTTAAAACGTATACACAGTTTGATGGACGCGCAAGCATCAAAACATATTTAACGAAAATGACAATCCATAAAAGCATTGACTATTTACGCAGCTGGACATCAAGAAAACGAATAGTAGCGAAACTGTTCGGACAAAAACAAACGACAACGTATGAATTTGAAGCGCATGTTGAACAGAGTGAATTGATGAAGCAGGTGCTGCAGCTACCATTGAAATACAGGGAAAGTATTTTACTTTTTTATTATGAAGACATGACGACACTTGAAATAGCAGCATTACTAAGTGTATCGGAAAATACAGTAAAAACGCGTCTAAAAAGGGCACGCGAACAGTTAAAGAAACGTACGACTTTGCAAAGTTGGGAGGAGCTCGCGGATGAATAAGTTTCAAAAAGAAGGACAAGAAATTTTTAAAAACGCAACGTTAAGCGATGAAAGAAAACAGCGTGTCATTGAAACCGTTCATGCGAAGCCTAAGCGCAAAAGTTCGTGACTTCTAGCTGTTGTTGTGATGTGTGCGCTTGGGATTGGTTCGTTTTTATTATTCGCACCTAGTGATGAGCACAAAGCACAAGAGGAATTGTATAGCGCTTCCACACTCGAGCCATTAATTGAACAGGAGTTTAGAGATTATCCATATGAAACACTAAAAATCATTGAGCCATTTACGAAGGATAACACGGCACTTGTTGTAAATAAAGTATTATGGGAATCAAATAATGAATGGCTGTATGAATTTCTATATGCAGAAAAAACAAATGGAACCTGGAAAACAGAAGAACGATTTGCCTATTACTTTTATGAAAATCAATCGGCTCTACTTGATTTAGCCGGGCAAAAGTATTTATATGGTATTTTAAATGATTCCAATGTAGATACGGTTTTTGTAGGAGATAAGGAAGTAAGCTTATATGACTTGGACAACGGAAAAAAATTGTGGTTTGCGAAAGCAAAATCAAATCAAACACCCGTTTATTATGAAATAAAGGGCAAACTGACACGTCAAGGTCAGCTGGGCATGATGAATAATCAAATTGGGATTCCGTTTATCGAAGGCATTACAAATGAAAAATCATTCTATAATACACGTGACACGATGCATCGTGGTAACAATGATTATAGTGAATTTCCAGTATTATATGATCCGTATTACTATGCAGAAAATCGCTATACCGCAGGCGATGTTGTTGTCATAGCAACTGATAATGGACTTGAAGTAACGCGCATTATCGACACCAATGAAAATAAATTAGCAATTGATGAAAGTACGATCATTTTAAGAGATGACTTTATTTCCAATGAGTTTTACTTAACTGCAAATTATGATGGAGATTCGTCGGTTTATAGTAAGGAGAGAACGGAATTCCCGGTGACAAAGCGTGATGAAGTATTTGTCCATCCCGATAACTGGGGCAGTGATGGCTTTAAAGGGCCAATTGCAAAAACGGCGATTAAAGGCTACGTGTTAGGCTATGATTTAAACGGTGTGACAAATACGATGAAACGAGATGAATTGAATATGTTCGGCGTGGTACAGAAAGATGTGCAAGAGATGAAAACATCTGAATACGCAGAACATGAATTGAAGAGATTTTTAAAAGGGGCATCAGCACAGGATATTGCGATTATCTACTATTATGCAGCGTATCTACAAGATTACGAAACGATGTATGCGATGTATGCACAGCAAGACGAGGAAACACCAATGTATGAACAGTGGCACCAGCTTCAAAAAACACAAACACAAACCATGTTGCAGCATAATCTTGTGAAACTGTATTATACACAACATTCGACATTGAACGAAAAGGAAAATCAGCTCGAACTGTATAATGATGAAGCAAGGAATCTGCTGTTTAAGCTCCCAATGATTCAAGAAGATGGCGTTTGGAAAGTGCGGTACGCAACCATTTCAGATAACCGAAATTAATAAAGAAGGCAGTCACAAATTTGTGACTGCTTTCTTTATTTATTGAATATTTCATTTATTTGTTGACGTGTTTCATGTTACGCTATAAACAGAGGTGAAAAAATGGATTATACGGTATTAAAAAACTTTAAAGTGCGTTATTTTTTACTCTTCTTTGTTCTATGCTTTTTTGTATCCTTCTTTTTTTATATGTCTATGTCTTTAATTGAAGTAACTGGCATAGGCGATTGGATAACACTCGGACTTTCACTTTGCTGCCTATTTTACGTGCTGTATCAAACGAAAAAATGGAAAATCACATACAATGAGCAGTCGGTGAAGGAGGCGATGACGAAAGGACGATGGGGTAGGTTTTTATCATTAACGGCATTTATTCAAATTTCTGCTGCTGCGTTAGGTACTATGAGCATATCTTTGTTATTTCTGCTGTTTGAAGAACAAATTCGCAATCTATTATTTTTATTTCCAATAACAGAAGTCGTGCCAAACATACCCCTTATTGTTTACGTATTATATTTTATTAATATTTGTATTTTAGCCCCCATATGGGAAGAGTTATTTTTCCGTGGTATGCTCCTTAGACGCTTTACACTGAAATGGAGTCCGCAAAAAAGTATTATCATTTCGTCGTTACTATTTGGAATCATTCATATCATTCATATCAATCCACTCAATATGCTATTCGCGTTTGGCTTAGGTTGCGTGTTGGGCTACGCCTACTTAAAAACAAAATCAATTATTGTTCCTATACTTCTACATAGTTTTAATAACTTCTTGGTCTTTATCCAATATTGCATAGCCAATCGAAGTACTGGTTCACTTAACTTACCTGAAACGCAAGTAGTTCAAACGGAGCTTTATATTAGTGGAATCATTTTTCTGGTCTTTTTCCTTTCAGCCCTCATCCTACTTATCAAGAATTATAAACATTTCCGCGCGCTTTCAGTGCAAACAAAAAACGTCCAACTACCAGTTGAATAATGGTAGTTCTACGTTTTTCTTATACGCTGAGCATTTGTCCAAACACACCTTGCTGTTCTACAAGCTGCTGTCTTGGTCCTTGTTCAACAATTTTCCCTTGATTTAATACGATGACATAATTGACTTTACGGATCGTATTCAAACGGTGTGCGATGATAAAGCTTGTACGGTTTTCCATCAGCTTTTCTAGCGCGGCTTGAATCTGTAACTCGGTCACCGTATCAATGCTACTTGTCGCTTCATCCAGTAACAAAATTTTAGGATTCGCGACAAAGGCACGTGCGATGGAAATAAGCTGCTTTTGGCCTTGTGAAATTTGGCTACCGTCTGAAGATAAAATTGTA
>JAZUES010000049.1:0-30657 GCA_045640265.1 Solibacillus sp.
TCTTTTGAGTTTGACGCAGAAACCATGCTTATAGAAAAGGCATTATTAAATAGCTTTATAAATCCGTTAACGGCCATTCTTCGAGTGAAAAATGGTCAATTAATTGAGCAAAACAATGCTTTTCAATTATTAAAAAATTTATATAATGAAATAATAGATACGTTTCCTCAATATGCCGATACTTTTCAGTTTGAACAGGTGGTGGGGCTATGTGAGAAGACAGCGCAAAATACATCGTCTATGTTAGCGGATATTCAAGCAGGTAGAAAAACAGAAATTGATACGATTGTTGGCGCTATTTTAAAAAAAGCGCATATACAAAATAAGCAAATGCCAATGTTACAAACACTTTATATGCTAGTAAAAGCGTTTGAAGAGAGCGGTGAAACAATGTGATGTTAGTTGTTCAATTTGTATTAGCGACGATAATTTTATGTCCAATTCTTGCGTTTATCGTGACACTAATTATTTGTCGCAAATTTCGACTGGATAGGCAGAAAGCAATCGGCTATTCTTCTGATATAACGACAGGGTTATTATTATTTTCAGTGCCAATCGCCATCCGAGCCTTGTGGAATCTGTCAGTAGTTATCCCTGTTTTAGTTACAGCACTTATTGTAGCGATTCTTATTACATATATTGATTGGCGAACAAAGAAGGAAATTGAAATAAAGCCGTTATTAAAAAAAATATGGCGAATTTATTTTATCCTTTTAAGCATTACATATTTTTTAATATGGGTAATTGGTTTAACACACTCAGTAATTATTTTTATGATGGTGGATTAAACGAAGCCATTTTCTTTTACTATGCGTACATAACAGTTAAAATGAAAATGGATAAATGAAACAAATATATAGTTTGTTACTGAGTAGAGGAGAATTTCAATGAAGCTGGAACAAATACAATCCCCAGTGAATAATAAATTATTAGCAGACTATTGGTCTGAGAATGCAGCAATACATTCATTTTTTGATTATCAATACAATGAGCAAGCTTTTCGCGAGCGTGCAAGCTATTTACAAAATAAAACGCATCGTTCTGAACAATTAGCTCAAATTATACGCGAATACATGGCGCAATACGGCGTATCTGAAAAGGTTAACGAACATTTAATAGAGTTAGAACGAGGTGCACTTGTTATTGTAGGTGGTCAGCAATCAGGATTATTAACAGGGCCGCTCTATTCCGTGCATAAGGCGATTTCCGTTATTCTATTAGCGAAACAGCAACGTGAAAAATTAAATATACCCGTTGTACCGATGTTTTGGATTGCCGGAGAAGACCACGATATTGAAGAAATTAATCATACGTATACAATCGTTAATGCAGAAGTAAAAAAACGTGGCTATAGTGAACGCTCAAAATTTAAAACAATGGCTTCAACAACTGTATTGAATCAAGAAGCGATACAGCAATTTGTTACGACTGTGTTCAAAGATTTTGGGGAAACACAATATACGGAACAATTATTAAATACTGTTTTAGCGCATGCAAATAGCAGTTCGACGTTCACAGATTTCTTCACAAGATTAATGAATGATCTATTTAAAAATCATGGCTTGCTATTATTAGATGCGACATACGGTCCGTTCCGTCAATACGAAAAGGCCTATTTTGAAGCAATTATTAAAAATAATGAAACAATTGCCCATAAGGTTGTTGCGCAAGAAGAAAAATTAGCACAAGCAGGCTATTCGATGCCGATTGGTGCGACGAAACAAAATGCCAACTTATTTTACGTGAAAGATGGCGAACGCTTTTTATTAGAACGTAAAGAGGGCCGCTTTAAAAATGTTTTAGCTCATGCGAATTTCTCAGAAGAAGAATTACTTGAACTTGCCAAAAATGAGCCGCAGCTACTTAGTAACAATGTTGTAACGCGTCCGCTTATGCAAGAAATGACGATTCCTGTATTATCGTTTGTTGGTGGACCAGGAGAGTTAGCTTATTGGGCAACGTTAAAGCCAGCATTTGAAACTCTAAAATTACAAATGCCGATTTTTGCACCAAGGTTGAATATTACGATGCTGACAAGACAAGTTCAAGCGCTATTACAACAAAATAGTATAACGGTTGGACAAGCTTTAAATGATGAAGTCGAGAAAAAGTTAGCGAAATTTGTTGAAAGTATTCAAGACAAAAAGTCGCAATTTTTAATTGAACAAATGAATGTGCAACTTGCACAACAATACGAGCAACTTTCGGTTTATCTACAGAAAGAAAATTATCATTTAGAGTCGTTAATTGTAAAAAATAAAGATTATCATGAGCGACAGTTCCGCTATCTACAGGAAAAAATTAAACAGCAAGATACGGAAAAACATGATGTGGTAATTCGTCAATATAAAACAATTCAATCAGAGCTTTACCCAAATGGTGGCTATCAAGAACGTGTGTACAGTCCATATCAATACATGAATGTATATGGATCGACATTAATTGATGATTTACTGTCGTTGGATATGAAAATTTCTAATCGCCATAACATTGTGTCACTTTAAAATAAAAAAGTTACCTCTTAATGAGGTAACTTTTTTTGCGTCTTTTGGCACGGAACATACGTGTGATAATATGCTTAATTACTCGATTTTTTTATATTGGATAGAGAAATGGCAAAATCAGTGGTGGAAAGTGGGGGGATGTGGTACATTATTTACTAAAGTGGGGTGAGTAGCATGTTTATGGGAGAATTCCAACATTCGATCGATGTAAAAGGCCGTATGATTGTACCTGCAAAGTTTCGTGAATCACTTGGCGAAACCTTTGTATTAACACGTGGTCTTGATCAATGTATTTTTGGATATCCTATTGATGAATGGCGAAAACTCGAAGAAAAGTTAAAAGATTTACCGATGACCAAAAAAGATGCTCGAGCATTTGCACGATTTTTCTTTTCTGGTGCTACTGAAGTAGAAGTAGACAAGCAGGGCCGAATTAACATTCCATCTACACTAATTGGATACGCTAGTCTTGAAAAAGAGTGCGTTGTCTTAGGAGTATCAAGTAAAGTTGAAATTTGGGCTAAAGAGGCTTGGGACGAGTACTTTAATAATTCGGCGGAATCTTTTAATGAAATTGCTGAAAATTTAATTGGCTTTGATTTCTAATTCTTTCCGTTACTCACTGAAAGAATTTAAAGCCCCGGCGGATATCATGAATTCGGAATAGAGTTCTTTGAAAAGTACTCAGTCTTAAAGTCGAATTCGGGTGCAATTACGTCGAGGCGTAATTGATTATAATAAGAGGTGTTATTAGTAATGTTCGATCATACAACCGTATTATTGAAAGAAACTGTTGACGGGTTGAACATCAATCCTGATGGTATTTATGTTGATTGTACACTAGGCGGTGCAGGACACAGTGAATACTTAGTAAAACAACTATCATCAAAAGGTCGATTAATTTGCTTTGACCAAGATACAATCGCTATTGAAAACGCGAAAGTACGATTAGCAGATTATTTAGATCGTGTAACATTCGTACATTCAAACTTCCGCTATTTAAAAGAAGAACTATACAATTTGAATATTCATAAAGTAGACGGAATTTTATATGATTTAGGTGTTTCATCACCACAGTTAGATACGCCAGAGCGCGGCTTTAGTTATCATCATGATGCGCCACTTGATATGCGTATGGACCAAACTGCTGAGTTAACTGCCTATCATGTAGTAAATGAATGGGCATTTGGGGATTTACTTCGTATTTTCTTCCGTTATGGTGAAGAAAAGTTCTCGAAACAAGTTGCACGTAAAATTGAACAAGCTCGAGAAATTGCACCAATCGAAACGACAGCACAATTAGTAGAGTTAATTAAAGACGGAATTCCAGCTCCTGCACGTCGAAAAGGCGGACATCCTGCAAAACGAATTTTCCAAGCGATACGTATCGCGGTAAATGATGAATTAGGTGCAGCTGAAGATTCTTTAGCAGATGCTATAGAATTATTGGCAATTGGTGGACGTATTAGCGTTATTACGTTCCATTCATTAGAAGACCGTTTAACAAAAACAATGTTTAAAGAGGCTTCATCACTTCCAGATTTACCACCAGGTTTACCGATTATTCCAGATCATATGAAACCGATGTTGAAATTAGTTACTAGAAAACCAATTTTACCAACAGAAGAGGAGTTAGAAACGAATAATCGTTCACGTTCAGCGAAACTACGTATTGCTGAAAAAATAAACGATAAAGGACGTGGATAGCAATGGCAGTTAGGGTAAGGCAAACGTATATTCAACATCAGCCAGAACTGCCCGAACAGGAACAACAGAGGCTTCCGGTCCAACCTAAAAAGAGAAAACCAAGGTTGTTTTCTGTTCGGGAACAGTTTTTATTTATCATTTTTGCAGTTGTTGTAGCATCTTTCGCTATTTCCATATTACATACACAAGGTGATATTCAATCGAAGAGTATGGAAATACAAAAAATAGAGCGAGAAATTACAGAAGCAAATAATACTAACGTAGATTTAAAAGTACGTGTAAGTGAGTTATCAACTCATGAACGTATATGGGAAAAAGCGAAAGAACTCGGTTTAACACAAAATGAGAAAAATGTGAAGGTAGTGCCGGGAGAATGAAAAAGAGAAAATTTCGTTACCAGTATGGAGCCTTTCTAATGTTTATTTTATTTGGAGGGCTCTTTTTACTGTTATTTTGGCGTTTTGTGTCTATTCAAGCAACTGGTGTTGTGAAAGGACACGAATTAGAAGCAGAAGCATTAGCAAAATATCAATCGGGTTATGTGCTGTCAGCTGATCGCGGGAAAATTTATGACCGTAATGCGAATGTCATTGCAGAGGATACATTGAGTTATCGTCTTGTAGCTGTTATTCGTGAATCGGCATCAGAAAATCCCAAAAATCCAATTCATGTTGTGGATAAAACTGAAACAGCAAGACAGCTTGCTCAGTATATTCCTATGGATGAAGAGAAAATTTTAGAACGTTTAACACCTGCCGAAGGAACGGATCCTTATCAAGTAGAGTTTGGATTAGCTGGACGCGGTATTAGTAATGAAGTTAAAAAACAAATAGAAGCTTTAAAATTACCAGGAATTATTCTATTTAGTGATAAAAAACGTTACTATCCAAATGGGTCCTTCGCTTCGCATTTAATCGGTTTTGCTATTCGTGAAACGGAAAAGGACGGTTCGTCTAAAGTTGTCGGAAAAATGGGGTTAGAGTCCATTTATAATGACCAGTTAACCGGAGAAGATGGTAAATTAATGTATCAACGTGATGCGAAGAACTACTTGCTACCAAGCAGTGATAAAGTTGTTCAAGATGCACAGGATGGTAATGATATTTATTTAACGATTGATAAAACCGTTCAAAACTTTTTAGAGGATGCTATGTCTCGTGTGAATTCAAAATACAATCCGCAGTCCATGATTGGTGTCGTTGCCAATCCGAAGACCGGAGAAATTTTAGCGATGTCGCAACGTCCAACTTTCAATCCAGATACACGTGAAGGATTAGATGGAAACTGGTTAAACGATGTTATTGAAAACACAATTGAGCCAGGTTCAACCATGAAAACATTTACTGTTGCAGCAGCCATGGATTCGGGAAATTGGCATCCTAATGCTTGGTATCAATCTGGTTCATACAATGTATATCAAAATACGATTCGAGATCATAACACATATGGTTGGGGTACGATTACGTATTTAGAAGGATTCCAGCGTTCGAGTAATACAGCAATGACCAATTTACTTGATATTATGGGATGGGACACGCTTGATAAGTATTTAGATAGTTTTGGATTTGGGCAAAAAACAGGAATTGACCTCCCTGGTGAAGCAAGTGGGGTTATTAACTCTCACTATCCTTTAGAAAAATATACAACTACATTTGGGCAAGGTTCTACAGTTACACCAATTCAATTAATTCAAGGATTAACTTCGATCGCGAATGATGGCAAAATGATGCAACCGTATGTGATTGATAAAATTGTTAATTCGAATACAGGTGAAGTTGTACTAGATTCTGAGCCAACTAGAAAAGGACAGCCAATTACAGAAGAAACAGCAAAAGCAATGCGTGAACTTTTAGCTTCAACTGTTTATGGCGAAAAAGGGAATGCAAAACGATTCCAAATTGAAGGTTATGAGGTAGCTGGTAAAACTGGTACGGCTCAAATGCCTAAAGCAACTGGAGCAGGTTATGACTGGGGTAAAAATGAATTCTTGTATTCATTCCTAGGTATGGCACCTGTAGATGACCCACAATTAATCGTTTACATTGCCGTTGCAAAGCCAAAACTTGCTGCATCAGAAGTTGGTTCGGATCCTGTTTCACAGGTGTTTACTTCAGTAGTACAAAATAGCTTGAAATATATGAATATTAATCCTGCAGATGTAGCAGAAGTACAAAAGAAATCCATTCCAAATATGGTAGGGCAACAAACGGATTCTGTTATGACGGAGCTTGAGGGTGATGGATTGCATCCAATTCTAATTGGAGAGGGTGGCAAAATTCTAGAACAGTTTCCAAAAGCTGAATCGTCATTAATAAAAGGCGGTATCGTATTTTTAAAAACGGATGGTGCCATTACATTGCCATCATTTGAAAACTGGTCGCTACGAAATATGCTCGTATACAAAACGTTGACGAAGCTTCCTATTGAACTTTTCGGTGAAGGCTATGTAGAAAGTCAAAGTGTGTCGCAAGGGACAATTATTGCTGACGAATCGCCAATTGTTGTGAAGTTAAATACACCGCAAGAGCACTATTTGACTCCACCAGCCGAAGATATGGAAGAGGGAGAAAGTGAAGTAAAAGACGGTGAAGAAACACTTCCACAGGATTAATCGAATTTGAATAGAACCTGAGTTACAGACATACTTTGTGTTATGTGAGGTGTATTGTAATGAAATGGTTAACCACAAATTCGAAAAAAAGATTAACATGGATCGCCATCGCATTTGTTTTATACGGCGTGGCGATTTTTGTTAAGCTAATGTATTTGCAAATCGTGCAATATGACGAATTGTCGACATTAGCAAAAGAAAACTGGGATCGTGAAATCCCATTCAATACGCAGCGTGGGGAAATTACCGACCGTAATGGGGAAGTCATTGTTACAAACAAATTAGCACCAACGCTCTACTTTATGCCATCTCAAAATGCTGAAAAGGAACAAGTGGCAACAGCCATTTCCAGTGTATTAAATCGAGATCGAGCAGCAATTTTGAAAAAGTTAGAGCAACGAGTAAATCTCGTAAAACTCGCACCAGAAGCGAAAAACATTACGTATGAACAAGCGGTTAAAATTCAGCAAATGCAAATTCCAGGATTGTACAGTGGAGTCGATTATATTCGTTCGTATCCACAAGGGAATTTACTTTCACGATTGCTCGGTTTTACGGGTATAGACAACCAAGGTTTAGCTGGCATTGAATATGAATACGATAAGTTATTAACAGGTTCAGATGCAGCAATCCGATTGTTTACCGACGCAAAAGGTGTTTCACTAGGCCATGTTGATGATGAGTGGAAGGAAGGTCAGGACGGAGCAACATTGCAGTTGACGATTGATATTGAACTACAAAAGATAGTTGAACGGGAACTTTCTCAAGCAATGTTGGAATACGATTCTGATCAAGCTTTAGCGATTGCCATGAATCCAAATAGCGGTGAAATATTAGCGCTCGCTTCGTTTCCAACGTATGATCCATCTAATTTTGCTGAAGTAGAACCAGCGATATATAACCGTAACTTACCGGTATTTATGTCGTATGAGCCAGGGTCCACATTTAAGATCATCACATTAGGCGCGGCTATAGAAGAAGGCGTTGTGAATATGGAAGATGAACATTTCCATGATGCAGGTTATACAATGGTAGAAGGTGCAAGACTTCGGTGTTGGAAGCGAGAAGGGCATAAAGATCAAACTTTTTTTGAAGTTGTCGAAAATTCATGCAATCCTGGTTTTGTTGAGCTAGGCCAAAGGGTAGGTGCTACAAAACTACTTGAATATATTCATAAGTTTGGATTTGGTAAAAAAACAGGCTCAAATATTGCAGGTGAATCAACGGGAATTTTATTTTCAAAAGAAGCATTTGGTCCAGTAGAGCATGCAACAACTTCCTTTGGCCAGGGCATTTCTGTAACACCTATTCAGCAAGTCCAAGCGGTAGCTGCTATCATCAATGGTGGCAAGTTGTATCAACCGCATATTGTGTCGAAAGTAATTGATTCAAATTCAAATAAAGTACTCCTTCAAAATGAACCTACCATAAAAGATCAAGTAATTAGTGAACAAACTTCTGATATTGTACGAGTAGCGTTAGAACGTGTTGTTGCAAATGGCTCTGGGCGTCTAGCATATCGAGATGGCTTACGAATTGCTGGAAAAACAGGTACAGCACAAAAAGTGGAGAACGGGCGTTACAAAGATGGGGATTATATTGTTTCGTTTATCGGCTTTGCACCAGCAAATGATCCACAAGTTGTTATTTACGTGGCTATTGATCATCCACAAAGTGCACTGCAATTTGGTAGTGCCATTGCAGCACCAATTGTTGGTCAAATCATAGAAGATGCAGCGCCGCTTTTAAATATTGAAAAACAACAAGATCAACTCGAAAAACAATACAGATGGGGCGATGAATTGACAGAATCTGTACCAAATTTTGTAGAGCTTACAAAACAGGAAGTGCTCACGAAATTATATCCATATAAAATTGAGTGGCATGGTTCAGGTGATAAAATTACCCATCAATTACCTCAAGCGAATGAAATCATCCATGAAAATGATGTGATTCATTTATATTTAGGAAAATAAATCGTATTTCACCTTTTAAAATCCACCTAAAACAACTATTATAGTGAAGGAAGTTCTACAGACATAAGATTTAAAGGAGATTCATTATGACAATATCTACAACATTGACCATTCTTATTTCATCATTTTTATTAACGGTCATTATAGCGCCAATCGGGATTCCGCTGCTTCGCCGATTGAAATTTGGGCAAAGTATTCGTGAAGAAGGCCCAAAATCGCATATGAAAAAAGCAGGTACACCGACAATGGGTGGAATCATTTTTTTATTAGCAATAATTGTTTCAACAATTATTGTTGCGATGGTTTTTGATTTATTTACAACGCAAACCGTCGTACTATTACTTGTTTTAGTTGGATTTGGCGTTATCGGCTTTTTAGACGATGGTTTAAAAGTTATTTTTAAACGCAACTTAGGTTTAACATCTATTCAAAAATTAATTGGGCAAATTGCCATTGCCATTGCAGCATTTTTATTATTACGTTTAGGTTCGTTTGATACATCTGTTGGGATTCCATACACAGATGTATCAATTGATTTAGGCATTTTCTATGTAGCCTTTTTAATTTTCTGGTTAGTTGGCTTCTCAAATGCAGTCAACTTAACAGATGGACTTGATGGACTTGTATCAGGTACGGCATCGATTGCATTTGCTGCTTTTGGTGTCATTGCATTATTTAATGACCAAGCAGATATTGCAATTTTTGCATTTGCAGTAACAGGTGCATTACTTGGCTTCTTAATTTTCAATGCAAACCCAGCAAAAGTGTTTATGGGTGATACGGGTTCATTAGCACTTGGTGGCGCTTTAGCAATGATTTCCGTATTAGTAAAACAAGAGCTTTTACTATTACTAATCGGTTTAGTATTTGTTATTGAAACGCTGTCTGTTATTTTACAAGTAGGTAGCTTTAAACTTCGTAAAAAACGTATTTTCAAAATGAGTCCAATTCATCACCATTTTGAATTATCAGGATGGACTGAATGGAAAGTCGTTATTGTATTTTGGTCAACAGGATTAGTAGTGGCACTTATAGCAGTATTAGCGGAGGCGTTATTATGATTGAATTTGAAGGTTTTCAAGCAAAAAAAGTTTTAGTTTTAGGATTAGCAAAAAGTGGTGTAGCTGCTGCAGAAATTTTACATCAGCTTGGTGCATTCGTAACAGTGAACGATGCAAAACCATTTGATGCTAACCCTGAAGCGCAAGCATTATTATCAAAAGGGATTACCGTTATTTGTGGTCGTCACCCAGAGGATTTACTTGATGAAGGTTTTGAACTAGTCGTCAAAAATCCAGGGATTCCATATACCAATCCAATCGTAGCAGATGCGGTGGAACGAGGTTTACCAGTCATTACAGAGGTAGAGCTTGCGTATTTAATTAGTGAAGCACCATTTATCGGCATTACAGGTTCTAACGGGAAAACAACGACAACTACTTTAATTTTTGAAATGTTACAAGTAGGAAATTTAAAACCATTAATCGCAGGAAATATTGGGACAGTTGCATGTGGTGTTGCTGCAGAAGCAACGAAGGAAAATATCATTGTAACGGAATTATCATCATTCCAATTAATGGGTACTCGTATATTTAAACCTCATATTGCGATTTTAACCAATCTTTATGAAGCACATTTAGATTATCACGGCACATTCAAAGATTATGCAGAAGCAAAATTTGGTGTAACACGTAATCAAACAAATGAAGATTATTTTATCTATAACGCAGATCAAGCAGTTGTTACGGAATATGCCAAAAAATCGAAGGCTCAGCTAGTTCCATTTACAACAAAAGGGCGTTCGGCTGAAGGCATTAGTGCCGATGAACAAAGCATTTATTGGCAAGGTGAAGAAATTTTAAAACGTAGTGACATTGCGCTACCAGGAAATCACAATTTAGAAAACATTTGCTGTGCAGTTGCGGCAGCATTACTGCAAAACTGTCCGTTAGAAGCAATCAAACAAGTATTAGCAACATTTGAAGGTGTTCGTCACCGTACACAATTTGTCCGAGATTGGGAAGGACGTAAAATTTACAACGATTCAAAAGCAACAAATGTACTTGCAACTAAGAGTGCATTAGCAGCATTTGATCAACCGATTGTATTACTTGCTGGTGGGTTAGATCGTGGTCATTCATTTGAAGAGTTGCGTGAAAAAATGTCAGGTGTAAAAGCGGTTGTCGCATTCGGTGAAACAGCCCTACGTTTTATTGAGTTCGCGAAATCTTGCGGTATTACAAATATCGTACGTGCGAATGATGTAGAAGATGCTGTAGGTTATGCAGCAAAAGTATCAGAGCCTGGTGATATTATTTTATTATCTCCTGCATGTGCAAGTTGGGATCAGCATCCAAGCTTTGAAATTCGAGGGGACTTGTTCATCGATCGTGTTATGAAACTTTCTTAAGAAAGGATAATCTCACTGTCACAGCAATTAAGACGATGGTTTTTTGCAAGTGCGTTCGGTTTATCATTAATCGGTATTTTGTTTATTTACTCGGCTGGAACATATTGGGGTGTTGTCCATTACGATGGACAAACTCCTTTCTATGTAAAACAAAGTATATATTTTTTCCTTGCAGTAGTTAGCTGCGTGTTTTTTATGAATGTAAAATGGCTTCAAAGTGAGAAAGTATGGCGGTTTTTTTACTTGTTATCCATTGTTTTATTAGTGGGTGTTTTAATTCCTGGAGTAGGAATTGTAAGAAATGGTTCACAAAGTTGGATTGGAATTGGCTCACTAACGATACAACCCGCTGAACTAGCGAAAGTGACGACGCTAATTTATTTAAGTATTTTACTAGCTGGAAACAAGGCTGGTCAGCGAATTGTAAAATTGTCACATTTTATCGTGTTGGCCATTCCATCCGCTTTAATTATGATACAGCCTGATTTTGGTGCGGTATTTATTTTAGTGGTGACCGCTTTTTTACTATTTTTTTTAGCACAATATCCTATGAAACTATTTGCATTGTTTCTTTTACTTGGAATGGGAGGACTTATTGGTTTAATTGCAGCTGCACCGTATCGATTAAAGCGTATTGAAGCCTTTTTAAACCCGTGGGCAGATTCGTTGGGGAGTGGCTTTCAGGCGGTACAATCATTACTTGCAATTGGTCCAGCAGGATTGTTTGGGCATGGATTATTAAAAAGTAGACAAAAATATTTATACTTACCGGAACCACAAAACGACTTTATTTTTTCAATTATTTTAGAGGAAATTGGGCTTATTGGGGGAATGGGACTGCTGCTTATTTTTGCGTGCTTTTTAATATGTGGCTATAAATTAGCATTAAGTTGTCATAAAGTGCTGAATTTTTATGTCATTAGTGCATTAACAACAATGATAGCTGTGCAAGCTTGTTTAAATGTTGGCGTTGTTATTAATTTACTACCTGTAACAGGTGTAACATTACCTTTTATTAGTTATGGAGGAACATCACTGTTGGTTATATGGCTAACGGTGGCGCTCATTTTAAATTTTTCACTCGAATGAAGAAAGGAGTATGAATGATGGAAAAAGTAATCGATATAACGGAACGTGTACCTGCAATGAAAAAGCGTAGAAGACGTCGAACGAATTTTAAATTCATCGCATTAATCACCCTTTTCTTATTCATCATTTTATTACTTCTTTATTTTCAATCATCTTATAGTGACATTAGTGAAATTGATGTTCATGGGGCACACTTAAAAGATGAAGAATTTTATATCGAACAATCGACATTGCAAGAATCAGATTCGATATGGGGATTTAAAGTAGCAGATATTGAAAAGAATATAGCAAAGAATGAATGGATTAAATCTGTGAAGGTAAAAAGACAATTTTTCAATCGTGTTCAAATTACAATTGATGAATGGCAAAAGGTTGCTTACATATCACGAGATGGTGTCTATTATCCAATCCTTGATAATGGAGCTATTTTTGATGAATCCAATGAATTTGTACCAATCGATGCCCCAATTTTTTTGAGATTTGAAGATGAAACATTACGTAAAAAGATTTTAAAGCAACTGGCGTTATTAAATCCTGAAGTATTGTCACTTATTTCGCAAATAAATGCAACCCCTACAGAAGCGGATCCTTATGCTATCACACTCTATATGAATGATGGCTATGAAGTACGAGCTGAAGCTAACACGTTAGCGGAGAAGCTAAATTATTACCCATCCATTATTGCACAAATTGAGAACGAAGAATCGTTTGAAAAAGGGATTATCGATATTGAGGTCGGTTCCTACTATCGTCCGTTTTCAGATGAGTATTCATTACAACTAGAAACCGATGGAGAAAATTTAGAGGGAGAAGAACAAGATGACGAACAACAAGATGAACAAGCATCCGAATAAAAAAACCTTCTTCGTATCTCGAAAATATATGGTGCTATTTGTTGTTTGTATTGTCACCGGCTTTATAATTGGAATTTCGTATAATCTTTCAAAAGATAAGCAAACATTAAGCACGGCTGCACCACAAATAAGTCATGAAAATCAGTATATGGAAGATTTAATTAAGCAAAAAGAACGTAATAAAGAATTGGCAGAAGAACTCGCTATTTTAGAAGAAAAAATTCGTACTTATGAAAAGCAATTTTCTTCAAATGAAGAACAGTATGAACAAAATATTTCAGAAGCAGAGCAGCTAAGACTATTATTAGGTTATACAGCTGGACAAGGCAAAGGGATAAAAATTACGCTAGAAGATGGCGATTACGACCCAACATCAACGAATCCCAACGATTATATCGTTCATGAAAGTCATATTTTTAAAATTGTAAACGAGTTGAAAATTTCAGGAGCAGAGGCGATTGCCATTAATGGGCAACGCTTAAAGACAAACTCTTATATTAGTTGTAATGGTCCTGTTATTACGATAGATGGTGTACAATATCCTGCGCCTTTTGTCATTGAAGCAGTCGGTGATCAGGACGTGCTTATTTCTTCATTGGACATAAGTGGTGGTGTTTTCGATCAATTATTAAATGAACAAGTGAATGTTACGCTTGAAAAAAGTGATTTAATTAAGGTGCAATCAATTAATGAAGAGTAAGGAAATCATTCGGAGGGATATATGATGACGAAAAAAATGTATCGCAATATTACAATTATATCGTTCATCATTGGTTTTATGTTAGCTGTGCAATACAATACAGTGCAAAATCCAACCGAACGTAATACATCGGATATTTGGGAAATTCGTCAAGAGCTTTCAGCAGAGAAATCACGTCATTCCGAATTGCTTTCACAAATTAGTAGCGTATCTACCACTGTTGATAAGTATGAGGATACAGAGTTTAATAATCCAGAATTATTGTTACAACAAACCGTCGATCAATTAAAAAAACAAGCCGGCATATCACCTATTAGTGGTCCAGGAGTGACATTAATGATCGAGCCTTCACCTGAATTACTGCAATTCGGATATGAAATAAATCCTATTTCACCTGAATTATTAATCCGACTCATAAATGATTTATATCGATATAATGCTGAAACGATTGAAATTGATGGAAAACGGTTAACGTATAATACCCCAATTCGCGATATTAATGGGAAAACAACAGTAAATAGTGAAGCCATTGACAAAACGAATATAAAAATAAATGTTATTACACAAACAATTGAACAAGCCGAAAAGCTGAAAAATCATTTGCTTGCTTCAACTTTTCCGGACGAGTTCTATATTGATAATCTTTTATTAACAGTTCATGATGCAAAGCAAGACATTCGAATCAATTCAACGGTTACACTACAGAAAAGTAAGTATTTAGATGTGAAGTAAAAGGGGATACGAATATGTGGTTACCACTATTAGGTTTAATATTTGGCGTGGTATTAGGTATTTTAACGAATGTTCAAATTCCATCAGTTTATGAAAATTATTTATCTATCGCAGTGCTAGCCGCTCTTGATACGATGTTCGGTGGAATTCGTGCTCAGCTACAACAGGTATATGATGATAAAGTCTTTATTTCTGGCTTTTTCTTTAATATAATTTTAGCAGCAGGACTCGCATTTTTAGGTGTGCACATTGGCGTGGATTTATATTTAGCTGCGATTTTTGCATTTGGTGTACGATTATTTCAAAATATTGCTATAATTCGTAGATTAATATTAACAAAAATCGATAATAGACGATTAAAAAAGGGTGAAAACTCGTAACAATCACGTTAAAATAACATTACAAACATTGTTTTACTTAGACAATCACGTAAATATACAATAGAATGAATATTAGGAGTTAATCGAAGGAGGTGCGTAAATTGAATCATCAGGAAATATATGTTTCACTCGATATCGGGTCATCGTCTATTAAGGTCCTTATAGGTGAAATTGGTGATGATCAATTGCACGTAATTGGTGTAGGTCATGTGAAATCAACAGGTATTCGAAAAGGTGCAATAGTTGATATAGATGCAACCGTACAATCAATAAAAAAAGCAGTTGAGCAGGCGGAAAGAATGACAGGCATTAAGATCGAAGAAGTTGTACTTGGCGTGCCAGCAAATCAAACATTTTTACAACCAGTAAAAGGTGTTGTTGCTGTAAATGGGGAAGATCGAGAAATTACGGATGATGATTTAGCCCGTGTCATTGATTCTGCTCAAGTAATGTCAATTCCACCAGAGCGTGAATTAGTTAATTTAATTCCAAAGCAATTTATTGTCGATAATCTCGACGAAATCAAAGATCCACGCGGTATGATTGGTATTCGTTTAGAAATGGACGCAACGATGATTACCACATCTAAGACGCTTGTACATAATGTTTTACGATGTGTTGAACGTGCAGGCTTGCAAGTTCGTGAAATTTATTTACAGCCATTAGCGGCAGGCAACTTTGCATTAACGGAAGATGAAAAAAACCAGGGAACTGCTTATATCGATTTAGGTGGTGGATCTACGACAGTTGCAGTATTCCAAGATGGCTTGTTAACACATACTGCTGTGATTCCAGTTGGTGGCGATCATATTACAAAAGATTTATCGATTGTATTAAAAACACCAACGGAACAAGCGGAAAAAATTAAAAAGCAATATGGACATGCATTTTACGATGATGCTTCAGACGAGCAATTATTTGAAGTTCCAGTCGTAGGAACGGATTCAACTGACCAATACAGTCAGCGTTATATTGCTGAAATTATTGGTGTACGTTTAGAGGAATTATTTGAACTGGTTTTAGATGAGTTAGCTCGTATGGGCATTCAGGACTTACCAGGCGGTATTGTTATTTCTGGTGGAGTAGCACAGCTTGAAGGAATCGCTCAGTTAGCTCGTCAAGTGATGTTGTCACGTGTTCGCATTTATACACCAGATTATATTGGTGTACGTGAGCCAGCATTTACGACGTCAGTTGGGTTAATTCGTTATGCGAACGCCGATGACGATTTTTATGGTCGAAGTGAGCCAAGTACAGTGGCTTCTTATGCACCTTATCCTGCTCAACAAGCTCCTTCTAAAAAACAAGCAAATGCGCCGGAGAGAGTAGAAAGCGGCAATAAAGTAAGTGTTATTGATCGCGCTAAAAACTTATTAAATAAATTTTTCGATTAATACGAAAATGGATGACGTGAACAATTAGGAGGAGAATCGTATGTTAGAATTTGAAATGGGTATGGACCAACTAGCAGTTATTAAAGTAATCGGCGTTGGCGGTGGCGGTAACAATGCCGTTAACAGAATGATTGAACATGGTGTACAAGGCGTAGATTTTATTGCTGTCAACACTGATGCACAAGCTTTGAATTTATCAAAAGCTGAATATAAATTACAAATTGGTGGAAAGTTAACGCGCGGTCTTGGTGCGGGTGCTAATCCTGAAGTTGGGAAAAAAGCAGCTGAAGAAAGTCGCGAACAATTAGAAGAAGTACTACGTGGAGCGGATATGGTATTCGTAACTGCTGGTATGGGTGGTGGTACTGGTACAGGTGCTGCGCCGGTAATCGCCTCAATCGCGCGCGATTTAGGTGCTTTAACAGTTGGTGTTGTTACACGTCCATTTACATTTGAAGGTCGCAAACGTCAAACACAAGCTATTGGCGGTATTTCCTCAATGAAAGAAGCGGTTGATACACTAATCGTCATTCCAAATGATAAGTTATTACAAATCGTAGATAAATCGACCCCGATGTTAGAAGCATTCCGTGAAGCAGATAACGTATTACGTCAAGGTGTACAAGGTATTTCAGATTTAATCGCTACACCAGGTCTAATCAACTTAGACTTTGCAGACGTAAAAACAATTATGTCTGATAAAGGTTCTGCATTAATGGGTATCGGTATTGCTTCAGGTGAAAACCGTTCTGTAGAAGCTGCGAAAAAGGCTATTTCTTCACCATTATTAGAAACGTCAATCGATGGTGCTAAAGGTGTTATTATGAATATCACTGGTGGCACGAACTTAAGTTTATATGAAGTACAAGAAGCAGCAGACATCGTTCAACTGGCTTCTGATGAAGAAGTAAACATGATTTTCGGTTCGGTTATTAATGATAACTTAAACGATGAAATCATCGTGACAGTAATTGCAACAGGATTCTCGGATGACTTTATTGCACCGAAACCTCAGCCAATTCGTCCGTCAATCGCAGCACGTCAACAAGCGGCGACTCAAGCACAAGCACCACAACAACCAGCTCGTGCACAAGAACAACCTACTCAACATGAAGCACCTCGTCAACAACAACAGCAACAATCAAACTATCAACAAGAAGATGCATTAGATATTCCGACATTCTTACGTAATCGTCGTAATCGCTAATCTCGCTTTAAAAAGCCGCCCGTAAAACTATTAGTTTAGTTTTGCGAGCGGCTTTTTTGTGTCGAAAGGTTCTAAAAATGTAAATAATATGTCAGATGATTTTCTAATAGCACCGCCATTATTTTACAAATTTTTAGTTTTTGAAATGATAGTCTTTTTTTCAGGAGGACAATACATGTTTGCGGAATGGATCGTTGTATTTAATTTTATATTGAATCTAGCATTACTTCGTTTTACACAAGCTGTAACGAATGTAACTATATCAAAATGGCGGATGTTGTTCAGTAGTTTAAGCAGTGCACTTATTGTTGTCATTTTTTATGGACATGCATGGATCATTTTTGTGAGTTTCATTTTGCTTATCGGAATTGCATTTTCATTCCGCCTTAAAAGTTTTGTTGTACAAGGTGGATGGTTGTTAGTTGCGACTTTATTAGCAGGTGGGTTGCTTACTGCTGTTCAACCATTACTCATGCATCGCTCGAGCTTCGTTTATATTGTTATATGCTTTTGCATAGTATGTTGTAGTTTACTAATCATGAATACGAGTTGGAAAGCGAAACTCATCCAGATGGTTCAAACACAATATGTGACTCATTGTGAAGTTCAATTAGCGGGTGAAACATTAGCGTTACGGGCCTATATCGATACAGGAAATGAATGTATCGAGCCATTAAGTCAAGCACCAGTACATTTTATTTCGTTTCAAGCAGTGCGAGAGAAGCTACCTGTTGAATTAAGCGAGAGTTTATTGCAATGGTCAGAGCAAGCACCCCTTGAACTGGATATGTTTCCACCTACGTTTCGAAAAATCATGCGCATTGTAAGCATTACAACGATACAAAATCGTAAGGTGTTCGTGCCTGCATTTCGAATAACACTTTGTATGAATGAAAAAACCTATCACAATCATTATGTCGTTTTTACAAAAAATGACGCACGCTTTCCGCAAAGTGCTCAAATGATCGCACATGTTGTTGTTCTTATTAATTCATAAGGGAGGATCGGTATTGCTTCAAAAAATAAAAACTTTCTTTTTTAAATTCATCCACATTTTTGTCGAAAAAGGGACATATTATATAGGAGGACATGATTCATTGCCAATTCCACTAACTCGTGAAGAAGAAGTTGTTGTAGTCGAAGCTTTTATGAATGGTGACTTACTAGCAAGAGACATGCTAATTGAGCGTAATTTACGCTTAGTCGTGTATATCGCACGACGATTTGATAATACGGGTACTCCAATTGAAGACCTTATCAGTATTGGATCTATTGGACTAATTAAAGCAATTGAAACATTTAACTTAGAAAAAAATATAAAATTAGCTACTTATGCCTCACGTTGTATAGAAAATGAGATTTTAATGCATTTACGTAAAACGAGTCGAATGAAAGGCGAAGTCTCTTTTGATGAGCCATTAAATTCCGATGCAGATGGCAATGAATTATTATTATCCGACATATTAGGAACAGAAGAACATATTATTATGATGGATGTTGAACGGAAATTGGAACGCCAACATATGTTTATGGCCATTGACCAACTAACACCACGAGAAAAGTATATTATGGAATGTCGCTTTGGATTAAATGGTAAAGAGGAAATGACTCAAAAGGAAGTAGCCGATCATTTAGGGATATCTCAGTCCTACATTTCGCGATTAGAAAAGAAAATTATTTTAGATTTACGTGAATATTTAAATGAACCTATCGCATAATTCTGGCTAAATTTGGCGCGCATAGTGCGAGCTTTTACGGACAAACTGATTGCATACAGATCAAAGTTCGGAAGGTGAAAGCACATGCGTACAAAAGTAGAGCTATGTGGCGTCGATACATCAACGTTACCACTATTGAAGCCCGAAGAAATGAAAAACCTTTTTATACGATTACAGCAAGGCGAAGAGCATGTTCGAGAAGAATTAGTATTTTGTAATTTGAGACTTGTGTTAAGCATTGTAGGCCGTTATGCGTATCGAGGGGAACAAGCAGATGATTTGTTTCAAGTAGGATGCATTGGCTTATTAAAGGCTATAGATAATTTCGACCTATCGCATAATGTCCGCTTTTCTACTTATGCGGTACCGATGATTATGGGAGAGATTCGCCGTCATTTACGTGATCATCATTCATTACGTGTATCGCGTTCGCTTCGAGATGTTGCATATAAAGCGATGCAAGCACGAGAACAGTTTATTACTGAGCATTTAGTAGAACCTACAATAGAACAGTTGGCACAATTGATTGATATGAAAAAAGAAGATGTACTTTATGCTCTTGATGCAATTCAAGATCCATTGTCATTGCAAGAACCTATTTATTCGGATGGGGGAGATGCCATTTATATGATTGATCAGCTGAAAGATAAAGTATCTGAAGAACAATGGATAGGGACAATTTCTTTGCAAGAAAGTATGAAAAAATTAGACGTACGTCAAAAGTTAATTATTACAAAACGCTTTTTCTACGGAGAAACACAATCAGAAATTGCTCAATCATTAGGCATATCACAAGCCCAAATTTCTCGATTAGAAAAGAGTGCTGTTGAAATGATGAAACGTGATTTTAAATAAATGCAGAAAATAAATGACTAAAAAGGGACAGTCCAAAATTATGGGCCGTCCTTTTTATGTAAATGGAGGGATGGAAAAATGCGTTTTACATCTGTTCAGGAAAAGGAAATTATTGATGCAGAGAGTGGTAAATTTATTGGTTATATCGTTGATGCTGAAGTTAGTGAAAAAGACGGAACGATTGTAGCTTTTATAATTTCTACACCAAAGAAGTTTTATCACCTTTTCCAAGGGGAAGAGGGAGTTAGAAAAATCGCTTATAGTCATATACTCACAGTTGGGAAAGATGTCATACTTGTGAAGACTCAAAACGAATAGGTCACGCTATTCATTGAAAATTACAGAACCGCTTGATACAATGAAAGAAACTATTGTTGTAAAGTTGGGAAAAAAGTGGCGAAAATCGTAAATAACTTAGAAATTATTCAAAATAATATAGAACAAGCAAAACAAAGATCAAAAACACACCAAGACGTCAATATTATTGCTGTAACGAAGCAAGTCGATGTAACACGCACACAAGAGGCGATTGATGCGGGCTTAGTACACTTAGGTGAAAATCGCCCAGAAGGTTTAGAATTAAAGTTGCAGGCCATTCAGTCAAATGTTTCTTGGCATTATATCGGTTCACTACAAACGCGTAAAGTGAAGCAAATTATTAATGATATTGATTATTTACACTCATTAGATCGTCTTAGTTTAGCAGAAGAAATTGAAAAGAGAGCAACAAAAACGGTAAAATGCTTCGTTCAAGCAAATGTATCAGGGGAAGAATCAAAGCATGGGTTAACGAGAGAGCAAACGCTTGAATTTGTAAAACAACTTGAGCAATTCTCGAAAATAGAGGTAGTGGGTTTAATGACAATGGCCCCTTTTACTGAAGATGAATCAGTTATCCGACATGTATTTCAAAAATTAAAACAGCTTCAACAAGAAGTTGCACAATTAAACTTACACAATGTACCTTGTACGGAGTTATCGATGGGAATGTCAAATGACTATGAAATTGCTGTTGAAGAGGGTGCAACATTTGTAAGAATTGGAACAGCTCTTGTTGGTTAAGGAGGAAGTACGATGAGTATTAAAAATATATTTGATAAATTCTTTTATTTGGAAGAAACAGAAGAAGACCATGCACTAGAGCAATCACAACCAGCAGAAAGACCAGTTCCAAGGGCAGTTTCATCTCAAAATCAAGAGCGTATACCTCAACAACATGTCATTCAAAATCGTATAAAAAAAGAACGTAAGCCTCAACAACAGCCACGAAATGAAGTTTCTGTGCAAAATAATGTTGTGAGTTTACAAGCAGCTTCATCTTCTAAAAATTCAAAGCTTGCTTTAATTGAGCCACGAGTTTATGCGGAAGCACAAGACATAGCAGAACATTTAAAAAATAAACGTGCAACAGTTGTAAATCTTCAACGTATCGACCGTGATCAAGGAAAACGTATTATTGATTTCTTAAGTGGTACTGTGTATGCATTAGGTGGCGATATTCAACGTATCGGCAATGACATTTTTTTATGCACACCAGAAAACGTAGAAGTATCAGGAGAAATTTCAAATTTAACGTTTGAATAATATAAATTTTAGTGAGGTATAAATATGACAATTATTTCAATTGTTAGCGCAGCATTTATGATTTATCGGTATATGCTGATCGCTTACATACTAATGTCTTGGATTCCGGCTTTACAAGAATCTGCAATAGGACGATTTTTAGAAAAGGCTTGTGAACCATATTTAGGATTTTTCCGCAAGTTTATCCCACCAATTGGGATGATCGATATTTCTCCAATTGTCGGTCTTTTCGTATTAATTTTCATTGAACAAGGTGTTTATAACGTTATCGGATTTTTATTATAAAATGTAATTCCCCTGCGTAAGTGGGGGAATTTTTTTAAAAAGAATAATGTTTATAAATTGAAAATAGAGATATTCTAAAGGTACATTTTCAAAGAAAGAGGTAAGTTCTGTGGAACATCTAATACAACATTTTCGAAAAGATGAACAGCCCTTTATTGAACAAGTTGTCGGTTGGCAGCGTGAAGTAGAGGATCGGTATGCACCAAAGTTAACGGATTTTCTTGACCCAAGACAGCGCTTTATCGTCGAATCGATTGTTAAACAATCGGAGGACTTGAAGGTGTTTACAGAAGGTTTATTTGAAAATGCAGAACGAAAACGAATGCTGATTGCACCATCTTATTTTGAGCCTACTGAAGAAGAATTTCGAATTGTAATTTATTCAATTCATTATCCGACAAAATTCGTTCAACTACGCCATCCAGATGTGCTTGGTTCACTATTATCAATAGGTCTTGATCGAAGTAAGTTTGGAGATATTCGCCTTGCTAACAATACGGTACAATTTGCACTCACTATGGAAATTGCCGATTATGTATATGCTCATTTGACGAGCATTGGAAAAGTGAAGGTACATATAGAGGAAGTAGATACGACAACACCTTATCTTCAAAATGAAGAACAATGGGTGGAGGGTTCATGTACCGTTTCTTCTATGCGCCTAGATGTTGTTTTAGCTACGGTCACTAATATTTCTCGCCAAAAAGCGCAAAGTTTAATTCATGCAGGAAAAGTAAAAGTCAATTGGACGGTGCGTGAAGCTGTTGCATTTGAGTTACAAGAAGGCGATATTGTTTCTGCACGTGGATTTGGACGAATGAAGATTATTATGACAGAAGGACGAACAAAAAAAGATAAAATTCGCCTACAAATAGGTCGTTTAGAGCAAAAAGTATAACATTCCAGTTTTTTTTGTGAAAATAGGATGTTATTCGCATTAGAAAAGATTATAATATTTTTAAAGAACAAACGTAAAGGAGAGTAGAACGAGATGCCATTATCACCTCTTGATATACATAACAAAGAATTTACCCGTGGATTCCGTGGATATGCTGAAGACGAGGTAAATGAGTTTTTAGATCAAATTATTAAAGATTATGAGATTATTTTACGTGAAAGAAAAGAACTAGACGACAAAGTAAAAACAATGTCTGAACGGATGAATCATTACAATTCATTGGAAGATACATTACAAAGATCAATTGTTGTAGCACAAGAGGCAGCTGATGAAGTTCGTCGCAACTCTCAAAAGGAAGCCAAGCTAATCGTTAAAGAAGCAGAAAAAAATGCAGATCGTATTATTAATGATGCATTGACGAAAGCTCGTAAAGTAACAATTGAAATTGATGAATTAAAGAAACAATCAAAAGTATTCCGTAATCGTTTTAAAATGCTTGTAGAAGCACAATTAGATTTATTGAACACGGATGATTGGGAACATTTACTTGAATATGATGTAGATCTTACAGAAATTCAAGACCAATTGCGTCCAGACGAAGAACAAGATAATAAAACAGAAGGAACTACAATGTATTAAGGAAACCTACTTGACATTATGTGCAACCTTTTCATATACTGAAAAATAATGAATAGGATGCAATCTGCATACAAGCAAAGATGGAGACAGTAAATTTAGAGTTGTCGTAAAGCGATTCGAGGATGGTGGAAGCTCGAACAAAGCAAGCTAAATGGAAAATCACTCCTGAGCTAAATGGCTGAAAAAAGTAAGCTATTTCGTTTTACACGACGTTACAGTGTCTAATGAGGCAAGTCTATAAAGACGAGCGAATTTAGGGTGGTACCGCGAGAATCATGCTCCTCGTCCCTTCTATGGGATTGAGGGGCTTTTTGCTATTCAAAAAACTTTAGGAGGCTTTTCAAATGGTAGAGTATAAAAATACATTATTAATGCCAAAAACAGATTTCCCAATGCGCGGTGGTTTACCGACAAAAGAACCACAAATTCAAGCACAATGGGATGAAATGGATATCAATAAATTAGTGATGGAGCGTACAAAAATGCGTCCGCACTTCTTATTACATGATGGCCCTCCATATGCAAATGGTAACATTCATGCAGGTCATGCATTAAATAAAGTTATTAAAGATATGATTAACCGTTATAAATCGATGACAGGTTTCCACGTGAATTATATTCCAGGTTGGGATACACATGGTTTACCAATCGAGCAAGCGTTAACAAATAAAGGTGTTAAACGTAAAGAAATGTCAGTAGCTGATTTCCGTGAACTTTGTGAAAAATATGCATATGAGCAAGTTGAAAACCAAAGTGCACAATTCCGACGTTTAGGTGTTCGCGCAGATTGGGCAAACCCATACATTACATTAAAACCAGAATTTGAAGCTCGTCAAATTGAAGTATTCGGTAAAATGGCGGAAAAAGGCTATATTTACAAAGGCTTAAAACCTGTATATTGGTCTCCGTCTTCTGAATCAGCGTTAGCGGAGGCAGAAATCGAATATAAAGATGTTGAATCATATTCAATTTATGTAGCATTTAATATTAAAGATAGCAAAGGCGTAGTACCAGCCGACGCAAAATTCATTATTTGGACAACAACTCCGTGGACAATTCCTGCAAACTTAGGTATTTCAGTAAACCCTGAATATACGTATGTTGTAGTTGAAGCAAATGGTTCTAAATATATCGTAATGAAAGATTTATTAGGGAAATTAGCTTCAACATTTGGTTGGGAAAACCCTCAAATCGTCCAAGAAGTAAAAGGGCAAGAGCTTGATATGCTTGTTGCTGAGCATCCAATTTACAAACGCGATTCATTAGTGATGGTAGGCGACCACGTAACGGCTGAAGCGGGTACAGGTTGTGTACACACAGCACCAGGTCACGGTGAAGACGATTACCAAATTGGTAAACGTTATGGTTTAGATATTTTATCTCCAGTAGATAATGGAGGTTGTTATACAGATGAAGCACCTGGCTTTGAAGGTTTATTTTATGAAAAAGCAAATCCAGTTGTCATCGAAAAGTTAAAAGAAGAAGGCGCGTTATTAAATGTGTCTAAGTTCTCACATTCATACCCACATGATTGGCGTACGAAAAAACCGGTTATTTTCCGTGCAACACCACAATGGTTTGCTTCGGTTGAAATGTTCCGTGATGAGTTACTTGCTGCAGTAAGATCAACAGAATTTACACCTGCGTGGGGTGAAACGCGTCTTTACAATATGATTCGTGACCGTGGAGACTGGGTAATTTCTCGTCAACGTGCATGGGGTGTTCCGATTCCAATTTTCTATGCGGAAAACGAAGAACCAATTATCACGCCAGAAACAATCGCTCACATTTCAAAATTATTCCGTGAACATGGTTCGAACATTTGGTTCCAACGTGAAGCAAAAGAGTTATTACCAGAAGGCTTTACACATCCAGGTAGCCCGAACGGTAAATTTACAAAAGAAAACGATATTATGGACGTATGGTTCGACTCAGGATCATCTCACCAAGGTGTATTAGTTGAACGTGGTATGAAATATCCTGCTGACCTTTACTTAGAAGGTTCTGACCAACACCGTGGATGGTTCAACTCTTCATTAATTACATCGGTTGCGATTAATGGTCATGCGCCATATAAAGGCTTATTAACACACGGTTTCGTATTAGATGGTGAAGGCCGCAAAATGTCGAAATCACTTGGTAATACAATTGATCCATTAAAAGTAATGAACCAATACGGTGCTGATATCTTACGTATGTGGGTAGCATCAGTAGACTATACAGGTGACGTTCGTATTTCAATGGATATGTTAAAACAAGTTTCTGAAACTTACCGTAAAGTACGTAACACGCTACGTTTCTTACACGGTAACGTAACAGATTTCCATGCATCAACTGATCGTGTAGCGTACGCTGATTTACGTGAAATGGATCAATACATGTACATGCGTCTACAAGATGTAATCAAAACAATTCGTGCAGCATATGAACGTTATGATTTCTCAACAGTTTATACAACAGTGAATAACTTCGTAGCAATCGAGCTATCATCATTCTACTTAGATATCGCAAAAGATGTTGTATACATCGAAGGTACTGATAACAAAGACCGTCGTGCAATGCAAACGGTGATGTATGATACATTAATGGCATTATTAAAAGTATTAACACCAATCATTCCGCATACAACAGAAGAGCTATGGAGCTATGTAGAATTAGAAGATAAAGAACAATCAATCCAATTAACAGATTTCCCAGAAGTAGACGAACAACCAAACTTTGCTGAGTTACGTCCAAAATGGGCAAAAATTATTGCTGTTCGTAACGAAGTGTTAAAAGCATTAGAAGAAGCACGTAACGCGAAAATAATTGGTAAATCACTAGAAGCAAAAATTTCCGTTTATGCAGATAGTGAAACAGTGGAATTATTAAACGATGCAAACATTAACTTTGCTCAATTATCAATCGTTTCACAATTTGTGATTGCTGGTAGTAAAGATGTAGCTCCTGCTGAAAGCTTAGTACTAGAGAAAACAGCTTTAGTCGTAGAAAAAGCAGATGGTGAAAAATGTGAGCGTTGCTGGACAATTTCAGAAACAGTTGGTACTTCCGAGAAACACCCTACATTGTGTAAACGTTGTGCAGAAGTAGTCGAAAACTATTACGCATAATTTATTGAACGCTGTTGTCATTAGACAATGGCGTTCTTTATACCGTTTTTAGTTTTCTGAATAGATTGAAAAATGGATGGGGAGTTAAGTGAAATGGATCAAACACAAAACGATTTCCATACATCCGATACATTTAGGCAAGGTGTAAAAGATTGTATTCCAACACTCCTTGGTTATATAAGTATTGGTGTTGCATTTGGCGTCGTTGGGATAGCTTCGGGAATATCAGTTCTTGAAGTGTTTTTATTATCTGTCCTTGTTTATGCGGGTTCAGCACAATTTATTTTTTGTGGACTCTACATAGCAGGCGCACCTGTAACCGCGGTAATTATTACAATTTTTATTGTGAACTTACGGCATTTGTTAATGTCGTTAACGATTGCTCCTTATTTTACGAAACATTCGACTTTGCGAAATATCGGCTTTGGTACATTATTAACGGATGAAACATTTGGTGTATCCGTTTTGGCTGCTAGTAAAGAAGGGCGACTCGGTGGAAAGTGGATGGACGGGCTTAATATTACAGCTTATACAACTTGGATTGCTGCTTGTACAATCGGTGCCATTATTGGGCAATGGTTACCTGATCCAGAAAAATGGGGTTTAGATTATGCCTTAGTCGCAATGTTTATAGCGCTCCTAGTTTTAACACTTGCAAGCATTTCGAAAACAAAGCTGATGCATTATGTGAAACTCATTGCGTTGATGGTTATTTGCATGTATGGGATGCTATATTTCATGCCTGGACATTTAGCAGTTTTAATTTCGACGATTGTTGTCGCTACGATTGGAGTGGCAACTGAAAAATGACGACATCCATAACTATGATTCTTTTAATATTAGGTTGCGCCTTTGTTACATGGATTCCACGAATATTACCGTTTGTACTCGTGAAAAATAGAAAGATGCCAGATATTATGCTTCGGTGGCTAACGTATATTCCAGTTTGTATATTATCAGCACTTGTTATAGAAGGATTATTTGAGAAAGAACATTCTATTGTCTTGGTTCAATGGATAAATGTGTTTGCATTATTTCCGACATTACTCGTTGCATTGCTAACGAAAAGTTTATCGAAGACAGTAATTGCTGGTGTATTAACAATGGCTTTATTGCGATTTTTACTTACATAAAATAGGAGTTTAATGGACTAACATGAGTGGAGTGAATAAAAGGTTGTTTATGAAAGACAAAGTGAGTGGAAAAATTCAACAAGAAGTAGAGACATTGACGGTAGAAGAACGTCAACAAGCCATTGCAATTGTTGAGAAGCTATTATATTTTCGTTAAGACATCCCTTTCTAATATTCTTGTCACGATTTTAAAGTTAAAATTGTCGTTCGACATGACAATTATGTTAAGATAGGAAAGATAGATCGTAAACGGAGGATTTGCTGTGTATAAATATTATGGATTAGCAATAGTTGCAGTCATTCTTGATCAATGGTCTAAGTGGCTGATCGTTAAAAATATGGAATTTGGGGAACGTATTAGTATATGGGACCCATGGTTTGGTATTTTATCTCATCGCAATCGTGGCGCGGCTTGGGGAATGATGGAAGGACAAATGTGGTTGTTCACAATTGTTACTGTCGCAGTTATTATTGCCATTATTTATTTTTATCATAAAGAAGCGAAAGGCAAACCACTATTTCAAATTAGCTTAATGTTATTACTTGGTGGTGCAGTCGGAAACTTTATTGACCGATTATTCCGTGGAGAAGTAGTCGATTTTGTGGATGTATTAATTCCAGTTTTCAACTACCATTTCCCGATTTTTAATATCGCAGATGCAGCATTAACAATTGCTGTTGTCATGCTATTTATAGCAATTATTTTAGAAGAAAAAGCTCAAAAGAAAAAGGTGAAAAAATGACAGAAGTCACATTAACAATAGAAGAATTTGCAGGAGAACGTATCGACAAGGCCCTTTCATTAATGGAGGCATCTTGGTCACGCTCGCAAATCGGAAATTGGCTTGACGAAGAACGCATTATGGTAAATGGTGCGATTGTTAAAGCGAAGTACAAAGTAAGAAAAGGGGACGTTATTGAAGTAGATGTGCCTGAACTGGAAAATTTAGAAATCATTCCAGAAGACTTAAATTTAGAAATCGTGTATGAAGATGCAGACGTATTAGTCGTAAACAAACCAAAAGGTATGGTTGTACATCCAGCACCAGGTCATCCTACGGGGACTTTAGTAAACGGTTTAATGTATCATTGCAAAGACTTATCAGGCATTAACGGTGTAGCACGTCCAGGAATTGTGCACCGTATTGACAAAGATACATCTGGCCTATTAATGGTTGCTAAAAATGATGTAGCCCATGAAAGTTTAGTTAATCAATTAGTAAAAAAATCGGTAACGCGTAAATATACAGCACTTGTTCATGGGCATATTGCACATGAAAAAGGCACGATTGAAGCACCGATTGGACGTGACCAAAAAGATCGTCAAAAGCAAGCGGTAATTGATAAAGGAAAACATGCTGTTACACATTTCCAAGTAGTAGAACGTTTTGGGGACTTCACATTAGTTGAATGTCGTTTAGAAACAGGTCGTACACACCAAATTCGTGTACACATGAACTATATCGGTTATCCATTAGCAGGAGATCCAAAATACGGTCCGAAGAAAACAATTGATTTTAACGGACAAGTATTACATGCTGGTGTTTTAGGTTTTGTACATCCAGTAACAAAAGAATACTTAGAATTTGAAGTGCCACTACCAGAAGACTTCCAACAACTATTAACAGAGTTACGAGCTAAATAATTAAAATAACCGAGCCAAAACAGGTTCGGTTATTTTTTATGAATAGCGCTACTAGTATTTTGTAGTAGCGCTTCTATCATAGGTTAATGCGGTTATAAGAAATTTCATATCAATAAAATTTCTACTGCTTCACCATTTTCCTTTGTGAATTTATATGCATAGCTTGTTGCGCAATGTTAAATTTATATTCACTACATTCTAATAAAGGTGATTTTGTTGTCTGACTTCTATAAGTGATATTGACTTTAAATTAGAAAAAACATATACTGACAACAGTGAATGAAAGAACTTGACGAGAGCAAGCAAGTAGTCACGAACTTATTATGAATACTGTTCACCTTTAATGGCAGTCCAGAGAGGCTGAGAAGGGCTAATGTGAAAGCTACGAGCATTTTTGTGCGCAAAAATACCCGTATGCAATTTTTCAGCATAACTTTTCAAACCCTCTAGAACTTCTAGAGGGTTTTTTGTTTGGAATAAGCATTAAAATTTCCCCGTGAACATTTCAAATTTACGAAAGGAGAAACAACATGCAACATATTTCAGTTTTACTAGATGCTCCATCAATGAACCGTGCCGTTACACGCATTGCTCACGAAATTATCGAACGTAATAAAGGAATTGACGAAGTAATTATCGTTGGAATTAAAACACGTGGCACATATTTAGCGAAACGTCTGGCAGAAAGAATTGAAATGATTGAAGGAAAAGCAATTCGTACAGGTGAACTAGATATTACGCTATATCGCGATGATTTATCAACGAAGCAAGTAAATGATCAAGCGCAAGTACAACAAGTGGATATTGAATATCCAGTAAACAATCAACAAATTGTTCTTGTAGATGATGTTTTGTATACAGGAAGAACCGTACGTGCAGCACTTGATGCCATTATGGACTTGGGAAGACCATCACAAATTCAGTTAGCTGTACTCGTAGACCGTGGTCACCGTGAGTTGCCAATACGAGCAGACTATGTTGGAAAAAATATTCCGACAGCTGGTCATGAAAGAATTGTCGTCAACTTAGTCGAAGTAGATGACCAAGACGTGGTACAGATTGTTAAAGAAGATTAAAACATATAAAAAAGAATAGAATGAAAAGAGGAAATTGTAATGTCTTCAAAAGCTGTGTTAGATGTTAATGATAAGCCAGGTGGCATACAACTTGTAACATTAAGTTTACAACATTTATTCGCCATGTTTGGTTCAACGATTTTAGTACCA
>JAZUES010000050.1:0-9592 GCA_045640265.1 Solibacillus sp.
GCGCACGATTTTCTTTGGTGCAACTTGAGGCTCAATATTATGCTGGTTTAAAAACTGCATGAATACATTTTTTCCAAATGTTTCATCATTTGTTTCATATTCTACCTCATAATCGTCACACTGCAAATAAAAAGAATGATCGAAAACGAGTAACCCCCCTTGAAATGGAATTTCTACACGGTCAGTTGTTAATGTTCCGTAACAATGTAACATATCAAGCGGGACATCATAATGTTCTAGTCTTGCCTTTACAGATGGTGACATTACTTGACCACCGTTAAGTAATGCTTTTGCTTGCTCTTTTGTAATTAAATCAGTCGTTTCCAAATGCTGATGCTCGGCTGTCTTTTCTTTTAACGTACATTGGATTGAATCATGTAACTCACGAATACGTAGAGCACTCGCTAGTTTTTGTAAATGCTTTTGGGGTGTATCAAAATAATGGTTCACTTGACGATGAATTTGAGAAGCATCAATTGAAAAAACTTGTAGTAAATGCTCATATTGCTCTTTCGTTAATAAATTTTTAAATTCAATTTCAATTTCTTGGCTCAACTAAATCACCCTTACTATTTTTTGTTGTATCAATTCCATAAAACCATTCTGCATCAAAGGCTTTCGTATGGTAAAATATGAAGAGAATGTTTTTAAAAAAGGAGTTCTATTCAGTGCGAAATGTCTATACAGTTGACCAATTTGAGGTCATACATAATGCAGTACATTTTATTTTAAATGAAAAGAAACAACTTAGCCAATTACAATCAACAGGTCAAGTCATTGTAGACTCAGATAAGGAAGAATTTCTTTATATCATAGAAGAAAATAATGCGTATAGTTACGTAAGTTTCACGAAACAAAATTGGTCACAGTTGCAACAGATGATTTTATCAGCGCAACAGCCTTTTTTACGAGTAGAAGATGGTCAATTAGAGCTAATCAATTTTGTAGAAGAATTAACAACGCTTTTATTTAACATCGAAGGAAATGGAAATTACGGGGATTCCTTCGTTCAAGAAATAGAAGAGGCGTTTGCTGATTTTTTTGCAGAGAATGAAGTAAAATAGATGAGATATGAAGTCATATGTTGATAAGATAATCGAGGATTTTATCGTTTTTTGAAAGATGTTGTTTTTTATTTTAAAAAGTAAGATATGTCTTTCTAAGAAATAGCTAGGGAACACCTACTATTTCATGTTAGGAGGTTTTGTAAATGGGACAATGGGAAATCTTTTTAAGTCCATATAAACAAGCAGTGGATGAATTAAAAATAAAATTAAAAGGTATGCGTTCACAATTTGGAATTATGAGTGCCAACTCGCCAATTGAATTTGTAACAGGAAGGGTAAAACCGTTGGCGAGCATTTACGATAAATCGCTTGCTAAAGGGATTCCGTTTGACCCAACTGCTCATTTAGGCAATGAACTACAAGATATTGCGGGGGTACGTATTATGTGTCAGTTCGTTGATGATATTGCAACGGTTTCTGAATTAATTCGTCAACGAGATGATATGAAAGTCATTGAAGAAAAAGATTATATTACACATAGTAAACCGAGTGGCTATCGCTCACACCATATGATTGTTGAATATCCAGTGGAAACGATTCAAGGGCGTATCGTGATTGTTGCAGAAATTCAAATTCGTACATTAGCGATGAATTTTTGGGCATCAATTGAACACTCACTTAATTATAAATATAAAGGGATTTTCCCTGAAGAAATTAAAAATCGCTTACAAAGTGCAGCTGAAGCAGCGTTCCGTTTAGATGAAGAAATGTCGTTAATTCGTAGTGAGATTCAAGATGCACAAGCATATTTCAGTGAAATAAAAGAAGCACCAAATCCAGCTATTCATAAGTCAACGGAAAAAAAGGAGCGTGAAAGGTAATGAAGTTTTCGATTCAATCACGCAGAGATGACCAATCAAATGAACTAATGAGGCTTGCAAAATCATATTTAATGGATTTCGGTTTAAAGTACGATGAAGAAGAGCCTGAAATTGTTTTATCAATCGGTGGAGATGGAACTTTGTTACATGCATTTCACCGTTATACGCATCGCTTGGATAAAACAGCATTCGTTGGGATTCATACAGGTCATTTAGGGTTTTATGCAGATTGGAAGCCATCTGAACTCGAAAAGTTAGTATTATCGATTGCCAAAAAGGAATTTAATGTTGTCGAGTACCCACTTTTAGAAATACAGGTCCATCGCCATCACTCAGCATCAAGTATGTATTTAGCGCTTAATGAGACAACGATTAAATCACCAGATGTGACGCTCGTTATGGACGTTGAATTAAATGGAGAACAGTTCGAGCGATTCCGTGGGGATGGATTATGTATTTCTACACCATCAGGAAGTACGGCTTATAATAAAGCGTTAGGTGGTGCGATTATTCACCCGACATTACAAGCACTACAAATTACCGAAATGGCATCAATTAATAACCGTGTATTCCGTACGGTTGGTTCGTCACTTGTATTACCAGCACATCATAACTGTGTATTAAAGCCAGTAAATGAGCAGCAATTTAATATGACGGTGGACCATTTAAGCATGACGGAAACAGACGTGAAATCGATCACATTTAATGTAGCAAATGAAAAAGTACGTTTTGCACGTTTCCGCCCATTCCCATTTTGGGAGCGTGTACACGATTCATTTATTTCAAATGAATAGAATGAGGATTTATGGATAAACGATATCAATTACAGTTTACAGTTGAAATAGAAGGTCAACTCCTGCGAGAAGCCATTGCGGCATGGGGTATTTCAAAGCGAGCGTTAACGGCAATCAAATTTGATGGTGGCGCACTTTTAGTAAATGGTGAGGAAAAAAATGTCCGTCATAAGCTTCAAATGGGAGATGTTGTGACGATTTTATTTCCTTTAGAAGAAGTGAGTGAAGGACTAATTGCACAAAATGGTCCGCTTACTATTGTCTATGAGGATGAGGCGGTATTAGTACTGGATAAGCCAGCGTATATGAGTACAATACCATCACGCGAGCATCCATCAGGGAGTATGGCAAATTTTTTGCGTGGTTATTTTGAGCAGCAACAGCTCGCTTCTACTGTGCATATTGTGACACGCTTAGATCGGGATACATCAGGTCTTATGTTAATTGCGAAGCATCGTCATATTCACCATTTAATGAGCGAACAGCAAAAAGAGGGTATGTTACATCGAGAATATGAAGCACTTGTAGAAGGGGTGCTTGAACAGGATCAACAATCGATTATTGTCCCAATTGGTCGTAAAGAAACGAGTATTATTGAGCGAGAAGTACGCGCGGATGGTCAGTTTGCACATACTGATGTGTTGGTGTTGTCACGAGGTGAAACGATTTCACATATACGCCTGAAGTTACACACAGGAAGAACACATCAAATCCGTGTTCATATGGCATCAATCGGACATCCGTTAGTAGGGGACGAATTGTATGGGGGAAGCAGAATGTTGTTAGATCGACAAGCATTACATTGCCGATTTCTTCAATTTAAGCATCCTTTAACGGGAAAAATGATGGAATTTGAGAGTCCGTTGCCCGAACAATTTATAAAAATACTGACTAAGTAAAAGATGCCTGTTTTTATAGGCATCTTTTATATTTTATCCGTATTTATTAGGTAGTAACCCCACTATGGCTGAAGAAAAATCCGAAACGAGTAGATACCAGGGAAATAAAACGACATAATGTAAATCAACGGAGTCATTATTTTTTACCTTAACTTACTATGGTAAAATTAAGATATACTTGACTTTATGCTAATTTCAAGATTAAAATAATGCGTTATTAGCAAAAGCTGAAAGGAGGGGACCAGCGTGATAGAAGAAAAAGATTCAACTAATGAAGTGCAATATGATGAGGAATTTTTACGAATGCTACTCGATGAAGAAAACATTGAAGCATTTCGTGAACATTTTTTAGTACTGCATCCTTATGATCAGGCACAGTTTTATGAAGAGGTGGGCCCAGACATACGACAAATCATCTATCATTACTTGTCTCCTCAAGAAATGTCGATGATTTTCGAGGTAATTGAGCTCGAAGATGGTGAATACGAAAGCTATTTAAATGAAATGGATACGTCATATGGTGCAGCAATGCTGAGCTTTATGTATACCGATGATGTCGTTGATATTTTAAATGAATTAGATAATAAACAACGTGAAAATTATTTAGATATGATGGATGACGAAACCGTTGAAGATATTAATGAGTTACTTGGCTATGCAGAATATACAGCCGGTGCCATTATGACAACGGAGTTTGTATCAATTTTTGAAAATTATAATGTACGTGAAGCGATGCGCACACTTCGCAAAGAAGCGCCGACTGCAGAAACAATTTACTACATTTTTATAGTCAATGAAAAACACCGCTTAACAGGAGTTATTTCATTGCGTGATTTAATAATTGCTGAAGGGGATATGCTTATTCGTGATGTCATGAGTGAGCGTGTCGTTTCTGTAAAAGTAACAGATGACCAAGAAGATGTCGCAAATATTATGAAAGACTATAACTTCTTAGCAATTCCGGTTATTAATGAAGCACGCGAACTGCAAGGGATAATTACAGTCGATGATATTATCGATGTCATCGATGAAGAGGCAGAGGACGACTACTCGAAATTAGCCGGTATCATTGATATGGATGATAATGACTCAGGTCCAATTAAATCGGCAGCAAAACGTTTACCATGGCTCATTATTTTATTATTCTTAGGAATGATTACGTCAGGATTAATGGGTATTTTTGAAGCAACACTCGATAAAGTAGCGTTACTTGCAACGTTTATTCCGCTTATTTCAGGGACGTCTGGTAATAGCGGTACGCAGGCACTTGCCGTGGCGATTCGTGGTATTGCAACGGGGGATATCGGAGGAAAAGATAAATTTAAACTGATCATTCGTGAGTTGAGTACAGGTTTGATTATGGGACTTGTTAGTGGCGCAATTGTCGTTGGAATTATTTTCGTCTGGAAAGGTACAATCGTGATTGGCTTACTTGTAGGCACAGCGATATGCTGCTCGATAATTGTGGCAACATTAGCGGGCTCATTTATCCCACTTTTAATGAATAAATTAGGCGTAGACCCTGCCGTTGCATCAGGTCCATTTATTACAACATTAAATGATGTCACGAGTATTATTATTTATTTAGGACTTGCCTCTACGTTCATTACGAAAATTATGTAAGTAACTTGTTTGGGTGTTCATGCATATCGTATGAAAAAGGATGTGCAAAATGGATATTCATCCGCTGCTGTATATTGTTTCGCCAAGTTATTTTGAAGCAACTCAAAACTTAACTCAAAATCAACTGGAGGAAAGTACATCAATTTATGAAAGAAAGCCTTCTGAAACAATTCGTAATACGTTAATCGCACGCCAGCTTCACTATTTTTCAAAGCCAATGAGGGAACCAAGAATGCTGCTTTTTGTATTAGCATCTGGTGAAAAAATTTGGGCATCAATTGAACAAATTGACGGTTGTGAAGTGAAATTAAATAGCTATGACACGAAACGAATCATTCATGCAAATGATATTCAAGCAATATATTCGAGTTAACTAAAAAAAGGAAGCCTACAAGTCGAGGCTTCCCTTTTTTTATAATTTGACGCAACATGTGTCTTTCTAATGGATTAGTTACAAATGCCAAGGTCTACATCGTCAATACATTGAACCGCGCAGAAGCAATCTAAATCTACTGTTACACAGCTATCTGACTTAGCAAATCGTGTGACTTTACAAACTTCTCGTAAAGAAATTTTTGTTCCATCATCATTTAATAAGTCTACTGGATCCTCATTTTCATCTAATGGCACGAGTACACGTAATGTTGCACAACATCCATCAAATACATCTTCAACTCGGAAATAAGTTGAAACGCAAGGCTCACATTCACTGTCACTAGTACTAAATTGCGCGAAGAATGGAGATCCATCCTTTGTTAATAATGAGAATACGCGTGTATCAGCAGAGTTACGCGTAGGACTTACAATACCACCCAATGGCTCTAAGAAACAGTTGGTCGTACAATTTGAACATTCATCTTCAACCGCTGCATTCTGAATTTCTAAGATCGCACGTACGACTTCACACACACAGCCACGATTAGAAGTTTGACCGCCTACCTCACTATCTCCTCTTCCACATCCCATGAAATTCACCTCCAATCTCCTTAAACTCTTTCTACAATATGCCTAAGTTAAAGCATGAATCGGGCGAATGAAACGGTTATAATAACTTCTCTTGTTTTAGTGAATATTTACGAAATAGGAGGGCTATACTTTGAGAAAACTTGAGTAAGGGAGGGGTCTCCATTTTAATAAAAAAAGGCATATGGCTAATGGGTGTTGTGCTTTTACTAGTCGGTTGTAATGACCGAGAAAAGGTCGTAATGTACCCAGATACGAATGATGAACAAGTGTCTAAAGAAATTCGAGAATTGCTAGAGGAGGCCAAAGCAATAGAAGAGGCAAATGTTGTGTTCTTACAAGATGAGTTATTTGTAGCAATGCAGTTAAAGCCTTTTGAAAAATGGAAAAAGCAAAAATACGAAAAGGATTGGAAGAAAAAGTTGGAAAAACGATTTCCAAATGAAAAGGTACATGTATCAACTGATTTTAAATTATTTTGGGAGTCAAAAAAGCTAATGGATGTGAAAAATCATGAAAAGGTATTGGAAAAAATAAAGAAACTAAAGAAGCTTGCCAAGGAGGAAACATAAATGAAGGAAGCACAATATAACAAGCTGAAAGAGCAATTGTCACCCTCAACACCGTACGGATTAAATGTACTAAAAGCATTTGTAGTAGGGGGTATTATTTGCACTGTTGGACAAGCAATTTCATTTCTTTTCATGATCTTTTTTGATTTTACTGAGCAAACAGTTGGAAATCCGACAGTAGCAACAATGGTATTCATTGCGATGATTTTGACGGGTTTTGGCTATTATCGTAAGCTTGGACAGTTTGCGGGAGCAGGAAGCGCGGTACCTGTTACGGGTTTCGGAAATGCCGTTATTTCAGCTGCTATCGAATATAAATCAGAAGGCTTTGTATTAGGCGTTGGCGGTAATATGTTTAAACTTGCTGGCTCAGTCATTTTATTTGGTGTTGTTTCAGCATTCTTCGTGGCGTTGATTAAATTGATTTTAGTATCGGTAGGTGTCGCCTCTTGGTAATTGTATTTCAATCAAAACCATCATTATTAGCGGCAGCTGCAGTTGTAGGACCACTAGAGAAGCGCAGTGTCTTTAATTCTTATTTTGACAAGGTGCTCGATGATGAACGGGTGCATCAAACGACAAACGAGCAAGGAAATGCGATGCTCATATCCGAAGCATGTCAAATGATTTTAAAGAAAACGAATCTTAATAATTTAGATATTGATTATTTTTTAGGTGGGGATTTAATCAATCAAATGACGCCAACGAACTTTGCGGCAAAAGAACTAGCAATTTCTTTTATCGGAATGTTTTCAGCATGTGCAACATCCGTATCTTCTATTATCATTGCGGCATTATTAACAGAGCTAGGTGCCAGTGAATTTGCAATTGCAGGCGCTTCAAGTCAGCATAATTCTGTTGAACGCCAGTTTCGATATCCCGTTAATTACGGGGGGCAGAAACCAGCAACTGCACAATGGACGGTAACGGCAGCAGGCTTTGCACTGGTTGGCAAGCATCAAGAAGAAGCACCAACAATTGAAGCGGCGACAATTGGAAAGGTGGTTGATTATGGTGCAACGGATCCTTTTCATATGGGAGGAGCGATGGCACCAGCCGCATTCTCAACAATTCAAGCTCATTTGGAGAAGCGTCAGCAAAAACTCCAAGATTATGATGTGATTATGACGGGTGATTTAGGAAAAATTGGTTTGAAGCTATTAATCGCCATGTTTGCACAAAGTGGAACATCTAAGGAAGACTTAGCAAGGTTCCGTGATGCTGGCGCAGAGTATTTTGGCGAAGACTCAGCATTTCAAGCTGGTGCAAGTGGGGCAGGTTGTTCTGCTTCGGTCTATTGTAGTTATATGCTTGAACAATTTAAGACGGGTCGATATAAAAAGGCGTTACTTGTTGCAACGGGTGCCCTACTTTCACCGCTTTCTTTTCAACAAGGACAAACCATACCTTGTACCGCCCATGCGATTGAAATTGGAATGAGGTGATTACGATGGGATTTACATTTTTAATTGCTTTTATAGTTGGAGGAATCATTTGTGTCATTGGTCAATTAATCATGGATTTTGGCAAATTGACACCCGGTCATACATTGTCGATTCTCGTTGTTGCCGGGGCTGTATTAGATGGCTTCGGGTTGTATGAACCGTTAATTGATTTTGCTAGTGCTGGTGCGACCATTCCAATTACTTCATTTGGAAACTCTTTAACACACGGTGCCATGGCAGAAGCAGAGAAGCATGGCTGGATCGGTGTGTTAACGGGTATGTTTGAAGTAACAAGTTCTGGAATTAGTGCTGCAATCCTTTTTGGTTTTATTGCAGCAATACTATTTAAGCCTAAAGGAAAAGTGGATTAGACCAATACCCCCCTTTTATTTTTAATGTGTGCATACACTACAAAATAGAAGGGGGGGATTTTTTATGTCTGGATATGGTTGGCAGCAAGGTAACAATTATGAATCTCCAGCTTACAACTATTGCAATAACAACAGCGGCAATTATGGCGGCAATAATAGCAATACATTTGTACTTATTGTTGTGCTGTTCATTTTATTAATTATTGTTGGTAGTGTATTTATCTAAAGGAGGCTTTTAACGTGGAACGGTCTTTTTTTAAACGGGTAGAAAAGAAAACAGGTGTTGATTTTGATGAAATTATGACCCTTGCAGGTGCGTTATCTAACGCTGATTTTTCGGATGAAAAGCAGGTTCGTAAAATTGTAAAAAAAGTAAGTCGTCTTGCGAACAAGCCGATTTCGAAGGAGCTAGAAGATAACATCGTGAAGTCTATTTTACAGGATGGGCAATCGCTTGATTTTAGTAAAATAGAAAAAATGATGAGGTAGTCATAATAGTGTTTATATCGAAATTAAGGGCGGTGCTTGCAATTGCAGGCACCGTTTTTTATTTAAGTAAATTCGTTAAATAAATGAGCGTTGCAAGCGAAGGCGCTATTCGTGCAATAAAGCGAATCTGATTACCAATAAAGTGTTTTGAAGGTGTATGTTGTTTGGCGGGCTAGCGCATGAATCGCACAGCTTTGTTGCACAAATCTGTACGACTCATCTGTGCGCTTTATGGCAATGCCCGCCAAATAAAGCATAGTCTATTAAATTATATTTAAAGAGGCAAGGCGCTGTTGCAAGCAAAGGCGCCGTTCTTTTAAATAAAGCGGATTTGCTAAAAGGGAATTCATAGCTAGTCGTTTTAAAAAAGAGCTATGGAGGTGTATGCGGCTTTGGCGAGCTACCGCATATCAGCAGCAGGGTCACGTGGCACGTGTCCCTACTACTGATACTGTTGCGGTATGCTAGGCTCGCCAAATAAGGTATATACAAATGCTACGATGTTCATGTACAATCGCACTCACTTAAAGATGTACACTTTTGCCTCA
>JAZUES010000051.1:0-12431 GCA_045640265.1 Solibacillus sp.
TTTATCAGTCGTTGAGCCTCCATCAGAAGTTGATGATGAATCGTCATCGGCACCACATGCCACTAAAACTAGCATTAATGCACTAAGTATTAATACAAAAAGCATATTCTTAGATTTGAACATAAATAATTCCCCCTTATACTTAAGTATGGATTTATTTTACATACATGAATATTCAAAAGTCAATTAATATCACATTTTACATAAAATATAAGTAGAATATTATTCTATAAAAATCAAAAATACACTACAAAAAACACACTTTAACTAATTTAAAGTAAAAGGTAAATCTATAATAGTCTTTATAATATATTTCAAAATACAAAAATGTGTATAAGAACACTATTTTAATGTATTAATATCCACTACCAAAATAAAAAAACTGCGTCGAAATTACGACACAGTTTTACTTAATCACGCCACATGCAATTCTCGCACCTGAATTTCCTGAAGGGTCAGTTTTATAATCGTCTGCCTTTTCATGAATAACAATTGAACTACCATCTTCATCAAAAATCGAATTTTCCTCTCCTTTTTTCAAGGTCAAATCAACCGTAATAAAATTCAGCTGCACTTCCCCTTCTTGATCAACTGTAATATTCGGCAAATCTCCAGCATGTCTTCCTAAAGGATTTTCAATACCATGCTGTTTATGTGTAGGATTAAAATGTGCCTTGGCTGATTCAAAACTAGGCGCTTCACACTTACCAACCTCATGGATATGAATGCCATGCACACCAGGTGGTAAACTATTAGCAATCATCGATAATTCCAAGCCTTTATCCATTTCTTTAAATGTCATTTCTCCAATTAATTCCGCATTTGTGTTATATAAAAGTGCCTTGGCAGATAACGCTTCTGGGGCATTGACTGGAAGTGCTTCTTTTTGGAAAAAATTACAACCGCTTAACAAAAAACAAAGCGCTATTAAATAGACTTTTCGCATTGTTTCCCTCCTCGTAATTAGTATTTCCAACGAGGGGGCCGAATTATTCAACAAAAAACCACCCAGTAAAAACTGAGTGGCGAAACAATCATTAATTTAAAATTTTAATTGTTACTGTACGTTGACCCCAATTATTTGCAGCTGCTTGGTCAGAAATGAAGACGTCGATTCGATTTCCTTTAATAGCACTTCCCGTATCTGCGGCAATTGCTTCACCATAGCCATCTACCCAAACTTTAGTACCTAGTGGGATAACGCTTGGATCAACTGAGATGACTTTTAAATTGGGATTGGCACGTAAATTTGTACCATTCGCTGTAACCCCTGAACATCCATTACAAGAAGCTGTATACGCTGTTGCTACTACCGTCATCGTACGTGCAACATTACTCGGTGTACTTTGAGCTTGTGTCGATTTTGCTGGGGTAACGGGTGCTGCTGCTATTGGTGCAGTAGTTGCTTGTTGTTTTTGTGGTACAGCTTGTTGTTTTTGTGGTACAGCTTGTTGCTCTTGTGGTACAGCTTGTTGTTTTTGTGGTACTGCTTGTTGTTTTTGTGGTACCGCTTGTGTTGTCACTGTAGCTTCTTTTGATGGACCTGACACCGATAATGTCTCACCTGCATAAATTAAGTCAGAATTCAATCCATTCCACGCCTGTAATTGCGCTACCGTTACATTTTGTGCAGTAGCAATTTTAAATAATGTATCTCCTGGTTCGATAATATATACTTTACCTTTTGAACTCACTTCTAATGTTTCGTTTGCATAGATTAAATCGCTTGTTAAATGATTTACCTCCATTAATGATTCTACTGTGGTATCAAATTGCTGACTAATCTTATACAGTGAATCACCTGGTTGGATAGTATAGCTTTGTGCGTATGCGCTATTTGTTGCAACAAATCCTCCTGCTGTTAATGATAATGCTGCTGTAAATGCTAAAATATTTTTATTTTTCAATTTCTATTTCCTCCGATTTATATAAGTTAAATAATTTCGACTAAATATTTTCCACACCGTTTTAAACTCTACTTCCACTTTACCGCACCAATATTGCAGTTTCATGACAGCTTCGTGTGGTATACATTACAAGCACATTGCAAAAACAATGTATAATTTAAACATTTTTTCAATCGATTTTCTCAAAAAAACATCATTTCAAGCGTCTGTATACCATTTCGGATGAAATGAAATGGGAATAAGTTTTCAGATTCATTACAAAAAGTCAAAATGCTACATAATTTTCAATATAAATCGTCGATATAAAAGGAAAGGAGAGGATAATAATGGAAATTAATGCTATGATGTCAGCTCAACTTGCATCGCTTCAACAAACATTGCAAATGAGTATTTTAGACAGAGCAATGAACACCGGCGCAGTAGGTGTTGTTGAAATGATGGAACAATTACCAGAACAACAAGCCGCGCCAACCGCCCACCCTTACAAAGGACAAGTGATTGACGTTCAAGCGTAAAATGAAAAGGCGCTCACATGAAAATGTGAACGTCTTTTCTAATAAATCTTTTCGTTTTTTAATAAAGTGGGGATTTTGGGATAGTCATTCGGCGGGTGCAGCACACATTCACAAATCCTCTTTCCGTAGGTGCTATGCTACGCAAGGCCCCGGGCTTTCTACAATATGGGGTGGGACTTTTTTGGAATATCGAAGTATTTCCTTCCTAATAAGGCGAGATTGGGATAATCATTCGGCGGGCTCAGCACACATTCACAAAGCCTCTTTACAAGAGTCTCTGCGAATGTTCCTTGTGCTGTGTGTAAGGCCCGCCGATATACGGTGTATCTTTACGAACCTTTTTAAATACCGTAGGCGCTATGCTGTCGCAAGGCGCCGGTCTTTCTATAATATTGGATGAAACGTTTAAGCTATTATTAAAGCATCTTCCTTCTAATTAAGCGGGATTGGGATAGTCATTCGGCGGGCTCAGCACACATTCACAAAGCCTCTTTGCAAGAGTCTCTGCGAATGTTCTTTGTGCTGTGTGTAAGGCCCGCCGATATAAGGTGTATCCGTTACCTACCTTTTTAAATACCGTAAGCGCTACGCTACGCAAGGCGCCGGTCTTTCTACAATATAGGGTAGGACTTTTTGGAATATCAAAGCAATTCCTTCCTAATAAGGCGAGATTGGGATAATCATTCGGCGGGCGCAGCACACATCCACAAAGCCTCTTTGCAGAGTCTTTGCGAATGTTCTTTGTGCTGTGTGTAAGGCCCGCCGATATACGGTTTATATTTACGAACCTTTTTAAATACCGTAGGCGCTATGCTACGCAAGGCGCCAGGTTTCTATTATAGATAGCCATTCTTTTGTAATTGATTAAAGGAATTAGCACGATTTCAATGTTTCAATTTAAAGAAAGCATTATTACATTAGAAACACCTCGAACCATAATAATCCAGTAATATTTATAAGAAGAAAATCGTGATAATCATTGTTTTACTCTATTTGGCAAATTCATTTTATTTAAAAGAACGGCGCCTTTGCTTGCAACAGCGCCTTCCCTCTTTAAATATAATTTAATAGACTACGCTTTATTTGGCGGGCATTGCATAAAGCGCTAAGATGAGTCGTACAGATTTGTGCAACAAAGCTGTGCGATTCATGCGCTTAGCCCGCCAAACAACATACACTTTCATAACACTTTATTGAACAGGATTAACTTTGATACTCTCCTGTTCCACTACATTCAGCAGATTCGCTCTATTTAAAAGAACGGCGCCTTTGCTTGCAACAGCGCCTTACCTCTTTAAATATAATTTAATAGACTATGCCTTATTTGGCGGGCTTTGCATAAAGCGCACAGATGAGTCGTACAGATTTGTGCAACAAAGCTGTGCGATTCATGCGCTTAGCCCGCCAAAACCACATGCACCTTCATAACCTATTTATTAGACATCACTATTCCACCCAAATAGCACTACATTAACTTTCAATAAAAAATTTTTTAAAAATCCCTTCTTCGGGTATAACAATACGGACAATGAAGATAATTTAACAAAAGGAGTGTTTTTTATCGGGATCCATACATTTTTTACAAGCTTAAATGACCTAGAACGTATTATTCGGTGCCCAGGACGGTTTAAATTTGAAGAACATAACGTAGCCGCCCATTCATGGAAGGTTTCGCAATATGCCATGTTTTTCGCAACACTTGAAGAACATGCAGGTAGTGCTGTTGATTGGAAATCATTATATGAAAAGACCATCAACCACGACTTTGCAGAAGTATTTATCGGAGACATTAAAACACCTGTTAAACATGCTAGCGTTGAACTCAAGCAAATGCTTTCACATGTTGAAGAAAAAATGATGGAAAAGTTTATTATTGAAGAAATACCCGCTGACTTACAAGATGTATTTTTTGATCGTATGAAGGAAGGTAAGGACGGCACATTGGAAGGTCGACTACTAGAATTTGCAGATAAGCTTGATCAGTTTTATGAATCCTTTTCAGAACTAAAACGAGGCAATACAGATAAGGAATTTGTGTATATGTATGAAATGGCACTTTCGAAGTTACTTTTGATTAACTTACCTGTCAGTGTTGATTATTTCCGTAACGAAATTTTATCGGATGTTGTCGCTGAAAAAACAGTCATCGATATTGCTGAACTAACAGCACATATTTTACAACAACATACAGACTAAAAGAAAAGGCTTCCTAATAAAGAGGAAGGCTTTTTTATTTTGCCTTTTGTAACGAAATTATTTTCCAAGGTACTATAAAGTAAAGGTCGAAATGGAGGGGGTCAGTTGGACACTTTAGCTCAAATTTATCGTGAAGTACAACCGAAATTATATACTTTCTTCTATATAAAAACGTCCAATTTCGCCATCGCCGAAGATTTGACGCAAGATGTCTTTTACCAAGCTACTATATCTATCCATACATATCGCGGGGAGGCATCCCTTTCCACTTGGCTATTTCAAATTGCAAATAATTTATTAAAAAAGTATTACCGCTCGAGGAAATATGAAAAATCATTACTTATGCGACTTGAAAATATGCCCCACCCTACTCCATTTACAACCGAACAATTTGTTGAGTTAAAGGAAGAGGCAAAATTATTACTCCAAAAAATTGAAATGTTAGATCCTCCTATTAAAGACATCATGCTATTAAGAATTGTTGGGGAGCTTAACTTTAAAGAAATCGGCGAACTACTTGGCCAAAGTGAAAATTATGTACGTGTTAATTTTCATCGTCAAAAAATTAAATTACAGCGGGAGGAGGAATTGTAAATGAAAGACTGCAAAATTGTAGAGGATTTACTGCCACTATACGAAGAAAATCTAATACAACTAGAAACAAAGCAGTGGATTGAGACCCATTTAGCCCATTGTTCTCAATGTCGTGAAATGGCATCCGTGGAATTAGAAGCACTACCAAAGCTTGCACTACCAGAAAAATCAGCAGACCTGATGATGCGGCATGTGCAATCGAAATTAACCGTCTACCAATTATTATTTGTCCTTCTATCGTTCGCCTTTGCAATGCAAACTTCACTATTAAACGAAAGCTTTGCGTTTATCTTGTCGTACTTCATTTTAGGGGCTGTGACATTTTTCGTTTATCGTAATGTCCTATTCACGCTCCTTCTCGCATTTGTTCCAACATGTCTTTGGACAATTTTTATGACAGTTGATTCTTACGGTTCTTATTCTGCTTGGTATACAGATCAATTGACGTATTATTCTTCTGCTATTTCGCTATTTGCAAATACGGCAGTGGGCGGAATATTTTTAGCAGCCATTCATACGTTATTTACTGTACTTGGTATCATAGTCGTTAAGCTACTTATTCAAGCATTTCGAAAGGAGGACGTATCATGAAAAAATGGCTTTCCCTCATTCTCGCGTTCATTATTATTGGGACTGTGCTATTTGGTTACAACGAATTTAACGGCAATTTCATTTCAAAAAAGATGGCCAAAAATACATTAGAACATTATTTAGAGGAACAATACGGAGACATCCGATACCAAGTTGATAAAGGATTTTATAATTTCAAATTTGATACCTATGATTTCGATGTGACATTTTATGAAGATGCACTTAATTGGACTTATTCATTTGAAGTGGGACCAAAAATTGTGCCTACAACGATACAAACAATTACGATGCACTATGATTCAAAAGACGATTCACTTTCAACTGCATGGAGTGAACAGGGCTCTCGCTATATTAAGGAATTATTAGCAGGACTTCCAGTTGGTGCTATTAGTTATTATATTGAGATTCCCAGAAACTTTACGGAAGCAAAATGGTCCCCTACTATTGATGTATTAATCGCACCGTCTATTTCAATTGATTGCTCTTTATATAAAGGTGAAAGTAAGGAAGAATTTCTACAAACCGCAAAGGAAATTCAAACACGATTAAATACAGATGGAATTAACTATGACCATGTATTTTTATCAATGGATGCTAAATTCGATAATCGAGACGGCAAAAAAGAGGGTTATGCACCGATTTATTATGAACGAAAATATTCAGTACAATTTACACCCAATAAAGAAGTTACATTGGAGGATATTTATTAATTCCATCTCAAAACATTTGACTTTTTTCTTCAAACAAGCTTTGTTGCACTTAGCAGAAAGTTGATATATTATAACGATAAGGCTACGTTGTACGTACGAATATTAAGTTTTAACCTTTATACTTATATAGGGAGTTTTACATCGAATTTGGAATGACGTGCCTGGACTCTTTTGACTCTAGGATAGGCAGGAAAAATTTTGCGAACACCCACTTTGAGGAGTGGTGGTTTAAAACTTACTATAATAACTACGGCAATGTGGCTTTATTACATAAAGCGCATACCAGAAATGGTTTATGGGCACTCTCACAAGTTTTGTGAGGGTGTTTTTTTGTATAGAAAATCCTAGCAGAGTTAAATTGGTGTGATTAGTTTTAATTTCAATTTATTTATGCCACAATTTGTAATAACAATTACATTGGAGGGATGATTTTTGCGGAAGGTTTTTTGTATTGGTGAATTATTAATTGATTTTTTTACAACAGCTCAACAGCAATCATTGATAGAGGCCATGACTTTCGAAAAACAGGCTGGAGGTGCCCCTGCAAATGTGGCTGCTGCCATCGCGAAATTAGGTGGAGAAGCTTATTTTTGTGGAAAGGTTGGTGACGATGCATTTGGCCACTTTTTAAAACAAACCTTACAGCAAAAGGGTGTACATACAGATCAACTCGTTTTCGATCAGACATCATCGACAACATTAGCATTCGTTTCAAGACAGGCTGACGGGGAACGCGATTTTATTTTTAATCGTGGCGCAGATAAACTACTTCGCCTGGAAGAAATTAATTTGCCACAACTGAAGCAGATGGATATCATTCATTTTGGCTCAGCAACTGCTCTTTTAAGCGACCCATTTGGCACAACCTATGAACAGCTTTTACAAAAAGCACTTCTTCAAAATCAGTTTATTTCATTCGATCCAAATTACCGCGCAAACTTATGGGAAAATAATACCGAAGTATTTATTCAAAAGTGTCAGCCGTTTTTACAAGCCGCCCATTTTATTAAAATGAGCGATGAAGAATTGCTATTATTTGGGCAAACAGAGGATTTTGACGAAGCTATTCAACTCTTTACTAAAATCCAACATAAAGTAATTGCCATTACACGTGGCGCTGCCGGTACTGTTTTAATTTACAACGGTCAGACGACGACGATTCCATCCATTCTTGTCAATGCAATAGATACCACAGGTGCAGGTGATGCATTTGTTGGTGCTGTTTTATATCAACTAAGTACACTTCCAGAAAAATTAATTTCACTCAATGAATGGTTCAACATTATTAAATTTGCAAATCAAGTTGGCGCTAGAGTTTGTGAAAAAGTTGGAGCAATCGAAGCACTCCCTACATTACAACAGCTAAAAAATTGTAAAAAAGGCGCTAACTATTGAACTCATCAATAGCTAACGCCTCTTCTTTCTTTTACATCATAATGCCGCCATCAACATGAAGTACGTGGCCGGTAATATAGCTCGACTCGTCTGATGCTAAAAATGCATACGCATTTGCAACATCTTCCGGACTGCCGATTCGTTGCATGCTCGTAATGGTTTTAACAAGACCTGCGATTTCTCCTGGGACGGTTTCAACCATGCCTGTCTCGATAAATCCTGGAGCAACAGCATTCACTGTAATTCCCTTTCTTCCCAACTCTTTTGCCCATGTTTTTGTCATACCAATGACCGCTGCTTTTGTTGCGGTATAGTTTGTTTGACCGAAATTCCCTCGAACTGCACTTACCGAAGAGGTATTAATTATTTTTCCATATTTTTGTTCAATCATATAAGGTGCGACTGCTTGTGTACAATAAAATACGCCGTTCAAATTAATTTGTACGACCTTTTCAAAGTCTTCTTCGGTCAATTTCAATAACGTAGCATCACGCGTAATGCCCGCATTATTAATTAAAATATCAATTCCACCAAACTTTTCAAAAACATCTGCAGCCATTCTTTTTACTTGCGGTAATTTCGATACATCCGCTTCAAAGAATACAACTTGCTCATCAAAAGTTGCAGCTACCTTTTCCCCAGCTTCTTTATCATAATCAACAATCGCTACTTTTGCTCCTTCAGCAACAAAACGTTTTACTGCAGCCAGTCCAATCCCACTTGCGCCCCCTGTAATAATTGCAACCTTGTTTTCTAAACGCATTTTCTCTACCCCTTTTTAAATGTTCATCTACATCATTAAATGGTTTTTTATCCATTGATTCGCCCCTTCATTAGTAATTCTTGAATAGACAATATAAATCCTTCAAATGTCCCACTAAAATCATGTATAAAAACCTGTATGAAAACGCTATCTAAAAAATTCTTTCAAGCTTTCTGCAAACGCAACCAATGTTTATAAACCCAACTATGAAGCGTTTTCATGAATTTTCATTCACATTTTATCTTTGTTAAATTCTTTACTAAATTTTCTGAATATTGTATAATGAACAAAAGGAGTTGATACAAAATGATAAACTACACTTATTTAACAACGGATGAAAATGATGTATCTTATTTATATGAGGATGACAGCGATTTCTTCGATTTAGACAGATTTGATGACAACGATATTTAAGGAATGGAGCTTACAGAGAAAATGGAATCCAGTAAATCGATAAAGGATGTGGCAAACCGCTAAACACGATTGCCACATCCTTTATTTTTATACCTATTTTACATATTGCACGAGCCAATCCTCTTCATCTTTTTGCATCGCTAATCCAACAAATCCTTCTTTTAAAAGTCTTTGCTGCCCTTCTATATCCTTCATTGAGAGGTAAATTTCCTCAGACCATTTATTCGTTTCTTGTTGTAAAGACTTCATAAATACATAGCGTAATTTTCCGCCGTATTTTAGCTTTAAGTTAACGATATACATACCTTGTGAAAACTTATCTTTTAAGCTTGCAATATTTCCTGGCATGACTGTTGCACAAACAATATTGAACTTGGTTGTATCAACTTGTTTCATGATAATATCAGCCATTATACGTTGTAAACCGTATCCACGGAAATCGGGATGTACATTTGAAATTTCTTGATACAGTACTTTTTTTAGCTCTTCTTCAGTTGTAAGCCCCATATCATAACCTAAATGTTCTTCATCAATTTCTGGTTCTAATAAGGCCCGGAATGCGATTAATTTTTCTTCAATAAATACTCCAATCATGACACCATGTCCACGTAAAATAAAGCTTAGTTCCTGTTCATCAAGTGGTTGTAAAATCGCTTTATTTTCTAATGCATCCACGACCTCGAGCTGCAACTTCTGAAGCTGAGGGATATGTGTTTCATTGAGTACGTAAACTTCATACGTCGTATTCCCTAAAAATCCTGACGTAATCATTTATTGCACCACACATTGTTCACGTGTTAACTCTGCTAAAATCATTTCGTCTACATCTACACCAAGTCCTGGGCGCTCTGTTAACTGAATAAATGGCACGTCATAATGAAGATTTCCGATATCTTTAGAGAATTTAAGTGGACCTGTTAATTCGACACTTGTGAATGATTTATTTGAAAATGCTACATGAAAACCAGCGGCAGAACCAACAGAGGATTCAACCATTGAACCAATTTGGCATTCCATACCGGCCATTTCTGCCATATGTGCTAACTTCATCGCAGGATAAATGCCACCGCATTTCATCAATTTAATATTCACTTTGTCTGCTGCACGTTTTGCGATAATTTCACGCATTTCACGTACACCACGTAAGCCTTCATCGATCATGACAGGAATCGTTGTTTTTGATTTAATTTCTACCATACCATCAATGTCTTCTGCTCGAACGGGTTGTTCTAACCAATCAATATTTAATTGTTCTAATGCACGGACTGCCTGCATCGTTGTTGAGCTGTTTACCCAGCCTTGGTTGACATCTACACGAATGGCAATTTTTTCTCCAACACGTGCGCGTACAGCTCGAATACGTGCCACATCACTTGCCACGTCACGACCAACCTTCATTTTGAATGAGTTATAACCCATTTCTACGCGCTCTGCTGCTTCATTGGCCATTTTTTCTGGTGTCCCAATACTTAATACATGGGTAATCGGGAATTTTTCATGGTAGCGACCACCTGTTAATTGGTACGCTGGTACGCCTAATTTTTTCCCAACTACATCAAAGCACGCAATATCAATCGCAGCTTTTGCAGCAGGTGCACTATAAATAAGTGCATCCATTTTGGCGTGGATTTTTTCAAAGTTCATTGGGTTTTCGCCAATCATTGCTGGCGCTAATGTATGTTTTAATACCGCATACGTACCTTCTAGTGTTTCTCCTGTTACGTGTTCGTCTGGAACTGCTTCGCCCCAGCCAACAAGTCCGCACTCTGTTGTCATTTTCACGATGATAGATGGCATATTTGGATATGTCCCATAACTAACGATAAATGGCTCAATTAATGGTAATTCGATATTAAATATTTCAATGGATTTAATTTGTAGCATGCTGGTTCCTCCTATTTTTAAAGCGGACGTTCTATTGTAAACATTTCCCCAATTTTAGCGTAATCATTTCCCGCTAAACGACTGATTGCGGTTAAAGCAACTGGATCAATTCGACCATCCATATAAATACTTTCTTCTATATGATAATACTTTATCCTTGCAATGATAAGGTCACATCCTGGATTTCCACCATTTCCTCCGAGTTCAAGTGCGGTTTCAAGTTCACATTCAAAACGCACCTTCGCTTCCTTTACACCTGGTACGCGAATTTTCGTACTTTCTACTAATGTAAGGTCAGCACGTGTCACTTCACTTTCCTCTGGAGGTAAATTTGCAGCGGTCTCATTTACTTGTTCAACATTTTGCTCATCAACAACGTGCACAACAAATTGCTTATTGGCCCGAATATTTCGCGCAGTATCTTTCATTTGTCCTTGTTTTCGCTGAATGCTTACCGAAATCATCGGTGGATTCGATGACACAATATTAAAGAAGCTAAATGGCGCTGCATTGACAACACCTTCTTCAGACATCGATGTAATAAAAGCAATCGGTCTTGGAATAATCGATCCAATCAAAAATTTATAGTTTTCTCGTTCCGATAACTGTTTCGGATCTATTTGCTGCATAATTACCCCTCCTTTTCTATCATTATTCTGACTTTAAAGAATGCTGATTCACTCGTCAAATAAAACTTCAACTTATCATTCGGTCTAGAAAGGTATATTTATTCACACAAAAAAATGCAGGATTTCTTAACAAAGAACCACTTAATTGGCCTTAGATTTTTAAAATTTTGCCCTAATTTAAAAAATCTAAGCCAAATAATATTTCTGCATTAATCGTTTTTTGCTAGCGAAATTGCAAAATAATCATTTTAACGAAGCTGTTATAAACAGTTACATCATTTTTTCTCAACTTCATGAAACTAGCGTTATTTTTTTATAAATCGCCTTAAAAACATTGAATTCCCAATGCATAAAGCTATTTTAACATTATTTCTCGTGTACTAATAACTGTTATATTATTGTTGAAATAGTATTAGCCCTCCTATTCGAAACGGAAGAAATAAAAGAATTTATGTTTCAAAAGAGAATATTTAGTTATTTAGATAGAATATTCCGTTGTTTTAGTCAGAAAATTTAATCGTTATCATTTTTTTGTTAAATACTAAATATCCCCTTACAAAAATTTCAAGGAACCTAGCTATGTCAACGTTTTCAGTGTATTTGTCTTTGGTAAAATTCAAACTTTAAGTACAATTTTATGCTGCAAGAAAAGAAATTTATGTTTTTTCGACATAATATATTTTCGAAATTTCACTTGCATAACATAATAATTTGATGTTAAGTTATTGTCATAGACGTTCATAGTTTTGACACATCTACTTGAAAGAGAAAATTATCGTATCGTCGATAATTATAATGTGTAAGGGGGAAATATTATGAAAAAGAATCGTTGG
>JAZUES010000052.1:0-4955 GCA_045640265.1 Solibacillus sp.
AAATATTAAAGGCTTTAGCTTGGGAACAACAAGAAAGCATGATCCAACTCGCTTAGCACCGATTGCTGAAAAAGTCATTCAGCTTTTTGCATCGAACCAAATTTCACTTCAAGTTGCACAAGTGTTTGATTTATGCGATGCTGCGGAAGCGCATCGATTAATTGAAAGTCGAAAGTATGAAGGTAAGGTATTATTAAAGATATAAAAGCAGGCAACTAGAAAGGGCAGAAATGAAAAATACATTAGCAAAGTTCAAGCAGATCCAGATATGCCAAGTGATGCAACAGACATTTTGTTTCATTATGTAATTGAGTATGTGCCTACTATTGATTCGAATGGGGATTTTGTATTTGATATAAGTCATTATCAACAAGATCCTGATTATCTTAAAAGTTATAAGGCTCCTGGTATGGAATCCATTGTAGCGCCAGCACGTGCAAAGCTAATTCAAGATTTATAAATCAAAATCATCTCTTTGAAGTTAATAATCAAAAAGAGATGATTTTTTTATATACTTTAAGAAATAAATTCCATTTCATTTAAACTTTTTTAAACGAGCAATCGTTTGTAAGAAAAGGAGGTCAGCAATGCGTGAACAATTACTCGAATCCATTATCAATCAATATAGTGAAACATTATTGAGGTCGGCTTATTACTATACGAAAAGTAGCAAAGCGGCAGAAGATATTGTGCAAGATGTGTTCATTAAATTTTATTATGATACCAATTATATAGAGCAAGGGCAGCTAAAGGCATATCTTGTTCGCATGACGATAAATAAGAGCAAAGATTATTTGAAAAGTTGGAGTTATAAGCACCTTGTTTGGAGGGACAAAATTTTTGGCGGTTCTATTCGCAATGATTGGCATCGGCAGCAAGAGGAGCAAATAATTGAACAAGCAATATTAAAGCTACCAATAAAATTGCGCGAACCGATTGTCTATTTTTATTTTGAAGAAATGAAAATTAAAGATATTGCGCTGTTACTTGAAATTCCAGAAAGTACGGTGAAATCAAGGCTGACAAAAGGGAAGAGCGAGTTAAAGCAAATGCTTTCATCAATAGAATGGGAGGCGTTGTTATATGACTAAAAAGATCTATGGACTAGAAAATATCGAACAGCAAAAAGCCAATGTGAAAAAGCGAGTATTAAAATCTGTACAGACAACTAAGCAAAAAAAATGGGTACTCTACCCTGTGACCTTGCTTGTTGTCATTGCATTTGCAGGGTTTTTATATTTCCAAATACAACAAAGTTCATCAAAACAAGCAACAGAAACTTCACTGAATGATGAAATCTTATTCGAAGTAAGACCGCTTACGAATGATGAATTTGACAAGGTAGGTGCCACAAATTCCATTATAGAAGTGACAAAAAATGATTTTCGTGTTGTGCACTTTAAGTATGAACTTCAAAAGGACAAGAATATAACTTTGCTACAGATGGAGTTAAGTCATTATTGGAAAGAAATTTTCCGAAAAATTGATGGTATTGACCGCTATTGGTTTGGTAGCTATTCAGAGCAAAATAACGACACTGCACCCTTTAGTGAATTTGAAGCAACAATGACCGTATTTGTGCGTGGCCTGTCTGAACAAATGTTACAACAACATTTTCAGAATTATACTCTGGAGCTTGCTTGGCAAGTCGGTACTGAAAAGGAAGTCAAAGAAATTATTTTAGCTAATTATATTACCTTTAAAGGTAATTCTTTTTTAACAGAACAAGCGAAAGTTGTTGGACCATATGATAAGCCATTATCAACGGATTTTGTTGACATACCTGCCTATGAAATTGGTGCAAATCAACAGGGAATGCCTGTGTTTGTAAATATGGAAGCCGCTTTTGAACAGGCAAAAGTAGATTATAAAGAGGCATTTGAGGTCATTAATAGTACAGCTCGATTAGGAAAAGTGAGTACAACGAATTGGCAACACTATAAAAAACTTGGTTTTGATCTTCAAACGTCAGATGAAAAGTTAAATAAGCAAGCTTCTGAACTAGCCATGTTTTTTGATATTTATGAGAACAGCTTAAAATAAATATCTGCATGTAAAAGTTTTATTCTACGTAGACATAAGGAGGTACTTCATGATGATTTCGGGTCCTATTCTAAAAGAATCCCTTGTATCATTGAAAAGTTAAGTAAATAAGATCATCTCCGCTCAGTTTATTTGTTGAACGGAGATTTTTAATGTATTTCAATTATTGATTAAACGATTCCCATTCTTCTCGTAAGATTCCCATACGAATGGAGTCATAGTAATGCCCCTCATAATAACGAACCTTTCGAATTCTTGCTTCCATTTGCATGCCGAGCTTTTCGCCAACACGAATCATGCGTTCATTGCCTGACCAAGTGGTAAAGCCTACTCGAACTAAGGGCATAGTCGTAAATAAATGGTTCATCCATAATTTTATTGCCCGTGTGCCAATGCCTTTTCCCCAAGAGCCTGATTCGTGTAGCACAATGCCCATCTCAAGCCATTTTGACGGCTTATGTTCCCAATAATACGAGATAACGCCGCGAACGACACCAGCTACTTCAATAACCCAATAGCTTTCATCACCAATCCACTCATCTTTTGACAATAAAAATTCCTCATAAGACTTTGATTTGTGCGGATAATATGGGGCATCCCACTTTTTCCACTCGGGTTTATCGTCTTTATAAGTGAGCTCCCATAAGCGAAATAAATCTTTTTCTACGATTGGTCGAATGGTTAAATCTTTATCTGTATACATGCCTTATCCTCTTTTCAATTGTTTTCGTATCCCTTGAGATTGAAAAGAGAAAATACGTCTACTTTTCAATCACCTTAGCTATCTGTTTCATGTCAATCATTCCCTTCAATTAAGATACTGCTATTTTATCAGAATTTTATGTCAAATTGGTACTCTAAATTAAAAATCGCTTTATTAATCAAATGAATAACTTCATTTATTTTCGTAACATTAATTATAGCAAATTTTGGATTGTTGTTTGAAAATTATGTTAATATCATCTAAATGATGATGTAGTGTAAGGAGGAATCTAATTAGTGATAAATGTGGAAGAACAATTAGATAGAGCGCTGCAGTTAAGAAAAGAAAATAACTTACTTGAATCGAATGAAATTCTTGTAAAGCTGGCCGAGCAAAATCCGCAAAATGCTTCTATCAATTATCAATGTGGCTGGAGCTTTGATCGTTTAGGAGAAGAGGCAAAAGCGGTGCCTTATTATGAAAAGGCAATTCAAGGGAATCTTGATGAATTGGATTTACAAAATGCTTATTTAGGATTAGGAAGCACGTTTAGAGCACTTGGCGAATACGAGAGATCGAAAGCAGTACTATGTGAGGCGATTGAAGTATTTCCTAATAATGAAGCGCTTCAAGTCTTTTATGCCATGACTTTATATAATTTAAACGAACATCAATCTGCAATGGAATTTTTACTGAAATGTATCGTAAATAGTTCGTCAGATTCAAATGTACAAAAGTATAAAAGAGCAATTGAATTTTATTCAGATAAGCTAGATGAAACTTGGAAATAGGCTTGTCAGATAGGAAACTGAACAAGCCGTTTAATGTTCCAACAAAAGATTCCGATGTAACTTACTTAAAGAGAAATAAGCAAATGTATCATTTTGAATCTGATTTAAAACTTGATTGAAAATGTTATAAGCAAAATCAAATTGTTGCTGTGTAATTTCATGATTTTGAAGCGCTTCAAGTAGCTCATCTTGATCCTTTTCAATAATTTCACCTGTTGGCAAAACAATAATGTCTAAATAAAGGTCGACCATAAAAGGGAGTCGATCTTCAACGCCATTTTGATACGTGATATCGATATACCATTGAATAATTTCGCCTTTGTCATCAAACATGGTTGTGATTGCAAAATTTTCATCTAGTGGTAGCTGTTGAAGCCAGGAATAATGGTTATTTACAATACAAATTTCCGTATCCAAATATTTTATTAGAAGAGGTTCGGACACTTCAATCAGGGTCAATAATGCTATGTATCCATTAAAGTCTTCATCTTCAATTTTCATTTCTTTGTAATCTCGTTTGAGTATTCTTTTCCAATCCTTTCGATGTAAGTAACGTCTCTTCAAATCATTTCACCACTCTCTATACATAAATTTTTTATAAACATTATATATCATATAAAAGGGGTGCTTATATGTTTCCAACACTTGGAACTGAAAGATTACTATTAAGAGAAATTATTTCCATAGATGTAGATGCTATTTATTCTATTTTTTCAAATGAAGAGGTGACGAAATATTACGGACTGAAAACATTTGAACAATTGGAGCAAGCGGAAAATTTAATCACAGCATTTACAACTAATTTTCAAAGTAAAAGGGGAATTCGTTGGGGAATTGAAAGAAAAGGTATTCCCGGTTTAATCGGCACAATCGGCTTTAATTTATGGTCACCAGCGCATAAACGTGCCGAAGTGGGTTATGACATTCATCCAGATTTTTGGCGAGCGGGATATGCCTCTGAAGCCGTTGCTAAAATTACGGAATACGGATTCAAAGAGATGGGATTGACAAGAATTGGCGCGATTGTTTTTGTGCAAAATGAAGGTTCCAGTCAATTGTTGCTAAAACAAGGCTTTGAAAAAGAAGGTATGTTAAAAAAATATATATATCAAAATGATCAGGCTTATGATGTGCATGTCTTTGCGAAGTTTAATGAGGATGATGATTGGAGACGGACGGATGGAGGGTGATAAATGAAGAAGCTGCACATAGGAGGAGTCACCATATTTCATGGGGAGACACATGAAACAAATCATCGTTCAAGGAAAATGATGGAGAAGCTAGGTTTTACGGAAGTAAGCCGTATTGGGAGTGAAATCTACTTAGGCAAGGAAGCGAAATTGTTGCAATATAAATTGTGTTTAAAAAAATAGAAAGTGGGTGGACTCAATTGCACGCTACAAAAAATCATGGGTTTG
>JAZUES010000053.1:0-20581 GCA_045640265.1 Solibacillus sp.
CCAGGATCAAACTCTCCATAAAAGTTAGTTTGAAAGCTCATTTGCTTTGCTAGCGTATCAACTAAAAGTTGATATCTATTTTTGCTTCATTTAAGAAGCTTTGTTTCATTAACGTTGCTTGTTCAGTTTTCAAGGTTCATGTAATTTCGTTTGTCGCTTCATCTCTTGGCGACTTATAAAATAATACACGTTTTTATTTGATAGGTCAACCCTTTTTTAAAAATAATTAAAGATAAATATCTCTTCTTATTTAATGCAAAACAATTTCCTTACTCTGATTCAATTTGAAACGGCACGCTCACCTTTCACTATGGCGTCAAGACTATACAATTGAATTTAACAATCAAATAATATACGCGGATGCATTTTAAATCAAATTTGATGGAATTTTAAGATAAATATAATTTGAATTTTCAACTAAAATAGATTACGATAACAGTAATTTATTAGAAGGAGGAATTTTCCTATGTTTTTACTTCGTTTACGCTAAGCTGGCAATAAAAAAGTAAAACCCTTTATTTTAGGGCTCTTTTTGTCATGCTTGTAAACGAAGGATTATAGTAGAAGTTCCCTTTTAACGGGTCGTTTCTATATTTTTCTGAGCAGGCATGCAAGATGTCTGCTTTTTTATTGCGTTTTAGACTCACAAACCATAATGGAGGACTAAAACTATGCTGATGCTTCTATTCTTTTAATACGAGCGGTATAACTTTACCCGCTCGTATCGATAAGCTATCGATACGAAATTCTATATTTCGGAGGTAGCAAACATGGAAAACATATGCTTTGAGCTTAAAAATATAAATGTTCAATTTTTAGATAAGGATATATTAGATATTCCAAAATTAGCAGTTCATCAATTTGATCGCATTGGTATTGTCGGTAAAAACGGCGCTGGCAAAAGCACATTATTAAAGTTATTAGCTGGTGTAATAACGCCACAGCTAGGTAGTGTAATGGCACATGTGGATTATTATTATTTTGAACAAACAACCCCTGCCCTCGAGCAGCACTATATAGACATAACACTAAAACACAAATTACAGGCTGTTAACCCACATAGTGGCGGCGAACTGACACGTCTGAAGTTGACTCAAACATTTAGTCATTACTATGAAGCATTACTTCTCGATGAACCGACATCACATTTAGATAAAAACGGTATAGATCTTTTACAAGAGCAGCTTCAGCACTATTACGGCGCAGTCCTATTAATAAGTCATGATCGGAACTTGTTAGATCACATAGTAACAACAATTTGGGAAGTTAACGAAGGGAAAATATCAATTTATAGCGGTAATTATTCGGATTATGAAGCACAAAAGGAATTAGAGAGGCTTCAACAACACGCTGCACATGAAAAATACACTCGAGAAAAAAATCATTTAGAAAAAGCCGCAACTGACAAAATGAAGAAGGCAGAAAAAATTACTCAGTCAAACACTCTGTCAAGGAGAGAGGTAAAAGCCAAACCAAATCGTATGTTTGAAACAAAATCAAAAGGTACTAGCCAAAAAGCTGTTCATCGTTCAGCAAAGGCGATTGAAAAACGGTTGGAACAACTACAAGTCGTTGAAAAAGTAAAAGAAGTGATTCCAATACATTTTCATCAATCCAAAGCAATGGAGCTTCACAATAAGTTTCCGATTATGATTCAAGATATGTCACTAATTATCGGTGGGAAAATTTTGTTACAACAAGCTCATTTACAAGTTCACTTACGAGATAAAATCGCATTGACTGGTCCTAATGGCAGTGGGAAATCCACACTATTCCAAGCAATCCTCGACCAACACGAAAGCATTGTTATGTCGCCAAAGGTTAAAATTGGACACTTTTCACAACTGGCATATCAAAACTTGCCTAACGATACGGTTTGGAAATTTTTAAAGTCTCGTAGTGATTACAGTGATGCATTTATTCGTAGCGTGCTTCATCAGATGCAATTTGAACATACGGATTTACAAAAACAAATTTCTGTTTTAAGTGGCGGCGAATGTATTCGTTTACTTTTATGCGAATTATTTTTAGGCCATTATAATGTTCTCTTACTCGATGAACCAACAAACTTTTTAGATATGGCAACGCGTCAAGCACTGGCTAACTTTATACATGCGTATGAAGGTACCATTTTATTTGTTTCACATGATGATTACTTTGTAACGAACTCAGCTACACGTATTGTTGAGATTAAAGAACATTCATTTGTAGAAAAATAAAACTATGTAATAACCCTTTTCCCATAAGAGAAATCCAGCTATTCCAAAAAGTAGTTGGATTTTATCTTTGTTTTATTTTGGTATCGACCTACCATACGCTTCCCTTAGCTTATTTTAAGAACTAACTAACATCTTATAAACCTTCATTTTTTCAAAAATAATTCAATTTCCATGAAACTATCCCCTTTATTCACCCGTCTATTGCGCAAAGAAAGGAGGCATTTTGAGTGAATACATATGAAATGAGAGAACTCATGCAAGCTCATGGTGATTATTTAATGCGCCTTTCCTACGTGTATGTTAAAAACTGGAGTGCTGCAGAAGATATCGTTCAGGATGTCTTTATCAAACATTTTGAATCGCAACAATTTGAAGGTCGCGCCAATATCAAAACATATTTGTCCAAAATGACCATCCATAAAAGTTGTGACTATTTACGTAGCTTAAAAAATCGATTACGTATTTTAGAAAACCTTTGGAAAAGTTCAGAGCAAACCCTCCCCTCCATTGAACAGCAGACATTAAAAAAGTTAGAACAAAATACTATTGCAAAAGCGGTGCTCGAACTACCTGTCAAATACCGTGAAGTCATCGTTCTATTCTATTACGAGGAATTGACAAGTCTCGAAATCTCATACCTTCTAGATGTTTCTGAAAACACGATTAAAACGAGGTTAAAGCGCGGACGTGATTTATCGAAAACATCCCTTAGTGAACTCGAATGGAGAGGTGATTTTTTATGAATGACATTAAGCGAGAATTAGCCGAAGTATTGGAAGAGCAATCGCTATTCAGTAAGGAAAGTGAAGAACGCGTAATTCAAAAAATCCAGAACCCTAAAAAGAAAAGCCGTAAAATTTGGTTCACTGCCATTAGTTTCGCTGCGCTACTAACAATTTTTATTATTGGCGGACTATATAAGCAAAACGATTCTATTCAGGCACAATTCACAACTTACTTTGAACAAAAGATGGATGGGAAAGATTATGAAGTGATCTTTCAGGAATTTGATTATGTGAAAAAACAGGATGCACTTGTAGCTTTCATCGAACGAACGGATGTAGAGAAAATTTATTTAGCATATTTGGAATATAAGGATGGTTGGGCATGGCAGCAAACGACTGGTGTGACAAGTAAGCCAATGGACAATCAAAATCCTTGGGGTTCAAGGGGTTCCAGAGATCATGCACCTTTTATGTATGCTGGTATAATATCAAATTTTGATGGAAATCAAATTATCGTGGGCCAGCAAGAAGCCGAAAAAATTCAGTTGGATAATAACTTCACATACTGGTTTGCGGTAAGTGATAAAGCCGCGCGTATTGTTGTGCAAAATCAACATGGACAATGGAAACGGTTAACAGACACATTTGATACGATTGAAGAAGATTTCAATGTCCCCATTGTCGATTCATTATCAGCTAAACAAACGGTACTCGATTTAAAAACAGACACAATGGATCGTGGCAACAAAGAGTATTATCGCTACCCTATCGTTATTGATCCTGAAATCGATAAATTAGAACGCGGTGACATCATTACGTATACAAACACAAAAGGTCAGCAGACATTAAGTCGCGTCATTGGCTTACCAGATGAAACAGTCGAAATAATTAATGGGACGGTTGTAGTAAATTCCGTTTATTTTGCACAGGATTACTATTTTGCAAAAATAATGGGTGAAACCGTTTATGAAAGTTATTTAGAAAAGCTAGAGAACTACTCTATCAATGAACAAGCTGCAAAAGAGGTTTTCTTTTATAATTTCCCACAAACTACACTTGGTACGAATCAAGTATTCGTCGTTCCAGATAATTGGGCACGCGGAACGATTGAAGTCATCTCCCTAGATCAACTAAAAGGTAAGGTGCTTGGTTATGAAGTTAGAAATTTTGAATCAGAATGGTCTGACTTAGAGCATCAGTATTATTTAGAATTTAAAAAGACAAATGATATCGAAGTATTTCGTGATGTGGACCCAATCACATATGTACGCGTTCAGCTTTATGCAGACTTTTTAATGGATGATCAAACGAATTATCGTATGTATACAACACGCGAGGAATACGTACATTGGTCGGAGCAAGAATATACTCAGCAATCGACAATTTCTCAAAATTTATACGAGCGACTTAAAGCCCTTGAATATGCTCAACTCATCAAAAAAGGAGAATTTCAGTTTGATGGAGAAGAAGGCGGCATTCGCTTTCCTTTAGGAAGTGGTGATGAATCCATATGGCGTATGGTTTTAAGTGAAACTGGGATATGGCAATCTCACTTTTTACCTTTGCAATAAAACACACACTACTTGCGTTCCATTTAGCATGAGTTTGAGATTACATTGAACTCATGCTATTTTTTTATTCTATTTCAATTTACATCTTGTACAAACTCAATATGCAACTATTTTCGATGTCCTTCTTTTCGTGCTTGTATATAACCGTAATACGCACAAGTACCATTTTGAGATATATCTTTTACTTCAAAACCACAGCTTTCATAGAACGGAAAATTATTTGCCGAAGTGTGTGCAAACCAATCCCCGTGAGGAAGTTTTTGAACACATAATTCCACCAGTTTTTTGCCGATACCTTTCCCACGATGATCTGATAAAACGACCAAATCCATTATATTGGCTGCCATTATTTGATCAGAAATCACTCGAACCATACCAATCATTCTATTGTTGTCCCAAACAGTAAACGCCCAAGTAGAATTTTTGAATATTAACGTAAACTTTTCCTTCTGCCAATTAGGCGTATTTTTTGCCCATCCTGCATCTTCGAAAAGTTCTTCAACTAGGTCAGCTGGTACCCCTTCCGTTCCCTCTCTAATAACATATCCATTGAAATATTCGTACATGCAATCCCCCCTTTTGTACATTCTATATACTACAATTTAAGGATTATTCCCTTCTTAATTCTCAAATACCGATTACACTTGACATTATATAATACTAAACGCTATATTTTACATAAATTAGGGATTTCTCTCGACGAATTGAGTTCGGAAGCTTTATGTTAATTTGTATAGTTTTTAGAACATAATATAAATTAGAAGGGAGCGCAAATATCATAGAAAATACCAATAAATTTACCGGCTTGGCTAATGATTACGATGCAAGTAGACCTTCCTATGCTAAGGCTTTAATTGATTGTCTTTATGAAAAATATAACTTTCAAGAAAGTTCTATCATTGCGGATATTGGTTTTGGAACTGGGAAGTTTGCTAAACAGCTCTTAGATAGAGGTAGTTTTGTATTTGGTGTTGAACCGAATGAAGATATGCGCCTTATCGCGACCAAACAATTGAGTCAATATCCAAATTTAAAAATTTTGGATGGAACGGATTCATCGACAGGATTACCTAATCAATTCATAGATTTTATAACAGTTGCTCAAGCATTCCATTGGTTTGATCCAATCGATTTCCAAAAAGAATGTTCTCGAATTTTAAAGCCTAACGGAAAAGTGATTTTAGTTTGGAATATGCGTGATTTAGAGGATAAGGTCAATCAAATCAACTATCAAATTTTTAAAAAATATTGTCCTAATTTTTACGGCTTTAGCGGTGGGATAAAAGAAGATGAAACAAAAATATTTGAATTTTTTAATGGATCAGTTCATACCGAAAAATTTTTAAATTCTCTTTATTTTACAAAGGAAAAATTTATTCAAAGATGCCTTTCTGCATCGTATTCACTAAGAGCTGATGATGAAAATTACGAAGCTTATATCGAAGACATAGCAAATTTATTTGATGATTATGCCGAAAATGGTAATTTGACAGTTTCAAATTATACAAAGGCTTATATAGGTGAGGTATGAAAAGAAGCTACATCAAATTGGTGTTCTTAACTGACTTAAAACCGCTAATGTTGTTAGGGTCTTCCTAAGCCCACATACACTCACCTTTCAGTCCCTAAACTATTACATTTTCGGCATTAAAAGAAGCCGCAATCAGACTTAATCTAAATTGCGGCTTCTTTGAAAGCATTCAATATTTTTTATGAAATAACGGATAAATGGATATAATTATTATTTACTACCAGTAAAGACAGAGTCCATTGCAGTAACGGATGCAGCATCTTTTGAATCATTTGATGATATCATTTTAGATAACACGCCATTTTGCATTACTTTTGTAACACCATAAATAGCAGCACCGATAATTCCCCATTTAAAGTATTTCACGAATGTTTTCCTCCTTCTTTTTAAAAAATTATGAAACAGCTTTAGTATTTGGTGTCACATCGATACTATACTTTTTCGATTGTTTTTTTTAAAATTAATTAAATCAACAACACCTTAAATCATCATTCCCCATTTTTTAACTGAACACGTAGTTCGTCTTTTGTTTTTTCTATTGTATAATTCCGAATGTAAATGTTCATTTCTCTCTTATTGAAATCCTCCTATGTTTATTATTTCCAACGCCAAGTAATACCATTATTACAGGCCTTCCATAGTGGAATAATAATTTGAATAAATGCTTTTCCTGCAGATTTTTAGCTTCGATCAATCTAAAAAGTTTCGATACGTACTCTTTGAAACTTACTAATTTGACTTGATTCCCCCTATTCTTTTTACCCTAGCTTGTTTAAGAAGGAACATCATTTTCCATTTATCTCTACTACTATCTAATTATCTATACATATACAAATTATTACGTGTTACAATTTAATAGACTAAATTTTTAAAAGAGGTGTAATCAATTTGATTAAAATTACAGCAGATAGTACATGTGACTTATCTCCAGAACTTCTTGCGGAATATGATATTACATTGGCACCACTTCATGTGTTAATAAATGATGAGGATTTTTTAGATGGTGTTAATATCACGCCTAAGGATATTTTCCAATATGTCGGAGTTGAAAATAAAACTTGTTCTACAGCAGCGATTAATACATATGAATATGAACAATTTTTTAAGCAGTATTCAGAGGAATTTGATGCAATTATTCACATCAGCTTAGGCGTTCAATTTTCTTCATGCCATCAAAACGCTCAGCTCGCTGCACAAGAATTCAATAATATCTTTGTTATTGATTCTCAAAATTTATCTACTGGTAGTGGACATTTAGTAATTGAAGCTGCTGAACTTGCTAAAAAAGGTTTACGTGCAGAACAAATCGTGGCACAAATTTCTGCACTTGCTTCACAAGTTGAAGCGAGCTTTGTTATTGATAAAATGGACTATTTAAAACGTGGTGGACGTTGTTCAAGTATTGAAGCATTTGGAGCGACATTACTTAAAATCAAACCTTCAATTGAAGTGCTTGACGGAAAAATGGAAGTAGGTAAAAAATATCGTGGCAATTTTAAAGGCTGTCTTGAGAAATATGTAAAAGATCGTTTAGAAAACCGTTCAGATATTGATACTTCTTGCATTTTTATTACCCATTCAGAATGCTCTGAGGATATTATCGAGCTTGTGAAATCGCTTGTATCTGAATATGTACAGTTTGATAAAGTTTATATTACAAAAGCGGGTTGTACAGTGTCTACACATTGTGGTCCAAACACATTAGGTATTTTATTTAAGCGTACATTAAATTAATGCATCACCAACCATGTCCCCCTTCCGAAATCTCACTTATTCATTTAGCCTAGCGAAGTTATTCATTTCGCTAGGTTTATTTATTCTTAAATTACGACAAAGAATTACACGTAGAAAACAATATGTTACAATTAAATAAACGTATATTTAAAAGAAATGAGGGGATTTTTTGCGAGAATTTTTATTTTCAATCCGCTCAATCGATACGCAGTTAAGCCATTTCATAGGAATTTACGGTAAACATATTTATTTTATTTTATTTCTTATTATTTTTGCTAAAACAGCATATATTATTTTCACGTTTTTACCTGGAGATGCCACGCTTTTTGCGAGTGGAACGATTGCAGCAATTGGTCAGCTAGATATTCGTATTCTACTGATTTTGTTTATTGTGGCTACACTTGCTGGTGATACACATAATTTTCTTTTAGGTACGTTACTGAAGCGTTCCAAAGGTAGACAACGTAAATACTCATTAACTCAACTTGTGCCCGATAAATCTATTCATAAAGCGAGTCAATTTTTAGCAAAGTACGGTAAACTAACAATCATGTTCTCTCGCTTTGTTCCTTTATTAAGTGCGACAGTACCATTTGTTTGTGGATTTACTGGCTATCGCTTTAAAGACTTCATTAGTCCCAATTTTATTGGTGCAATGATTTGGTCAATTGTTTGGGTTTTAGCAGGCTATGGTTTAGGCAACCTCGATTGGGTTTCTAGACATTTATTCATTTCGCTTCTTGTGATTACAATTCTAAGCTTTCTTGCACCCATTATCGCATATGTCTTTAAACTTTTTAAAAATAGAACAGCTGTTAAATAAAGGAAAGTTTGTCGTCCTATCAAATTTATGGTGAAAGATTAAGATTCTCCTATCGAGGAGAATCTTTTTTAGTTGTAGTATTTCTCGAATTTAGCGATATTGTCCATTTTAAAGCAATAACGTAAATTAAAGACGCCGATATTGCCAAGAAAATAATGTGAATTACGACTGATTCTATTAACCAACAAGCAACAACTTCCGTTCTCTAATCTTCAACTAAACAATGCATCGCTGCTTTTGCTTCCCGCCAAGGTACACTATACCCCTTACCCTTTGCACAGAAAATACTTGAAGATGTATAAGCTGGATCGGCATCTTTGTTATAAGCAATTTGCTCAATAACTTCTACTGAATTATGACATAAATCATAACCATCAAATTGCAGTGTTAATGCCCCTTTACCATTTGTATAAGCTGCAAATTGCGTGCTGTAATCCATAAAGGTCGCAACTGGTGCTCTTCCAATAAGAACAACTGTATCTTCATTAAGAATTGGCGCATCAAATGTTCCACTCGCTTGCTGAACATCAGACATCATACGCCCAATATGCTCATTTGAAGCCTTCATCTTAAAACGATAATACGGTTCAAGTAATACATTTGGAACTTGCTCTAAACCTTGGCGTAACGCTCGAAATGTTGCTTCTCTAAAGTCTCCACCCGTTGTATGTTTATTATGAGCTCGACCTGTTCGTAACGTAAAATGAATATCCGTTACAGGGAATCCAGTTAATAAGCCGTGATGCTCTTTTTCAAATAGATGCTTTTTAATTAAGCGTTGATGGCCCACTGATAAATCGTCTGCATGACAGGCATTCGAAAATGTATTGCCCTTTCCGCGTTCATTTGGTTCCATTTTTATATGAACTTCTGCGTAATGCTTTAGAGGCTCGAAATGACCATAACCGGTTACACATGCATCGATGGTTTCCATATATAAAATTTGCGGCTTTCCAAATTGCACATCAAGTCCAAATCGTTCACGCAATACTTCTACTAATACTTCTAGTTGAATTACACCCATTACATGTACTGAAATTTCATGGAACTGTTCATTCCAAACGACACGTAAGCTAGGCTCTTCTGCTTCTAATTCACGAAACATGCGCGTTACTTCTTTCATATGTAGCTGTCCATCATATATGACTTTCGCTTGTAATGTTGGTACCATTTCAAAAGATATGGGATGTGCTCCTATTTGTCCAATCACATCACCAATAATAGGGGTTGAAAGTCCCTTCACCGCAAAAATATCCCCTGCTTGAACTTGCTGCACCTGTTCAAAACGTTTGCCGTTATAAATACGAATTTCCGTTACTTTTTCGGTCGCATCGCCAAATGTAAATTCATCGCGTACTTGTAGTGTTCCAGCCAGCGCTTTCATAAAAGTTAAGCGGTGCGTGTTGTCATGACGTATTTTAAACACTTGTGCTTGAAAAGGTTCATCGCTAACATAAGTCGTTGTTGTTAAATTAGCGAGCTGTTCAAAAAATGCCAGTATCCCTTCATCTTTTAATGCTGAACCTGCCATACAAACAATGCACTTTTGCTCAGCAATCCGTTCGCGTAAGCTGTTGATACAAGCTTGTTCATCTAATTGGTTTGCAAAATAAGCATCCATCAGTGTTTCATCTCGTTCAGCGAGCCATTCTTTAACTGCATCGTTCATGCCATCTTGAAGAAGCAGTGCATCTTGTGATAATTCTTTTTGAATCGATGCAAAAACATTAGCTACATCTGCGCCTTCACGGTCTATTTTATTAATGAAAATAAATGTTGGCACTTGATTGTCTTTCAGTAATTGCCACACAGTTTCTGTATGCCCTTCAATACCATCAACCGCGCTAATAATAACAATTGCTGCGTCCATAACATGAATAGCACGCTCCATTTCAGGGGCAAAATCGACATGTCCAGGCGTATCAATTAAGGTGTATATGTCTCCTTTATAATCAATGCGTCCTTGTTCTGCAAAAATGGTAATACCACGCTGACGCTCGATATCATGGTTATCCAAAAAGGCGTCTTGGTGATCGACGCGACCGCGCTCTTTAATGCTGTTTGTATGATAAAGTAACTGCTCACAAAAGGTTGTTTTCCCTGCATCAACATGTGCCAGTACTCCGATTGTTTTATACAAATTGCTTCCTCAACTTTCTAAAATAGTACGATTGTTTTTACTATTAGTATATTCTCTAAAAATGCAAAATAACAGAGGTCGCAACAAATACGCCTCCGTAAAAAGGAACGACCTTAACAATAGAAGAATACACTAAATACATAAAATAACGAAGGATGTGCGCTTTGAAAGTCCCTGAAAATCCATTAAATCCAATAAACCCAGCAATACCTGATTCAATTCCTAAATTTGTAACCCCATTAATAAAACCACCCACTGCTACTCCAAGGCCGAATAAAAATTATCCGATAGGTTCTTATTATGAAATAAGAATGATGAAATCACGACATCAATTTCATAAAAGCTTTCCATATTCAGAAGTTTGGGGTTATGACGGAATCGTACCCGGTCCAACTATCGAAGCAAAAAAAGATCAAACGACGTATGTAAAATACTTAAACAAACTTCCCGACAAGCATTTCTTACCGATTGATTTGAGTTTGCATGGGGTTAATAATTCACATGAGGTTCGAACTGTCGTGCATTTACACGGGGCAAATGTAGCTTCTGAAAGCGATGGTCATCCTGAAGCATGGTATACACGAGACTATACCGCTACCGGCCCAACCTTTAAACGTGCAGTGCATGAATATACAAATCACCAACCTGGAACAACCATGTGGTATCACGATCATTGTATGGGTTTGACGCGATTAAATGTTTGTGCCGGCTTAGCAGGCTTTTATCTGCTTCGTGATTCTTCAGAAGAACGATTACAATTACCAAAGGGAAACTACGAAATTCCACTCCTGATTCAAGACAAATCGTTTAATGAAGATGGCTCTATTTTTTATCCCACTAAACTAGACCCACCATTTCCACTTCCCGTACCTGACCAACTTCCACTGCCAGACCCTACTGTTACATTAGGCTACGTGGGTAATACAATTCTAGTAAACGGCAAAATATGGCCTTATTTAAATGTGGAACCTAGAAAGTATCGTTTCCGTATACTAAACGGCTCGAATCGAAGAAGTTATAAATTGCGTCTATCAAACGATGATCAACTCTACCAAATCGGAACAGATGGTGGATTTTTAGAAGCCACAACCGAGATTCAAACAGTAGAATTAAATCCTGCTGAACGTGTAGATGTGATTATTGATTTCAGTAAATATAAGAATGATGAAATTCTATTAATGAATGATGATGAAGAGTTTCCTGATGAACATACGAATGTGATTATGAAATTTAATGTTACGTTACCTTTAAAAGGTCAAGATACAAGTCAAATCCCTACTCTATTAGAACCCTCAATGGATTTGCACGAACATCATGCACATACAATTCGTAATCTCCCTCTAACTAGCACGTTAGACCGTTATGGCAGACTGATGCTCATGTTAGACGATAAAATGTACCATGATCCCGCAACAGAAAAACCTGCTTTAGACAGTATTGAGATTTGGAATTTCATCAATACAACGCCCGTTTTCCATCCGATTCATCTACATTTAGTACAGTTTAAAATACTTGAACGTCGGCCATTTAATGTAGATCTTTATGTAGCAGAAGGGAAATTGGAATTCACGGGTGAACCAGAAGAACCCCGTGACTATGAAAGAGGTTGGAAGGATACAGTAAAAGCGGACATTGGGAAAGTTACAAAAATCATTATGCATTGGAAGGAACATACCGGAAATTACATGTGGCATTGCCATTTTCTTGAGCATGAAGATCACGACATGATGCGGCCAATCCGTGTTATTGAAGATGCCCACCCCGTTCAGCCACCACATCTTGATGATCACTAATAGCTAAAAATATAACAAGACTTACTTTCTGTTCTACCAAAAAGGCCCCTAACAGGAATTCTATTTTTCCTATCTGGGGTCTTCATTTTAAACTTATTTTGCTCAAAGTGACATTTCAACGATTTAATTATTAATTGCCATTCTACCAAGGGGACCATTTTCATCAATAATCTCTCCCAAATCAAATACAGATATCGGGAACATCGGAAATCCCTCAACATACGGAGTAATTTCGTACAACTGAAAATAAATAACCAGTGCCTTATCCGCAATATAAAAATCTTCGTTCGGTTGAATCTCTGTAAATCCATCTAGTAATTGAATATCTCGTTGCAAAATTTGTTTCTTTATAAGGTCCGAAATTACTCTCACATAGTTACTTCCAGGTTTAAACAAGTCACTCAGTTTGCAAATTCTCTTCTGTTCTAAATCAAATGTTAATGATTTTATATACGTCAAACCATGTGCTGCATGGAAATGGTACGTATAATTAGAAAGAGATAAACTCAGCACCTGACGTTGGTTATTTTTAATTTCATAAAAACCTAGCATTTGTTCAACTGTTGTCGGCATATTGCCAAATTGTAAAGAAACAAGTTCCATCACCTGTTCGTAAATGGCATAATTCATTTTACTCTCCCATAAACTATTTTCACATAATGCCACTTGTGGATAATACACAATCTGATTATTACCGCCTCCTATACACACGGTATTTATAGGAACTGGAGATATTTGAACGATAATTCCCATCCTTTTATTTTTTTGTTTAATCAATTATTTATATGAAGTTTGGACTTAATTATGTAAATTAAATTGGTTTGTTCAAGTTCGTAAACGTGACAAAACTAAAAAACCTCCAATTTCTACGAAGTATTGTTCAATACTCGTTTCATTGGAGGTTTTTATGTGTTATTTTCGCATTTTCTTATAAATAACTGTGATGAAGACAAGGACAATTAATACAGCTTGTCCAATAATCGTTTCAACTGTTGGATAGAAGCCGATTGTACTAAACACAGGTAGCCCATCAATAACCGAAGTAGCCAGCTTATCCATCAGCTGAAGTGTGTGAAGACTGACACCGATAATTTTAAAGGCTAACACATAAATTAAAATCGTCGCGACTGCAAAGAATTTATGAATGGGGATTTTCCCGCTCATTTTCACGAGGGCAACTGCTACAAGTGCCAAGATTACAAGTGCTACAACAATTCCTAAGACAAATTGTGATACTTCCATTTTTGGCGCGATACCGGCGTAAAATACGAGAGTTTCCGCACCTTCGCGGAATACAGAAAGGAAACTAATAGCTGCCATTGAAAAGACAGAACCTTTTGAAATGGCGTGATTCATTTGTTTAGAAATATAGCCGTTCCAGCTTGCAACGCTTGATTTGTTGTGGAGCCAAATCCCTACTCCAATCATCATCGCCGCTGCAATCAATCCAATATAGCCTTCTAACAATTCACGGTTTGCATCAACAGTCGCTGAATTTAAGAGCGTTGACATGATAATGGCCGCGACTGTAGAAAAGAATACACCTGCACCTGCACCAATATAAACCCATTTGCGCATCACTTGTTGACCCGATTTTTCTAAAAATGTCGCGAGTGCAAGGATGATTAATAATGCTTCTAATCCTTCACGCAGTAATATTAACGCTGCATCCCAATAGGAATAATTTGAATCACCTTGAATGAGTTGAATTTCAGTTTTAAATTGATTTAATTGCGTTTTCAACTTATCTCCGTCTACCGAAGATTTCATTAAATCACTAACAATTATCGGCATTTCGCTCTCAATTTTCGTATAAAGAGTTCCATTACGTGTTGAAATATCTAGCTCGACAGTAGGCCAAATTGTTATAAATTCACGAATTTGGTCTGCCGCACCTTTATAGTTTTGCTTATCAATCTGCTTAGTCGCTTCATCGATATAATCCACTAACGTCGCTAATGAATAGTCCCCTTCTACGAGTTCTGCAGTCTCTTTCCCAGCAGTAAAATCAGTAATCGACTGCTTTAAATCAGCATATTGCGCTTCTATGGTACGCATATCTGGTTGCTCAGAAGCGAGCGTAATGCGAATAAATGCCATTTGAGTTTCGATTTGACCATACATCGCCATACTTTGCTCACGTACTGGACGTTCATATTTATTCCATTTACTATTTAACTCTTTGTACGCTTCTTCAATTTGCTGAACATCGTCCGTCGCTAATGCTGTTTCAAATGATTGCATAACAGGAGAAAACTTCTGAGAAAATTCAGTACGCTGTGCGGATTCATCTACAGGATTTTCCTTTTTTTCTAATGCTCTAAGTGCATTAGAAAGCTCTGACAATGCTTTCACACGGTCCTCTTTCGTTGATGCACTCATGGCTTTATCATAAGCCGAATCAACTTTCGCCTTTTCCTCTTTTTCAGACGTTTCAACAACTGCCCAATCTTTTGCAAACTGCTCAAGTGCGATTTGAACTTCAGCATCCTTGTCCTGCTTCGTATTAATTAGTGCATCACTTATTGATATATACAAATTGCTGTACGAATTGGCTGCAAATACAGGCACTGCACAAAGTAATACTAAACAGAAGGTTATACTAAAGCGCATTAAAAAGTGCTTCACCTAAATAACTCCCCTTTTGTACACCAGGGAAGCAGGCAAATAATGCACTACCTCGATGGGTAATATATTCATTCATTTTATCCATTCTACCGAGACTATTTTGAACTTTAATAAATTGTGCAGGGTCTTTCTGGAACGAAATAAACAACAACCCTGCATCATGTGTACCCGTTTTCGTTAAAACACCTGAAGCATAAGAAAACGAACGGCGTAACATTTGCGTTCCAGATTTTCTTGCCAAATGCACATGCGATGTATCTGGAATTATATAGGCACCGTTGATATCCTTTTCTTCCACATCAAACGAATCAAATTCTTTTTGTTTACCAATTGGCGCACCACTATCACGCTGTCTACCAAATGTAGCCTCTTGGTCTTTTAACGATGTACGGTCCCATGTTTCTAAATGCATTTGAATAATACGTGCTACTAAATAAGAGCCACCTTGCATCCATCCTGAATCTGCCCAAACAACCTCATTCATAGCTTTATTGTCTGACACGTTGGGATTCCCAGTACCATCCTTAAAGGAGAATAAATTACGCGGCGTGCCACCCTCTTTAGGAAATGAATTAAAGCCTGATTGTGACCATAGAATTTCTACCTTACCAGAGGCTGCTCGTACTAAGTTACGTACCGCATGAAAAGCCACTTGCGGATCATCGGCACATGCTTGAATACAAAGGTCCCCACCTGTAAGATCAGCTTGCAATTGATCTTTCGGAAAATGAGGTAAATCCACAAGCTTATCAGGTTTTAAGTTCTCAATATTTAACTTCGTAAATAAGGAAGCCCCTACACCTACTGTAATTGTTAAATTCGAAGCATCTAGCCCTTTCGCTTCGCCAGTATCACCTGTTGGAACACGTGTATTTGATGTTGAATCAACCATTAATTCCCCATTCATCAAACGTGCAATAAGTGGTGTCCACTGCTTAAAAAGTAGCTGCAACTCTTGTTTTGTTGTCAATAAAACATTTAGGGAAGCAAAATAAATATGTTTTTGTACAGGTGTATCAATGCCAGATTGATGTTTCCCATAAAAATTCACTTTATTTATCGCTGTTTCACTATCCGAAACAGTATCAAAAATATCATGTCCCATTGCCTTCATGACGCCACCGAACCCACTTGCTCCGATTGCCGCCCCTGCAACACCTAATCCTGTAAGTTTCAACATTTCGCGTCGTGATATTTTTTTATTGAACCACTTATCTTCGTTTGTTTTAAACATTAATTATCACTCCAAAATAATTCCCATTTGACTTAGTGGCTCACCTAATTGGTTAACTGCTGCTGCTAAGGCTTTTGTATCTTCTTCTGTTAATTCCTCGTAAGAAACATAACCGCCGTCAGCTGAATATTTCGCTAATAGGTCATCTATTGCTTTAAATTTTTCATCTAATGTTACTACTAATGTTTCGTCTTTCGCTTCTAATTTAGAACGAAGAATGTCGAAGATTTGTTCTGCACCTTCAATATTTGCTTTGAAGTCATAAAGGTCTGTATGCGAGTAAATTTCTTCTTCACCTGTAATTTTCGAAGTGGATACCTCGTTTAATAAATCAACCGCACCTGTAATCATTAAATCCGGCGTAACTTCCACTGTTTGCACAAGTGCATGTAATTCTTTCGTATCTGCTAGTAATTGGTCAGCTACTTCTTCGTAGCCAGCTGTTGTGTTTTCTTCCCAAAGTGCATATTCTAGCTTGTGATAGCCAGACCATTCTTCCTCACCTTTCCCCTCTTCTTCAATGTCCGCTAAACGACCATCAATACGAGGATCTAAGTCACCAAAACTTTCTGCAATTGGCTCTGAACGCTCGAAATACATACGTACTGGTGCATACGCTGCTTTTGCTCCTTCAATATCGCCAGCTTTAAACAGTGTTACAAATTTTTCTGTTTCAATTAAAAACTGATCCATTTGTTCTAAAGCGAATTGTTGATAGTTATTTAACTCTTGCGTTAAATCGACTGTTTTAGCTTCTGTTGCTTGTTCTGTTTGAGTTGTTTCTTCTTTCTCTGTAGCTTCTTGATCGCCACAGCCAGCTAAAAGTAAGCCACCTAACATTAATGCTGAATATATTGATTGTTTTTTCATTTAATTGCCTTCTCTCGATTAGGTTGGTATGACACAATAATGTACCATTTTCATTTATCTGCTCATCGTTAAATTAAAAATGAGCTATATAACGAGAATGATAATTATTATCAGCATTAATTACAAGTAATATTTTAATTGTTAGAAGAAGTTGTAATTTATTAGCTCCATAGACTACAAGAAGAGAAAAATAGTTTTTACTACAATATATCGATTTTAATGTACAATTTTTTGTATTTAAAATATAATAGTGAAACAGTAGAAGTTTTTTCAATCTGTAGTTTTTATTTGGATTTTATGTTATAATAGTATAACTAAATTACATTCAAAGAGGTTACACCCACGCATTTTGTGAGGTGTGACCTCTTTCGTGTTTAAAGAACTTTTTCGGAGGGGAAACATTTTGGAGCAGTATACAAACTTACGTGCTGGTGAAAAAGGCGCTTATTTATCCATTATTGCCTATATTTTTTTAAGCGCTCTTAAATTAGCATATGGTTATATCGGGGATTCGGAGGCGTTAAAAGCAGACGGATTAAATAATACGACAGACATTATTGCTTCGATTGCCGTATTAATTGGCTTAAGAATTTCACAACGTCCACCAGATGACGATCACCGCTACGGCCATTTCCGTGCAGAAACAATTGCTTCCTTAGTTGCTTCCTTCATTATGATTTATGTAGGTATTGAAGTATTAATTGGAGCTGGAAAGAATATCTTCTCTCCCATTCGACAAAATCCCAGTAGCATAACCATCTTTGTTTCCTTATTTAGTGCTGTTGTTATGTATGGTGTTTATTTATACAATATTCGACTAGCTAAAAAAATTAATAGTAATGGTGTGAAAGCAGCCGCTTATGATAATCGTTCTGATGCCCTTGTTAGTATCGGAACTGCGATTGGTATTACTGCAGCGTTGTTAGGGTTCCCTATTATTGATACGATTACAGCATTTATTATTGGTTTAATAATTATTAAGACAGCAATTGAAATTTTTAAAGACTCCGTATTCTCATTAACGGACGGTTTTGACAGTGAATTTTTAACGGAAATTAAGGAGAATTTAGAACAAATGCCGCGCGTTCGTGAAATTGTGGAAGTACGTGGAAGACAGCATGGTAGCTTGCTTTTAGTGGACGTAACGGTTTGTGTAAATCCAAATTTAAATGTTCGTGATTCACATAGCATTACTGAGGATATTGAAGAAGTCGTACAACAATTAAATCCATATGCGATGACATTTGTCCATATTGAACCGTATGAGCCGAAAGAAAAAATTGTTTGTGAAGACGACTTTCATTTTTGATGGTCTAATTACTGTCTATCTTAAGCACGAGCGGAAGCACCCGGACTGAGCGGAGCGAGAGAGAAGGCTGGAGCCGTGCCCGCGAAAAGCGTCCGTCGGAATGGAAATCAACGGCATCGAAGAAAAAGAGAGTACAGGAACGAAATTTCGTTCCTGTACTCTCTCACTTATGTCAAAAGGACTTTTTCAGTGCCCGAAGGTGGAATAATAGTTAACTTTCGTCGAGCACATTATACCAAATGCTGCCGCCGCTTACTGTAATATAATAGTTTATTTCGGTACCGTTCTTATTTTTAAAGTGGATAAAAGTATTGCCATTATTCTTTGCAGTCAGCTTGACATGGTTCCCGTCTGTAATCTCCACTATGACTACGGACTCATCCTCCATCGAGTAAGTCCAGCTTCCTTCTTCAAGGAATATTTCCGCTGTCTTAACTGGTCCGGTGAAGAGAGTAAAAACAATAAGAGCTGTGGCTATGACCGAAAGAGCCATGATTCGATGCTTTTTCTTATCTAGTAAAACAAAAACAAAGAAAATAGCCAAAGCCAGGGCAAATATAGAGCTGAGCATATGATTTGGAAAATTTGCCATTGCCGCTCTGAAATAATCGATACTAGCGTAAGCAAGATAAGTTGTTGCTATCGATAAAACTAGCACACTAAGCCAGTTTTTCTTTTTAAGTTGGAAAGCTATCACAGCACCTGGCAGGGTCAGAAGTGTGATTTTAAACCAGTAATCGTAATAGCGGAAAATCTCCCACCTTTGTGCATAAAACGGCACCTCAATTAAATAAATTAGGGGCTGACTAACAACAAAGAAGACGAAGCATTTAAGTGCTGCTTCCCACCACTTTTCGCAGTTCACAATAATGAATACAGCAAAAAGAATCCACCAGTCAACATAAATGGCGATGTCTTGAAATGAACTATCTTTTAAAAATGGGACTTGATTGATAAGAGCAGTATATACCGCTGTAATAAGAGCAAGAAGTATAACCCTCAGCCAGGTCATCTTCAACTCTCCAAAATATGTTTTGATTTTTCTCATGTATTCTCCTCTAAGTAAAACCTCATGTAAGAGTAAACCCTAATTGTGTTTCATACTTTCATCACTGTAATTTGATTTTAAGAAGTTATTTTGTACTTCTAAGGGAATTATGCCCTCATATGTTGCATTCCAAGTTATTTTCGCTATACTTTACTTGAAATATGCTCTATATGCTGTGATAAATGCTTCTGGTGAAGATTTCACGATATACGGATATACACCTTGTAACGTGTGTAAATAGAGAATACCACCTTGATTTGCAATTACTCGATAAGAAAAATCCGTTACATCCTTAATCGGAAACTCTCTATACTGTGTAACGACTTTATCCTTATATAAATAAATGATTCGGTTAAGCTCAATTTCATACTGTTCAAGACCTGTCACTTTTCTTTCAATTTTTATATAAGGATGTTGTGCTATCAAGCTCATATAACCCTCCTGAAACAAAGAATTCTTCTTAATAATATTATCACAAACAGATTATTTATTTGCACATCCCTAGATTCTTTCTAACATCCTCTTAAAAGGGGATCTTCAACAAACTAGCCCTTTAATGAAAATGAGCGCTGATCCTTAATCGCGCCCGATTGTTCAATTAGAAAAGTATAGTCATATTTATATTACAATTCATTTAATTCAACAACTTCCCCATTATTCGCCTTTACTGCATATTGACAATCTAACTTTCCACACAATACATAGTAACCTTGTTCAAAATCATATTTATAATAAGGTTTTAATTCAATGAAGTCTTTTAATTTTTCAAATGCTACCTCTTTTGTAACCTTTATTTCCTCTACTTCTTCTAATTCCATATACATTTCTAAAAACGGCTTATTATCCATGTAATTTAATATTTGATAAGTCTTTGATTCAATGAATAATTTCATTTTTCTTTTAAATACACGTTCTTTCTGTTCCTTTGCTTTTAATGTTGCATGGATGTATCCCTT
>JAZUES010000054.1:0-8168 GCA_045640265.1 Solibacillus sp.
TTTAGGATATCATTTCGATGAGCTTATTCGGGTTCTTAATTCCATTACAGACCCTCCATCAAACTATTTACTATTATTGTAAAACAAAAAAGAGCTCGCATATAGATTTTTCATTATGAAAAATCACTGCAAGCTCTCTCGTGTGGGTTGTACATTTGAAAACCCACTTATCAATAATTTACAAATCTCTAGAAGTCGCTAACGCGCTCAACTCTTGTTGCAATTGTCGTATTCGTTTTATATCCTAAAATATTCTAGTATTGGAATATTAAATAACCTAACACAATAACAATCACTGTTGGAACGACAAATGTCATTAGTAGACGATACGTTTTATAAAAGCCTTCACCCATTTTACTGCCTTCCAGTAATTCCTTTTTCACAAGTTGCTTATCCACCACATGCATGACGAAAATTGCAATTAATAAATTACCGACTGGTAGCAGAACATTCGATACAATGAAATCAGTAAAGTCAAAAATGCTACGTCCAAAAATTTCTACATCCGAAAGCGTACTATATGATAGTGTTGATGGAATCGAGGCGATAAAAATGAGTATCCCGATTAATGCCGAGATTTTGGCACGTGAGATGGACCATTTTTCAATGACCGCGGCAACGATAATTTCATATAAACTAAAGGCCGATGTTAATGTTGCGAATAAAAATAATAATAAAAACATCGCTAAAAATAGTTCACCAAATGGCATTTGTGAAAACGCTGCTGGTAATACCATGAATAATAATGGTGGTCCACTTGTAACTTCCATATCAAATGCAAAAACAACTGGGAATATTGCTAAGCCCGCTAAAAATGATACAAAAATACTTAAGCCCACAACTGAACCCGCAGAATTCGGTAAACTTACCTCTTTCTTTAAATACGAGCTATACGTAACTAAGCATGAAAATCCAACTGCCAAAGCAAAAAATGATTGCCCTAACGCATATAAAATCGACTCACCTGTAATACTCGAAAAGTCAGGATATAAGAAAAACTTAATGCCTTCCATCGCCCCATCTAATGTGACCGCGCGAATAACTAAAACGAAAAACATAATAAATAACAGCGGCATCATAAACTTATTTGCCTTTTCAATGCCGTTTTGAACACCCATCGCGATGACAGCTATATTAGCAATTGTAAACAATGCCAAGCCCAGTAAAGCAATCCACGGTGTCCCTGTAACTTGGTCAAAAAATGTCCCCGCGTTTGCTGTAGGCTCAATGACTTTTCCTACAATAGAAACACCACTATAAACAAATATCCATCCGCCAACTACGCTGTAAAACGATAATAATAAAAAGCAACCGATAATACCTAGCTTACCAATCCAAGCCCATGCCTTAGTGTTCGGTGCCAATACTTTATATGCGGTTACTGCCTCTTTTTGTGAACCACGTCCGATAATATATTCCGATAACAACATTGGTAAACCAATGATTACTGTTAAAATAACAAAAATTAAAAAGAATGCGCCGCCTCCACTTTGTCCAGCCACGTAAGGCATTTTCCAAATAGCACCTAATCCGATTGCTGCACCTGCAGACGCCAATACAAATCCTAACTTACTTGACCACTGTCCTTTGCTCTTCTCCATCTGTTCTCACTCCGCTCTATCTACTTGCCTGTAATGCTATTCGTAAATCTCAGGGAATCCAGTAATACAGCAACTCCCGCATGGCGTAATTCATTACTTCGATCTAGCCATTTGACCAACTTTGTCGAATATCCACGAATTTAATAATAATAACATACTTTGTATAAGGCGTTTCAATAATTGACTTTTCGAATAACCATCTAAGTAATATTCACTATTTCCGTAAAGTTTTTGCTTCTTTAACTTAGGCTATCTACATGTGTCCGCTGCCTAAATGGAAAATTGAATACATCTATTCTGTCGAAGTATTCAAAATATAGCTAAGAAAAAACCTGAACAAAATTGATTGTCCAGGCTTGAAAGTTATGCAATTAATTAACTAAATTAAACACCCATTTTACGACGCGTGTTGCTCGCCTTTTTCGCTTGTTGACTTTTCATTTTTTTTGTAGAAGTATCGCCTTTTAAATTACCTTTACCAGCACCTGTATTATTCTTTTTCGCTTCAAGTTGTTGTTTAACTAAGTCTTGTAGGCTCATTTTCTTTTTTTCTGTTTGATTTTGTTCTGTCATGTTTGTTTCCTCCTTACATAAATCGATGTTACTCAAGTATAAACCACTTTTTACGAATTTGAAAAGGAAAACGGTAAAATTCTCCTTGGTTTATGGGCCTTTACTTTAACCATCGTTTTTTAACGTCCACATCTAAGGTGCCGAGCTTTTCAAAGTGACTAGCGGTAATTTCCATTAATACTTCTTCATGTTCTTCCACTTCAATGACGCGCAGCACACTGTTGACGATTGTTGCGACCTGCTCGCCCCGCTCAAACATCGTATTAAACGCTCGGACTCGTAAAGATTTGTCGCTACTTAGCGCAGCTTGTTCTAATTCTAAAACTGGCACCATCTCGCTAAAGTAGGCATACGGATCTTCATAGGTATCACAGTAAATACGCTCGATTGCTTGTTGCACTGTGTCGCTGAGAAAAATAGTTCCTGCATATATCCCATCTTGCCGTTGTTTCAGTTCGCTTATAGAAATTTCAATAAATCGAAGCTGTTCCACGACAAAATAACGTAGTTTCGAATTTAATGATGCCTTGAATTGATTCCACTCTGAATAATGCTCTCTTTCCGCATAAGCATTCGGTCGAAATAAATAATGTGCCGTGACATCTTTGAAAAAAATCGTCCATTGTAAATAAGGAGCACCAGAAAGCACACGTAAACCAAAGCCCGTATCTGTTTCGATCAGTTCATCATAAACATAGTTGTAATCTAATACACCGCTTACCGTCGCATCGATAAATGTCAGCTCAATCATAGATTTTGGTGTGAAACCTCCACGCATATCAAGTAAGACTTTCACATTTTTGCCTATTCGTTCCACATTTAAAATATCACCGTCATGAAGTGTTTCGCGAAATACTTGCTCACCTGAATCACTCAGCTTTCCGATGATTTGCTGTCTACGATTAAACGCGGCTGTTCGCATGTCTTCATATTCAGCCATTACTTGCTCACACCACTGAATGTAGTGGCTATAGATTGTTTTATTTTTATAAATGGTTTCATTTAAAATTGCCTCATGAAATTGGTCCGGTATGTATGAAAGCTGACTTTTTAATGCAGCTAATTGAATTGCAACATATTCTAAGTCTGGTTCTTTTGTAAAGTAAAACATATACGCTGCATCTACTTTGTTTTGGGTATCGATTGATAAATCAAACATTCATTCTCCCCCTTTATCTTATACAAGTATTATAAACAAAAGTCCCTTACGCATTGTAAGAGACTTCGGTTTTTTATGCTTCTAATAATTGAATTGCTTGCTTTACTTGTTCTTCCGTTAAATTATGGCGAACAATATAACGGTTACGTTCATGCTTTGTACATTCTATTGTACAGCCACCTAAGTGTTTTGCTTCGTTTTCCTCTGACGCAATGATTTGTTCATTACATTCAGGGTTAGCACAATTAATATAACGCTCACAAGGTGTTCCATCAAAATGGTCACGACCAACTACAACATGTTCTACTTGATTGATTGGCACGGTTAAACGCTCATCAAACACGTACATTTGCCCATCCCATAATTGACCTTTTGCTACAGGGTCCTTGCCATAAGTCGCAACACCACCGTGTAATTGACCAACATCGCCGAAACCTTCACGCTTCATCCAGCCTGAAAATTTTTCACAGCGAATTCCGCCTGTGCAATACGTTAACACATTTTTCCCTTCGAAAAGTTCTTTATTTTCGCGTACCCATTCTGGTGTATCACGGAAATTCTTTACGTCAGGTCGAATCGCACCACGGAAATGGCCAACATCATATTCATATGTGTTACGTACATCTAAAACTACTGTATTTTCATCTTGCATTTCTTCGAGGAATTGTTCAGGTGATAAATGACGACCTGTTAATTCATGCGGATTGACGTCTTCTTCTAAGCCTAAATGGACAAGCTCTGGACGTGGACGTACATGCATTTTTTTAAACGCATGATGATCCGCTTCATCTATTTTAAATACGATTCCGTCAAATAGTGGATCTGCTTTCATCATAGTCATATACTGTTCTGTTTGTTCTACAGTTCCAGAAACCGTACCGTTAATACCTTCTCTTGCAACTAAAATACGACCTTTTAAACCAATTTCTTTACACGATTGTAAGTGCGCTTCAGAAAATGCCGCTGGGTCTTCGATTGTTGTGTAATGATAATATAATAAGATTTGATAATTCATGTTTTCCACCTATCATTCAATATATTTGCAGGATATACCTGATAGTTTAAAACTACTTTACAATAATAATTGATTTGCAGGCGATTTCCTATCAGTAATTAGACTGAGTTTTTTTACTAAACTATACACAACTAACGATGTACGTGAGGCTTTGAACTCATAGAGATGTCGGTTTTAGACATTCAACTTTCTTTTTTCTGAGAAGACAAAAATAACCTATTCGGCAAAGAATACCAAATAGGTTATTTTTTATAAAACTTTATTAAAAAGCTACAAAAGGGGCATTAAATTTATTTTATAATCCACATTTTAGCTGTGCACCACAGTTTGTACATGTGTTACAGCCACCCATTTCCTCTACCGTACCTTGACGGCAAACAGGGCATGTATTACCAACTTCAGAACCGATTGTTACGTCTGTGTCTGTTAATGGTTTAATCGTATCGACTAATACGACTTGGCGTTTTACTTCGACTTCTGATTGCTTTAATTCTTCAAATTCTAATTGGTTGTCCACATTTGATTCTTCAGCCTTTAACGTTAATACTTGTGTATCACGAGAACCGTCAACGTAAACTGTACCACCTTTAGCGCCACCATTGTATACACGCTCGTACACTTTTTGTACTTGCTCCACACCGTAGCCTTTTGGTGCGTTTACTGTTTTAGAAATCGATGAATCAATCCATTTTTGAATAATGCATTGCACATCCGCATGCGCTTCTGCAGAAAGCTCCATCGATGATTTGAACCAGCTTGGTAAATTGTTTTCATCGACACCTGGATTTTTATCTAGGTATTCTTTTACAATTTCAGCCTTTACTTCGATAAACTTCCCTAAACGACCAGAACGGTAGTAAGTGAAGCTGAAGTAAGGTTCAAGTCCTGTTGCAACTCCGACCATTGTACCTGTACTTCCTGTTGGAGCAACTGTTAGTAAATGTGAGTTACGAATACCGTTAGCTATAACGCCTTCACGAATATGCTGTGGCATTTTCTTCATGAAGCCAGTATTGATAAATGCTTCACGTAAGCGTGCTGTTTCTGCATCTGTTTCACCTTGTAAGAACGGGAAGCTTCCGCGCTCAGTAGCTAATTCAATTGATTGCTCATAAGCGGCAATAGCAATCGTTTTAAAGATTTCATCCACAAGCTTGTTGCCTTCTTCTGAACCATATTCTTTTTCACAATAAATTAGTAAATCGGCAAGACCCATAACACCAAGACCGACACGGCGTTCGCCAAGTGCTTGTTTTTTGTTATCTTCTAAGAAGTAAGGTGTTGCATCGATAACGTTGTCTTGCATACGTACGCCAACTTGAACCGTTTTACGTAAGGCATCAAAATCAACTGTTTTTGTTTCTTTATTGGCAAACTGCGCTAAATTTACAGCAGCTAAATTACATACCGAGTATGGTGCAAGTGGTTGTTCTCCACATGGATTTGTCGCTACAACTTGTTGACCATACGCTTTCGCATTTGTCATGTCGTTTGCGTTATCGATGAAGAAAATACCTGGCTCAGCAGCATATGTTGCACAAACATTAATTAAGTTCCAAAGCTCTTTTGCCTTGATTGTACGGTATGTGCGAACCGGATAGCCAAGCTTTTCCCATTCGCGAACGTCGCCTACTTCATGCCATTTTTCATTGTAATCTTTCATTTGCGCAGGTGTATAGTTTGCTACATCTGGGAAACGTAATGGAAACTCACTGTCTGTTTCAACAGCATCCATGAACTCCTTCGTTAATGTAACTGAAATGTTGGCACCCGTTAAAAACTCTGGATTGTGTACAGAGTACGTACCACCATCACGAAGTTTTGTCTCAGCATCGCGGATAATGGCTTCGTTAAAGCCACCAAAACCTTCGATGTCTTTGAAGTTAACAATACCTTGATACATTGCGTCTTCTTGTGATGTTAGCTCTTTGAATTTCAGCTTTTCTTTCGCCATACGGATGATTGATTCATCTTCTGTATTTTCAATTAAATAGCGTAAAATACGGGGGTTTTGCATTTTAGAAATGATGAATTCCACGATATCTGGATGCCAATCTGCTAACATGATCATTTGAGCACCACGACGTGATCCGCCTTGTTCCACAAGATGTGTTAACTTCGCAATATCATCTAACCAACTTACTGAACCAGATGATTTCCCATTTACTCCACGCGCTAATGTGTTACGTGGACGAAGTGTTGAACCGTTCGTACCAACACCACCCCCGCGGCTCATAATTTCCATCACTTGCTTACGGTGATCACTAATGCCTTCGCGTGAATCGGCTACAAATGGCATTACGTAACAGTTAAAGAACGTTACTTCCGTTTCTGAACCCGCGCCGTAAATCACGCGGCCCGCTGGAATGAAGTTTAACGCTACTAACTGCTCGTAAAACTTCTCAAACCATTCCTGGCGTTTTTCTTCTGTTTTTTCAACAGCCGCTAAGCCTGTTGCGTTACGCTTAGCAATTTGCTCATAGTAAATTTCAAGCGGCTTTTCGATAATATCTAATGAACGTTCAATAACGCCTGTCGTTTGCTCATCACCGTCTAACACCTGGCGATAATCTTCTTCTATTAAAATCTTCGCTGATTTTTTTTCGTGATTAATCGATTGAATAATTCCAAGTCCACGTGCCGGGAATTTCGGATCTTGTTTTACCGTTAAGACAACAAAATCTCCTGCTTTTAATGTTTTCTTTTCCGTATCTTTAAAAGAATAACGGTCAATCATTACGAGACGTGAAACACCTTTATGCGTAATATGCATGTCCTTTGTTATCGGATGCACTTGCGGAAATTGCTCAATATCTTGATTTAATTGATTGACTGGGATGGTTTGTTCTACAACATTTGCCACCACGTAGCCCCCTTCTCACACAATGTTTAGTAGTAGACTTCCCAATAAAAAGGAGAATCAAACACAATACCTTGTGTTTGATTCTTTGTAACTACTCTATATATTGCGTTTTATATTAAATATCCTTTAAAAGAGTACACCAGATTTTTTTTTCATACAAGGGGTTGATTTTTTTTTATTCCTATCAATCGCGATGATATCAACGTTTCAAGACACAAAAATTTTTTTACAAAAAATAAAACACACGTTCGTTCTACTTTTTAAAATTCCATTCGTCCGTCGCATATTTGTTTTTCATTAATTGTTCCACATCTTGTTGTTGCTTTTCAGTTAATTCATATGGAACGAGTTCAATATCAAGCGCCTCTTGAAAGCCATTTGAAAAGGCATCGACACATTGCGCCATTGTAAAGGGCGTTTCTACAAATTGATTCATCGCTACTGCTTTTTCCGGTAATTTCTTACGCATCCGCTCTTTTGCCTCATCCGACTCAAAGTTAAACACCGAAAGTAATAGCTCTTCATCTAAATCAAGTAAAATCGCACCGTGCTGTAAAATCACACCCTTTTGGCGCGTTTGTGCACTACCTGCCACTTTTTTACCTTCTACGACAAGCTCATACCAGCTCGGTGCGTCAAAGCAAACCGCGCTTTTTGGTTTTTTTAAATCCTCTAACTGCTGCTCCGTCTCAGGCACGCTAAAATACGCCTGTAAGCCAAGTTTCTGAAATCCTAGTAAAATCCCCTCACTAATGACGCGGTACGCCTCCGTCACCGTTTGAGGCATATTAGGATAGCTTTCCGATACGATAACCGAGTACGTTAATTCTTGATCGTGTAGCACCGCGCGTCCACCTGTAGGACGACGCACAAAGCCTAGATTATTTTTTTCTACATTTTTCAAATTAATATCCTTATGTACTTGCTGGAAATAACCAATCGACAGCGTAGCAGGAT
>JAZUES010000055.1:0-2680 GCA_045640265.1 Solibacillus sp.
GTGACGATTGATTTATCAAGTAGTCATTTATGGGACGAATCAGCGGTAGGGGCTGTTGTGAAGGTCGTTACCAAGCTAGAAGAACAGGGTAAAACGGTCCAAGTTATTGGGATGAATCCTGCAAGTGAAAAGTTATATAAACAATTACTTGGCATAAGTAGTGCACATTAAAGGGGGATTATTGATGTATCAACACATTTTATTAGCAGTCGACGGTTCTGAAAATGCCGTACGTGCTGCAAAAGAAGCGGTAAAAATCGCTTCAAATGATTCATTAATTGAAATGGTGTATGTGGCTGATTTTGACAAGGCGAAAACAGAGGTTTTACATGCAGCATCTAGTGAAAGTTTACTACTAGAGCGTAAACGTAAAGTAGCACCAATAGAAGAAGTGCTAAGAGCAGCTGACAAGCAGTTTAAATTAACAATCTTACATGGCACACCAGGTCCTGAAATTGTGAAGTATGCCAATGAAAATAAAGTAGATATCGTAGTTATAGGTAGCCGAGGGTTAAATGGCTTACAAGAGATGGTTCTCGGTAGCGTAAGTCATAAAGTGATGAAACGTGTACAATGTCCAGCACTTATAGTGAAATAAAAGATATAATTAATGAATTTTTAATACTATCTTATACAAATAACGTTCCCAAATAAAAGTTCGGTAACATTTCAAATAGCGCCAAGCACTGTTAAATCAGTGTTTGGTGCTTTTTTTATTAGAAAATAACGCACTGAGCTGATGTGAAATAGAATCCTACCGACAAAACGAGGATATTATATCCTAAGCATATTTCTAATTTAAAACCAGCTCGTTTAGAATCAATTTGATCATTATTTAAATGTGTCTTTACTTAAATTATCGTCTACAGCTCCCCCCTCCCCTGCAGCAATTTTAAAAAATTCTCTAAACATGAGAATAAATTTTGAAAGCCTTCGTTTATTATAGTGAAAAGGCTTTTCGAAATAAAAACTAGTGAGGTATTAACAATGAAAGCTTCCAGGAAGAATTTTATAAAGCGCTTAAAACAAAAAAAAGAGGACGCTATTGAATATGTAATAGAAGAATACATGCCCTACTTAAAAGCAATTGTATACAGAATACTCCAACCATTAGGAGATAGTAGTGCTGTAGAAGAGTGTTTAAATGATGTATTTCTAATCGTCTGGAAAAATGCTGATAAGTTTAATGGGGATGAAGAAAACTTTAAATACTGGATTGGCACAATTGCGAAGTATAAGGCCATTGATCAATTCCGTGTAATCGAAAAAAGAAAGTTGAAGGAAAGTTCTATGCCCGTTGAGGATACTTTAATAGTCCAAAATGAAACGGTATCAGAACGAATCGTGCGCAGTGAAGAAAAGGAGGAGTTGCTTCTTGCATTGAGCACATTAGAAATGATTGATCGAGATATTTTCGTGATGAAATATTTTTTGGACATGTCAAATGGGGAAATCGCTGAAAGTTTAAATTTATCAAAGGCTGCCGTTGACAATCGATTATATCGTGGTAAAAAGAAGCTCTCAAATCTATTAAATTCAAAAATGGAGGGACACTGGACATGACAGAACAATATAAAAAGTGGGCTAATTTAGATATAAAAGATATTGAACCAATGGAGGTGACAGAAATTGAAGTTGCTCGTATGAAGAAGAAGGTAATTAATAAGCAAAGTATTAAAGTACAAAAGCACAAATGGCGAAATGTCGTAGCTGCCAGTCTACTATTACTTGGAGTAATTGTTACTGCCAATACAACGAGCATTGCGACAAGTATTAAAGGGTATTTTGAAGACGTTACTAACGGGAATGGAACGGTAGTTGGTACACAATATACTGCAGGCGTTGATGATTTCAGCATGGAAAGTGGCACTGTAATTGAGTCTGAAAATCATTTATTGGTGCCACTAACAGTTACGCTGCACAATATTACTGTAGAACCATTTGCTTCTATGGAATCTTTGGGTGTAAGAGAAGTATTACTGGTAGATGATTCAAATAATGAAGTAGGGAAATTTGAAGTTCAGGAAGAAGAAGGCTTGCGTAGCAAGATGTCCTTTGAACTTGAAGAAAAGGAAAAATTACTAAGTGAAATACCCGCTATTAGTGATTCATCTCGAATTTTCAAGGTAAACCTCCTGATAGACGATAAATCGCTATTCAAAGAGCAACAATATAAACTTAAAATCCAATCGTTGTACATTTATAAACCAGCAGATGCGCCATTACAGATCAATGGAAATTGGGAAATTGATATACCTATAAATTAGAATAAAGAGAAGGGTAGCAAGTCTATCCTTCTCTTTATGTTATATAAATAAATCATTCTGCTATAAGGAGCCCCGTCAGAAAGATACGGATTTACAACGTTAAATGAAATAAAATGCAACGTTACTTTAGGAATCTTCTTTATTTTCAAATGCAACATGGAAGGCTTATTTTTTTAAATCCCAGTGCTTTTCAACTAGGAGGCGTTAATTATATAAACAAGACTTAGTTTGTGAAATAAAGACTTATAATGCATACAAAATAAAATTAATAAACGTTCCCAAACAAAAGTTTGGGGACATACAGAAAACCCACAAATGCTGTTAAATCAGTGTTTGTGCCTTTTACATTGGAACATTGTTTATACGCGGTTTTATGCACGTTTCTACAAACCCAAGTCGGATCGTAGCCATGT
>JAZUES010000056.1:0-21434 GCA_045640265.1 Solibacillus sp.
AGTGTGTCATGGAAAACGCTATAACCGTGAGACATTAGAAGTGAAATATAAAGAGAAGAACATTGCGGATATTTTGGATATGACCGTGGAAGATGCACTTGAGTTTTTCGGCAACTTACCAAGAATCCAACGTAAACTTCAAACGATTGTGGATGTTGGACTTGGCTATGTGAAGCTTGGGCAACCTGCCACAACGCTTTCAGGTGGTGAGGCGCAGCGTGTGAAACTGGCTTCCGAACTACATCGCCGCTCAAACGGTAAGTCATTCTACATTTTAGACGAACCGACAACAGGTCTTCATACAGATGATATTGCTCGCCTACTGCTTGTACTACAGCGTTTAGTAGAAAATGGAGAGACCGTACTTGTGATTGAGCATAATTTAGATGTCATTAAAACCGTCGATCATATTATCGATTTAGGTCCTGAAGGTGGCGATGGCGGTGGTACGATTTTAGCAACAGGTACGCCAGAACAAATCGCCGAAGTGAAGGAAAGCTATACGGGTTATTATTTAAAACCAATTTTAGCGCGGGACCGTGAGCGAATGGCGGCAAAAATTGATGCCGCAATATCAAAATAACTTGATTGATTTATAAAATTTGAGAGCTTAAATGAAACTTTTATTCCTCCTTCCTCGTATAATAAACAGATACGAAGAGGGAGGAATTTTTACATGCAAAATGAACGCAAACGAATTTTACAATTAGTCGAAAACGGTGTTATTTCAGCAGAAGAAGCGATTGGTTTATTAGAAAAGCTATCGACACAAAAGGAATCCACTCCATCGCCAGTTATGCCATCTATGAGTGAAACAAAGCAAGAAGAACCAACTCAAGCAGAAGAAGCGCATAAAGCGGAACCAATAAATGAAGAACAAGACAAGAAACAAAAAACAACAGGTTTTGAAGATATATTCGGCAAAGCATTTAATGATAAAGATATTAACAAAAAAGTGGACGAGTTTATGAATGATTTAAAGTCAGACTTATCGCAGTTCAGTACACGTATGGCGGGCCTTGTTAGCTCTACTATTTCGAAGTTAAAAGACTTGGATATGGATACGCCATTTGGTGAAAAGGTTGAATTTACGAAAACACTTGCTTATCCAGCAGAAGCTGTAAGAGGCATTGAGCTCGATATTGCGAATGGTAAAGTGGACGTTGTAAAAGCAACAGATAACTTAGTAACCGTTGATATTAAAGTGAAAACACAGATGAAAGGTACGGAAGCAGCAACAGCTGAACAGGTAACGGACGGATTAGTATCGTTGACTGATAGTAAGTTATTTGTACAATCAACAAATAAATTTACACAAGTAAAAGTGCAAATTGCTATTCCAGAAAAGCATTATGATGTATTTATAGCACGCTTATTAAATGGTGGTGTATCGATTGAAAATATCGATGCAAAGTTAATTAAGGCGAAAACGTATAACGGAATTATTCGCTTAGAGCATGCAATATTTGATCATGCAGAGCTTCAAACAAGTAATGGTGCAGTGGAAGCGCGCGCTATTAAAGGTGATGACCTAGAAGTAGAAACAGTGAATGGCCGCATTTATATCGATGGGGATTTAAAAGAAGTAGAAGCGGAATCAGTGAACGGCCATGTTGTCGTAACGACTTCGAGCGCTGATGCACATAAAGTAAAAGCACGTGCAATTGCAGGTTCAGTCGAGTTGTACGTACCGAAAAATGTTGCGTTAGATGGACAAATTTTCTCAAACTTTGGCAAAGCAGACGTTGGATTAAGTGATGTCCATGTATATGAGGAAGAAGAACAGTTTTTATTGAAATCGGTTCGCTTTAATAAAGAACTAGAAGGCGCGAAACTATTAAAATTAGTTGGCGAATCAAGAACAGGTACGGTGTTAGTTCGTTATACGACACAAGAAGCGAAATAAGGTAATACAAGGTGAGCACTATTTTTAGAGAAATCCCTCTAAAAATAGTGCTTTTTTGTTTATTCATAAAGTAGTTGAAAAGGGTTTCTGTTTATTTTGTCGAATAATAAAAAATGATGGAAATATTTTGTTATATTAAAAAAGCATTAAAATTTGATGATTAGATTACGAAATAGGATTATATTAAGGGATTTAATGGTAAAATAACAGTCGTAAAAGGGCTAATTATAATTGTAAAATAAGGTGAGCGCAGGGGAAAGAGGAGGAACGAAGACTGTGCTTACAATGAAAAGAAAATGTAATAAAAATGCAGATTTTTAAATGCTATAATAAGAAGACTGAATACAAAAATTTAAAAGATAGAACTTAGGTGGTTTCGTTAATGATTCAAATGAATAATGTAGTCAAGAAGTATCCTAATGGTGTCGTCGCAGCGAACGGGATTACTATCGAAATAAAAAAAGGCGAATTCGTGTATGTGGTAGGTCCGAGTGGTGCAGGTAAATCGACATTTATCAAATTAATGTACCGTGAGGAAAAACCGACTTCAGGCGATGTTTTAATTAATAACATTAATTTAAGAACGCTGAAAAATAGTCGCGTTCCTTATTTACGTCGTCAGCTTGGCGTTGTGTTCCAAGACTTTAAATTATTACCGCGCTTAACGGTATATGAAAATGTCGCATTTGCGATGGAAGTTATTGAGGAACAACCGAAAGTGATTCGTAAACGTGTTATGGAAGTATTAGATTTAGTTGGATTAAAACATAAAGTACGTATGCTCCCAAATGAACTATCAGGTGGGGAACAGCAACGTGTGGCAATTGCCCGTTCTATTGTAAACCGTCCAAAGGTAATGATCGCGGACGAGCCTACAGGAAACTTAGATCCCGAGACATCGTGGGAAATTATGAATATTTTTGAAGAAATTAATCGTCAAGGTACGACGATTGTAATGGCAACACATAACCGCGAAATCGTAAATACGATTCGCAAACGCGTTATCGCAATTGAAGGCGGTATGATTGTCCGTGATGAATACGGAGGTGACTACGGCTATGAAGGGTAGAACAATTGCGCGTCATTTTAGAGAGAGTTTTAAATCATTAGGTCGTAATAGCTGGATGACGATTGCATCCGTTAGTGCTGTAACCGTTACATTATTATTAGTTGGTGTTTTTTCAGTCATTATGCTGAACTTAAACAAAGTGGCAAATGACTTAGAAAATGACGTTGAAATCCGCGTCATGATTGACTTAATTGCCGACGAGGCAGAAATGAAAACAACAGAAAATCATTTAATCAATTCTATTAAAGGCTTACCAGATGTTGAGGAAGTTACATATTCGTCAAAAGAAGCTGAATTAAATAAGTTAATTAAAGATTTTGGTGATGAATTAAGTTTATTTGAACAAAATAATCCACTTTATAATGTGCTTTATGTAAAAGCAAAAGATCCGCTACAAACAGCTGAAGTTGCGAAAAAAATTGATAGTCTCGATCACACAAAAGAAGTAGTCTATGGTGAAGGTAAAGTTGAAAAACTATTTCACTTCTTAGAAATTGCTCGAAATGTCGGGCTCGTATTAATTTTAGGTTTATTATTTACAGCGATGTTCCTAATTTCGAACACCATTCGTATTACAATTATCGCCCGTAGAGATGAAATTGAAATTATGAAGCTTGTTGGGGCAACGAATTCATTTGTTCGAATTCCATTCTTATTAGAAGGAATGTGGCTTGGAATCGTGGGTTCCATTATTCCAATAACTGTCGTAACAATTGCTTATTACAATATTTATGATTTATTAGCACCGCGTTTAAAAGGTGAGCTTTTCCAACTATTACATGTGACGCCTCTTATGTACCAAGTAAACGGATTAATCATGTTAATCGGTATTGTCATCGGCGTATGGGGAAGTTTCATGTCCGTACGTAAGTTTTTAAAAGTATAATACTAGCAAATAGACATCATAGAGAGACAAGAAGAATGCGTTTAGGGGGAAAATAGTTTTGAAGAAGCTAAGCACGCATGTCTATAAAATCGTTGCCGCTTTATTGGCACTAACATTAGTTGTACAAATGCCAGCAGCATATGCATCAACTTTAAGTGATTTGAAAAAAGAACGCAGTCAGCTTGATGCAGAGAAAAAAGCGTTAAAAGAATCATTATCACAAAAGCAAAGTGAAATTAAGACAAACCAAAGCCGCCAAGAACAAATCATTGCGCAACTAGAACAAATTGGTGCAAAAATAAATGCAACGAATCAAGACATTGAATTAGTGTCAATCGATATTGAAATAGCGAATGAGGAAATTTCCGAGTTAGAAAACAATATTGCTGCGCTAAAAAAGAAAATCGAAGAGCGTGATGCACTGTTAGAAGAGCGTGCTCGTGCGATTCAAACAGGTGGTGCCGTTAGCTATGTCGACGTATTATTAGGCGCCAATAGCTTCGTTGACTTTATCGACCGTTTCTCAGCGGTCAATACGTTAATGGAAGCGGACCGTACAATTATGCGTGAGCAAAAAGAAGATAAAGAAAAATTAGAAGAACAAAAAGTCGAGCTTATTGCTAAAAAAGAAAAGCTTGAAGAGAACAAGGCAGAGCTTGAAAGACTAAAAGCTTCATTAAACCAACAAAAGCAAGAGAAAAATAAATTGGTTGACGAGTTAGAAGCTGAAGAAGCAAAACTACATGCTCAAAAATCGCAAATTGAAGAGCATTATCATGATAAAGTTGAACTAAGCGAAGAATTAGAGAAAAAATTCCTTGCTGAACAACGTCGACTTGCAGAAGTGGCACGACAAAAGGCACTAGAAGCAGCGGCAGCGAAAAAGAAAAAGGCGAAGGCAAAAGCAAGTAGTTCAGCAGGCTCTGGTAAATTACCAACTGTCGCAGCAGGTACTTGGACAAGACCAGCATCTGGACGCTTCTCATCAGGCTTCGGTGGTCGTGATATTGGACCAATCGGAAGTAAATATCACTTAGGTGTGGATATTGCCAATGCCATTGGTACACCAGTCGTTGCAGCAGCAGATGGCGTTGTATCTTATGTAGGTTCAATGAATGGTTACGGGAATGTCGTGATGGTGACACACTCGATTGAAGGACAAGTATTCACTACCGTATATGGTCACTTAAGTGGCTTTAATACAAGTGTTGGTACTGCCGTATCGAAAGGTCAGCAAATTGCGCGAATGGGGAACACAGGGAACTCAACTGGTCCTCACGTACACTTTGAAATACACGTAGGAGAATGGAACGGAAAACGTACGAATGCCGTAAATCCATTACGCTACATTTCACTTTAAAACATGACAACAAAGGGTCTGTCCGGAAAGTTATTTCTGGACAGACCCTTTGCGACAAGGATGGGAAGAATTTGTTCTGACCACCACAGAAGCACCGCCTTAAGCGGATAACTCAAGTAATGGATTGTCTCAAAATGTATATATTTTGGGACAATCTTTTTTTGCGTGAATAATTCCCTAATAGGTATGATATGGTACTATTAGATAAATGTGTGAGGTGTGAAAATATGAAAAAAAATATTGGAATCATCATTGTTTTAGTACTCGTCATTACGATGTTAGGAACATATATCAAAAAAGAAATTGATCGTAGCAATGCGATTGATGAACAAGCAAAAGGATATGAAGTAGCGTTAGGTGAACAAGTAGGTCTAGAAAAGAATCAACTCGCACCAGATTTTACGCTTTTTAATTTAGAAGATGAAGAAGTAACATTATCGGATTTACAAGGGAAACGAGTTGTACTTAATTTTTGGGCAACCTGGTGTCCACCATGTGAAGCAGAAATGCCACATATGCAAAAGTATTATGATAAATACAGCGAAGAAGATAATGTCGAAATTATTGGCGTTAATTTAACCTATGAAAGAGGAGAAAAAATAGAGCGTGTGGAACAATTTATACAAAGCTATAATATCAAGTTCCCCATTTTATTAGAGCTGGATAAATCAGTGGCAAGTCAGTATGAAATATTAACGATTCCGTCCACATTTATGATAGATACAGAAGGAAGGATTCAAAAGAATATTATTGGTCCACTTGATTTAGATGCGTTACGCGATAATGTGAAACAATTAAACTAACCCAAATTTGATTCGACTTAGAAGTATGAAATTCTGCGAGCGTTCATAAATTACATTGAACGGGAGGGAAGTTTGTGCGGAAAAGTCGAATTTTTTTATTCGCCATTGTATTAAGTGTCGTATTTTTAGGGACATGTTTTTTATTTATGAAGCAACCGGATTCTAATAATAAGCAAGAAGCAAAGTTTCAGGTAATTAATGAGCTACACGATTTAATTGAAAAAGAATCGGTGTATGATGTTTCTTCAGATAAGTTGGTTGAAGGCGCCTTAAAAGGGATGGCCAATGCGATTAATGATCCGTACAGTACCTATTATACGGAGCAAGAAGCAGCGTTACATAAGCAAACATTGGCAAGTGAGCGAATTGGCATTGGTCTTGAGCTATCAGCATCAAATGGAAAGTTTATTGTTGTGGCACCTGTAAAAGGGTCGCCAGCAGATAAGGCAGGCATACGTCCGTTAGATGAGCTCATCCAAATAAATGATACGCGTTTAGATGGAAAATCAATGGGGGATGTCATGAAGATGATGCAGGGAAATGAAGGTGAAAAAATATCACTTGTACTGTACCGACCAAACTTGGAACGCCATGTAAAAGTCGTTGTGAAAAGAGAACGCTTGAAAAATGAGACCGTTCAATCGGAAATGGTAGAAGTGGAAGGCACGAAAATTGGTAAAATTACAGTGGCATTATTCGGTGAAGAGACTGGATTGGAATGGCAAAGGGCATTGGATGAAGTAATTGAACAGGAAGCAGATGCACTAATTATAGATTTACGTAACAATCCAGGGGGCTATTTACATAGTGTCGCCCAAATGCTTAGCTTCTTTGAACAAAAGGAAAAAGTTTTCGCCCATATGCAAAACCATGATGGTGCAACGGAAAGCCTAAAAACCAAAACGGTTGAGGAAATGAAACCTTACGCTGATAAACTTAAAAGTATTCCAATTACCATCCTTCAAAATGAGGGAAGTGCCTCTGCAAGTGAAGTTTTTGCAGGTGCACTGCAGGAATGGAAACGCGCGGTAGTAATTGGTGTGACGAGCTTCGGAAAAGGAACAGTGCAACAAAGTTGGGCGTTACAAAATGGAGGAGAATTAAAATTATCGACGAATAAATGGTTAACGCCCTCGAAACGGTGGATTCATCACGTTGGGATTGAACCAGATGTAGAAGTTGTACAGCATCCACTATACGGAATTGAGACGAAATTGCTAAAAGGGCGATTTGAAACGGGTGAATATAGCGAGGAGGTCTCCTATTGTCAATTAGTGTTAAGTGAGCTTGGTTATGGAATTACGAGAACGGACGGATTTTTTGACATGGATACTGCGGAGGAAGTGGCAAAGTTTCGTAAGCAACATGATTTAGAGGAAGGACGGCATATTGATGAGCTGTTTTTCACGGAGCTCTCGTCACAGGTGCAAAAATTTAAAGCATCACCTTTAAATGATATACAACTGCAAATGGCAATCAGCTATGTGATGCATCAGCTAGAATAACAAGCAACAATCCAATTAGCTAAATTTTACACACAAGTACAAATTGCACTACGCATCAACTGGAGGATTTGATACAATAAACTAGTAAAAACTTCAATTCGTGAAAGTTACAGAGAACTTTCGCTACTGATAAGGTAAGTTAACGTGAGGAATGAACGGTAGGTGAGAGCATGGATGGAACAATAATTATTGAAATTTTAAAAAGCATTGGTCGATTTTTTATGAATCCGTTAGTATATGTTGCATTTCTTTCAGCCGTCTTTTTAGGTTATCGACGTGTAAAGCGAGAACGCCGCTTTTTTAATCATCGTATTTTAAATGGGTGGTCTGAAACGAAAAATATGCTCATTATGGGATTCGTGTTATCATCGATTATTTCATTATTTAGCATAGTTGTCGGATTAACTGTAACAGTTGAATTACTAACCGTTATTTTGATCGTGTCACTAATTGGTTTACTACTGTATACGTATCATCTCCTGTCTCCCGTCATTATAATGGCGATTGCATTTGCTGTCGTTGTTTGGATGGACTGGAAAAATTGGTCGTATGAAATTTGGGGCTTTGAATTTGCTGGTTCAAATGTTTCGGATGGCTTAGTAATGACAGCACCTGTTTTGGCAGGGCTTTTATTAATGGCAGAAGGAATATTAATACGCCGCAATGGTGCAAAATTTGCTTCACCCGTTGTAGGGACAACGAAGCGTGGATTAAATGGTTTTGCCTATTATAGTAAGAAACTTTGGATTTTACCCGTATTAATGATTATTCCTGGTGAAGGCATTTCTTATTTATCATATTGGCCACAGTTTACGTTGGGTTCGGAACAATTTTCGTTAATCGTGTTTCCGTTTGTCATTGGATTCCAACAAATGGTGCGTCGAAAATTGCCGATAGATGTATATCCGAAGCTAGGACGTAATATCATTTTTGTTGGGCAACTGGTGTTATTTGTTGGATTAGCCGCATATTTTATGCCTGTATTAGGGGCGGCGGCACTTGCGTTAGGCGCGATTTCTCGAACGATTATCGGTGTTTATTATAAGCGTACAGAGGACCGAGACCATTATGTTGTGATGCGCAGTGAAAAAGGTGTCATGATTGCAGGTGTACTTCCAGATTCTCCAGCAGAAAAAATGGGCTTAGTTTCAGGGGAAGTCATTCAAAAAATTAATGGGCAAGCAATTTTCACAGAGGAAGAAATGTATGAAGCATTGCAAGTTAATGCAGCACATTGTCGTATTGAAGTGCTTGATCATAACGGGGAACTTCGTTTAACACAGCATGTTGTTCACCGTGACGATAATCACAAAATCGGTTTACTAATTGTCAAATAAGGTATTATTAAGAATCTCGTGAAAGCGAGGTTCTTTTTTTGTGGAAACATTATGAATTGAATAATCGTCTTAAGGGATAGTATGGTACTATAAAGTAAAACTTCAATCATTGGGGATTTTGACGCGCTAATATTGATGTACTTACATGAACGTGTCAATCAACCCTAATATCTTTTACTATTTGTACGAATGGTTTTATCACAGGGGTGAGTGCAATGCAAGATTGGATAACGATGGATAATGTAGAAATAATTATAGAAAAATATAAACTATTAGGTCCGCTCTTTGGGATGTTTTTAACATTCATTGAATCGTTTGTTCCTATATTGCCGCTATTTGCTATTGTTATTGCGAATGCAGGGGCATACGGACTGTTTTGGGGATTTATTTTATCATGGCTAGGGACGGCTGCAGGATCTTATATGTTTTTCTTAATGATTCGAAAGTTTGGCCAGTACAAGCTATTTAGGAAGTTTAAAAATTTAAAGCAAGTAAAAAAACTAATCCAGTGGGTTGATATTCGGGGATTCACGCCGTTATTCGTCCTTCTTTGTTTACCGTTTACGCCAGTCGTTGTCGTGAATACGGTGGCGGGGTTATCAAATATTAAAAGAAAATATTATTTTTTAACATTGTTCATTTCAAAACCTGTGATGATTTTTTTAATTAGCTATTTAGGCAGTGATTTACGCGATATTTTAACATCACCTGTAAAAATCATTACGGTGGTTATCATTATTGCTGTAATTTGGGGTGTAGGAAAATTAATTGAACGCAATTTAAATAAACGAGTTGAACGTGATTTACGTAATGCCAATGCACAGAAAAAATTGAAGGATATCCATTAAATGCGAGAAACAATTTTCGCATTTTTTTATTTTTAAAAGGTGAAGTAAAGAAGATTACTCGAACGTGTATTCTTATATTATAATGAAACTATTAAGGTGAATCGAGGTGTGAAAATGACATTACGTGTAATTTCAGGACGGGCAGGAACGGGGAAAACGACTTTTATCCATCAAGAAATTGTGGATGATTTAAAGTCTAATGCACTTGGAAATCCCATTTTTATTTTAGTACCTGACCAAATGACGTTTTCAACGGAATATGAGTTGACGAATCATTATGGCATTGAAGGAATGATGCGCGCGCAAGTCATGACGTTTAAGCGTTTAGCGTGGTTTGTATTGCAAAAAGAAGGCGGTATTGCGCGAGAACGAATTGATGGAACAGGTTACCGCATGCTTTTACGCCGTATTTTGGAAGAACATAAAGAAGAGTTTTTACTATTTAAACAAGCAGCTGGCAAACGAGGTTTTACGAAGGAAGTCGAACAAATTTTAAAAGAGTTTAGCCAGTACAATATTAATTTACAAACGATTGATGTCATGATCGATGCATTAAAGCAAAATGGCGCGAGTGAAGTGTTGCTACATAAAATGCATGATTTACAAATCATTTTACAGCAGCTAGAAGAACGAATTGGCACGGATTTTATCGATGGCGATGGGTATTTTCCGATGTTAATCGAGCGTATTCCACAAATGGAAAGCTTGCGTGATACCCATGTCTATTTGGACGGATTTGTATCGTTTAATGGGCAAGAATTTGCGATTTTAAAAGAGTTATTAATTTACGCAAAGCGCGTGACGTTAGTACTGCCAATGGATGATCCAACCGTTGATAAACTAGAAGGCTCCATTTTTTATCGTGCGGCCATGAGCTATGAAAAGTTACAGTATGAAATTCAAAAGTTACGCTTTGAACGCGGCATTGAAATTGAAGTAGAGCCACGTATTCATCTACAAACAAATTATCGTTCAACGTTCAACGATTTATTGCATGTTGAGCAGAGTTTTAATGCACCGTTTGTGAAGCCAATCGAATCAGATGGCCATCTTCAAATTTTAGAGGGCATGAACCCACGTGCAGAGGTGCAAGGGATTGCCCAGGAAATAAAACGTTTGGTGACAGAAGAGAAATTACGCTTTAAAGATATCGGGATAATGTATCGACAAACAGATGTGTATGATGCCATTATTGGGACGACTTTTACGCAATATGAGATTCCCTTTTTCTCAAATGAAAAGCGTTCAATGCTGTATCATCCATTCATAGAATTTAGCCGCTCGGTAGTTGAAATCATTACATCAAATTGGAAGTATGAACCGGTTTTTAGAAGTGTAAAAACGGACTTTTATTTCCCTTATAATGCGAATTTAACGGTGATGCGTGACCGCGCAGATGTATTAGAAAACTTTGTTATAGCTAAAGGGATTGTGCATGATCGTTGGTTTAATGATGATGTTTGGCATTATCGTCGTTTTAAATCGTTAGAAAAGATTAATTCTGTGCAGACAGAAGATGAATTGGAATATGAAAAGCTACTGGCGTCGGTTCGTGATTTAATTCGAGAGCCTGTTGCTACATTACAAAAGCGCTTAAAAGGTTCTAATATTACAGGTCGTCAAATTGTTGTGGCGCTGTATGAATTTATGGAGCAACTGGACGTCTACAAAAAGCTTGTAAAAATGCAGGAGCAAGAAGAACAAACAAATGCACTTCACCAATCATTTGAGCATGAGCAAGCTTGGAATGGCTGGGTGCATATTTTAGAACAATTCGATTTGATGTTTGGCGATAAGGAAATAGCTTTAGAAGATGCGGCACAAATTTTAGATGAAGGCTTTGAATCACTACAATTTTCAAGTGTACCGCCAACATTAGATGAAGTAACCGTATCAACATTAGAGTTTGCCCGTTTCGATAATAAAAAGGCGATTTTCATTATTGGGGTCAATGACGGGGTGTACCCAATGCGCATGGATTCCGGCGGTTTACTGTCTGATGATGAACGTGAAACATTCGAAAAGTCAGATGTGGAGCTAGCGCCTGGTGTGAAAAGCCGATTACTACAAGAAAGCTTTTTATTTTATCGTGCGATTTCGTCACCAACCGATTATTTATATGTGACGTATTCAAGTGCAGATGAGGAAAGTAAAGGGAAGCTGCCATCTATTTATGTGAATCGTTTGCATAAAATGTTTGAAATCAAAGGACAAGACGGTGAAATAAAACGAACAGTAACGCATAAGCAAATCGTGATGGATCCACTTGATGAGAAAAACGGGGCACATTTACTCGACTATTTACGTCATCCGCAACCGGCAATCGGCTTTTTAATGACGCAATTAAAGCAAGCACAATTTGAAAAACGACCGCTTCCAGAAGCTTGGAATGCGCTTAAAACATTTTATGAGCGTGAACCCGAGTGGCAGCATGTCTTAAATATCGTGACAAAACCACTTTATCACGTCAATGAGGCGGAGCCGCTAACAGAGGAAATGGCAACGGAACTATATGGCGAAAACTTTTTAGCGAGCGTATCACGCATTGAAAAATTTTATAGTTGCCCATATTCGCATTTTGCTTCGTACGGCTTGAAATTACAGGAACGTACGGAATTTAAGTTAGAGTCTTTTGCAATGGGTGATTTATTCCATGAGGCGATTCGCTCGATTTTATCAGAAAAAGAGCAAATGATTCCCCTTAATAACTATATCGCATGCTATAAAAAGACCGATGAGACGATTACGAAATTAGTTGATTATTTCTCATACAGCATTTTAAAAAGTAGTTACCGTTTTGAATATATAAAAACGAAGCTCGTAAAAATCGTGGCGCGTACATTATTTGCACTCATTAACCAAAGTGATTTATCGAAATTTAAAGCAATCGCACATGAAAAACCATTCGGAAAACGCGATGATAAAAATGCCGAAGAGGATGACCGTAATCCATTAGAAGCATTAAAAATTGACTTAGATGACAATCGTAAAATGTTTGTTCGTGGGCAAATTGACCGTATTGATGCGTATAAGGATGCTGAGAATTTATATTTACGTGTCATCGACTATAAATCGAGTGGTCGTAAATTAGATTTCACCGAAGTGTACAACGGAATCTCATTGCAACTGTTAACGTATTTGGACGTGGCGATGCAAAACGTGCCGATTTTGGCGAAGGAAAGCAAATTCATCCAAGATTTATCTGAGCTTGAAAATATCATTGTACAAGCAGCGGGGATGTTTTATTTACATGTGCATAATCCATTAGTAAGCACGGAGGATTATGAAAAGCTAGAGAAGATTGAGAGCCTGCGCCAAGAGAAGTTTAAACTAAGTGGCTATATGTTAAAAGATGTGGAAGTAGCGCAACTGATGGACACGTCACTTGAGCCAAATAAAGCATCGATTATCGTACCAGCTGCATTTAAAAGTGCGGAGGATCCAGAGTTTAACGGACGATCTTCAAAAGTAATTGAGCCGCAGCAAATGGAAAACTTACAGGAGTTTGTGCATCATAAATTCCGTTCAGCCGGCAATGAAATTTATCGCGGGAATACCGACATTAAACCATATAGCTTAGGCAATCAAAAGGCATGTACGTTTTGTAGTTTTAAAGCCGTTTGTCAATTTGACCAAGCAGAAACAGGCAATAGCTTCAATGAATTGAAAAAGCAATCGGAGCAAGAAGTATTCGAAAATATTGAAAAGGTGGTGTGCTTACGTGACGATTCCAACGAAACCGAATAATGTGCAGTGGACGGACGTACAATGGAAAGCCATCTATGCATTTGGTCAAGATATTTTAGTATCCGCAGCAGCAGGATCAGGGAAGACAGCGGTACTTATTGAACGCCTTATCCAGAAAATTTTAGCACCAGAGGATACACGCATTGATGTCGATGAATTATTAGTTGTAACATTCACGAATGCGTCGGCTGCCGAAATGCGTAATCGTATGGCAGAAGCATTAGAAAAGGCGATTTCGAAAGATCCCAACAATAGCTTTTTACGCCGCCAGTTAAGCTTATTAAATAAAGCGCAAATTTCCACATTGCACTCATTTTGCTTATCAATATGTCGTGAATATGCGTACACAATTGACTTGGACCCAGGTTTTCGTCTTGCGAGCACTGAAGAAGCATCACTTTTGCAAGATGATGTGTTAATCGACGTATTAGAAAAAGCATACCGCGGCGATATGGCGCATTTATTCACGAAAGAAGAGCTCTACACCTTAGTTGATAGCTTTGCTTCTGACCGTAGTGACCAAGCCATTGAACTGTTGTTACAGGAAATGTATAAAGTATCGCGTGTACAGCCGAGACCGTATGAATGGTTAGAAACGCTCCCAGAAAAATATGATATTGACCCGAACAGCCCGATTGATGACCTTACAATCGCTAAAGAAGTACGCCCGTTTATCATCGCGAGCTTAAAAGAAGCGGTTAACCGACTTGAAAAGGGTTTGCAAATTGTCTCAGTCGTACCAGCTCTGCAAAAAAATAAAGAGCTATTTGAAGGGGAATATTTTGCAACGAAGCAAGTGTTGGATGCGATGGAAAACAGCTCGTGGGAAGAGGCCTATCATTTACTGCCAGCAATTGAGTTTGGTCGCATTAAGGCCGTAACGAAAAAAGATACCGAAGATGACCGCAAGTTTTATGCGGTGGCCAAAGATCATCGTGATCAAGCGAAGGATATGATTCATTCATTAAAAGAATCATTCTTCGCACGTCATCCGAAGCTTTACGTTCAAGAAATGGCCGCAACAAAGCCAATCATTGAAACACTTGTGAAGTTAACGATTGAATATAGTGAAGCGTTTAAAAAGGCGAAGGGTGAGCGCGGATTACTCGACTTTTCCGATTTGGAGCATTATGCATTAGAAATTTTAACGGACAAAGAAAGCAACACAATCCCACCAACCCCATCTGATGTGGCACTGAATTTTAAGGCTCGCTTTAAAGAAGTGCTTGTGGATGAGTATCAAGACGTCAATCGCCTACAAGAGACAATTTTACAGCTAGTAAAAAGTGGGACAGAAGAAAACGGCAATCTGTTCATGGTAGGGGATGTGAAACAATCTATTTATGCGTTCCGACTAGCCGAACCGCGTTTATTCCTTGAAAAGTATAAGCGTTTTGAAGAAGAGCCAACGAATACCGGCATGAAAATTGATTTAAATGCGAACTTCCGTAGCCGTTCTGAAGTGCTTGAAGGGACAAACTATGTATTCGAGCAAATTATGGATGAGGAAGTCGGCGAAATCGTTTATGACGAGCAAGCCAAGTTGAAATTTGGCGCAAGCTACGATGAACAGCAAGTACCGATTGAGCTTGTGTTATTAGAAGGTAATTCTAAAGCACAAATCGTTCCAGGCGCAGATGAAGGCGCCGAAGAGGAAGAAAGTATTAGCGCGGCACAGCAAGAGGCACGCTATATTATTAAACGTATTCGTGATTTAGTCGACAATGGTGGACAAGTATATAATCCAAAAACGAAGTCAACACGTTCGATTAGCTACCGTGATATTGTCGTGTTAATGCGCTCACGTTCGTGGTATACGACATTTGCTGAAGAATTTAAACTCGCTGGATTACCGCTTTATGCCGAAACAGATGGCGGGTACTTCGAGTCACTTGAAGTGATGATTATGTTGAATACATTAAAAGTTATCGACAATCCGTACCAAGACATTCCGCTCGCTTCCGTATTACGTGCGCCATTTATTGGCCTAACCGAAAATGAACTAGCCGCGATTCGCTTAGTGAATGGGAAAGTGCCATTTTATGATGCGTTGAAACAGTATTACGAACAAGCGAATGGGGAACTACCGATACCTACCGAGCAAAAACTACAAAAGTTTTTTGCCTTGCATGAAAAATGGCGAAATTTCTCGCGTCACGGCTCATTAGCGGATTTAATTTGGCAAGTGTATTTAGATACAAATTATTTCGAAATGGTTGGGGCAATGGCAAATGGTAAGCAGCGCCAAGCAAATTTACGTGCATTACATGACCGCGCATTAAGTTATGAAAAAACATCATTCCGTGGGTTGTTCCGATTCCTTCGTTTTATCGACCGTATGCATTCGCGTGGGGATGATTTAGGTATCGCCAAATCTATCGGGGAAGCAGATGATGTTGTGACCTTATTGACGATTCATAAATCTAAAGGACTGGAATATCCAGTCGTATTTGTAGCAGGCATGAGCCGTACTTTTAATACAAAAGATTTAGGCAGTCGCTATATCTTTGATCAAGAATTTGGGTTAGCGATTAAGTCGGTAAATCCTGATTTAAATATTATTTCCACGTCGCTTCCACATCTCTATGTAAAAGAGAAAAAGCTAGCGAAAATGAAAGCCGAAGAAATGCGCATTTTATACGTAGCGATGACACGTGCGAAGGAACGACTCATTTTAGTAGGCTCGATTAAGGATTGGGAAAAACAAAAAGAGGAATGGGCCTTTTACCAAGACTTGCAGGAAAAGGTGCTTCCAAATTATGTCCGCGCGAAGGCTAATAGCTATTTAAGCTGGGTCGGTCCAGCTGTGGCAAGGCATAATGACTTCTTCTTTTCAAATTACGGCTATGAAAAACAAGCGACCACTACCGAGAAATGGTCGGTTACCATTATTCCTAATAATGAATTTTTAGTAGCTTTAGAAGCAATCCAAACAGAAGAAGAAAAGTTAGAAGAAGTAGTAAATGAAGAGCTTGTCCAGCTGTTAACCAATCGTTTTTCTACGCGTTATCCATACGAACAGGCAGTTACGAAAAAATCGAAAACGTCAGTAAGTGAGTTGAAGCGTTTAGAAAGCTTGCAACGCATGGAAGAAGAACAATTGTATAATTTAGAAGCCAAACGTTACGTAAAGGCTAATGTACCAAGCTTTATGTTAAAAGGGAAAAAGGAACGTAAACTGTCAGCAACTGAAACGGGTACTGCAGTCCATGCGGTGATGCAGCATCTTCCACAACAAGGCTTTACGACACTAGAAGAAACGCAGCATTTTATTCAGTCATTAGTCGACCGTCAATTACTTCAGCAAATAGAAGCAGACGCGGTATCAGCTGAAAAAGTATTGACCTTTTTCACAACAAATGTTGGCCAGCGTTTTGTACGAGCAAAAGAAATATTACGCGAAGTTCCTTTTACACTCAGCTTGAAGGATGCTGACGGAGACGCTCAAATCATTCAAGGGGTTATTGACTGCTTGTTTGAAGATGAGTTCGGCGATTGGGTGCTTCTTGATTACAAAACGGACTATATCGACGGTTCCATTTTAGAAGATTTAGAGAAAATTAAAGAAAAAATGACAAAGTCCTACCAAATTCAATTAAACTATTATCAACATGCTATCGAATCAATCAAACGTATTAAAGTAAGTGAACGATTATTGTATTTATATAGCATTGGACTAGAAGTGAAGATTGATTAGGAGGGCAAAATAGTGAATTTTCGACCAGTTGGTTTGAATGAACGCATTGCAACATTAGATATTTTACGTGGCTTTAGTTTACTGGGCATTCTATTAGTGAATATGTTTGGCTTTTATTTACCAATGCCACATATTGCCGATTTAAGTAATTGGTTTACAGAGGCCAAAGACATTATTTTGCAACAATACTTAGATATTTATGTGCAAAGTAGTTTTTATCCGTTATTTTCAATGTTGTTCGGGTATGGTTTAGCAATGCAGTTTTTAAAAGCGAAGGCGAATGGCACAAACTTTTATAAATTTGCACCGAAACGATTAGTTATTTTGTTTATCGTTGGGATGCTTCATGCTTTTCTTATTTGGTGGGGCGATATTTTAGCAACCTATGCATTTTGTGGCGTATTTTTAATGGCATTTTTACGTTTACGCTCAGGCTGGTTATTAACGGTGGCCATTGTACTAAACGGCTTGTATCATTTCTTCTTTATAAGTGCTTACATGCTTGGTGGTTTTTTCAATGAGCCGACAAGTGTATTGTCTGTTGATATTATGGCCATTCAAAATGCCGTAACTGCTTATGGTGTAGGGAACTGGATGGATGCTTTCACGCAACGTCTGGACGATTTAGCAATCCAGTTAAGTACCATTATGTGGATTTCCTCATTATTTACAATTTTACCGTATATGTTGATTGGTGCTGCGATGGCAAAGTGGCGTTTAATCGAACGAGCAAAAGAAAAGCTTGTTTTATGGATTGTGTTAGCGGTAGTTGGACTTGGTGTAGGAATCTATGTGAAAAGCTTGCCAATTGCAGGTCAGCAAACATTTGGTAATGAATATTTACAAGTGTATATAGGGGGACCCATTTTAGCGATTGGTTATACTGCAGTTATTGTGTTGCTAACGCAGCTACCGTCAATCGTGAAATTATTATCACCAATTGCCAAGGCAGGGCGTATGTCGTTGACGTTATATTTAATGCAATCGATTATATGTACGACACTGTTTTATAATTGGGGCTTTGACTTGTATGGAAAAGTTGATGTCCAAATGGGAATATTTATTGCGCTAGGGTTATTTATTGTACAAGTGCTATTTGCAGAGCTGTGGTTTTCGAAGTATAAACAAGGCCCACTTGAAGCGGCAATAAAGCGATTAACTTATGGCAAGACCGTGGCGCGAGAATAACGGGCAGTAAAGAAAAAAATGCTCGTAATGGCCCGATTGGTTCGACTAACAATCTGTGGATAAAAGGAAATCCACAGATGGAAGTTTCACTTTATCTTGTATTTATCAGAAAAGTAAGGTAATTCTAGCGATTTTGATGTATTATGTAAAAAAAGCAGAAGGAGCGCTCTACGTTATGAAATTGTTATCATTTAAAGTTAAAGATCAAATTAAATTTGGACCAAAAGTAAAAAGAGAAGAAGCAGTATGGGATGTTGCTGAAATTCAAAAGCAACTGAATATTTTACCTGCTTTTCCTGAAACAATTATTGAAGGTATTACATTAGGTTTTGATTTTGTTGAACAAGTTCGTAAATTAGTAGATGCGGCACAAAAAGCTGATAATAATGCACAATTTAAATTAGCTTTTACAAATATTGAATGGCTTTCTCCAATTCCACGCACACCGAAAAATATTATATGTGTTGGAAAAAACTATAATGATCATGCAGTTGAAATGGGTGCTGACAAGGCGCCGGAAAATATTATGATTTTCACGAAGTCTCCAACGGCTATTGCCGCAGATGAAACAACATTACCAGTACATGCAGGAATTACGGAATCACTAGATTACGAAGGTGAATTAGCTGTAGTGATTGGAAAACGTGGAAAAAATATTCCTAAAGGGATGGCGATTGACTACATTTTTGGTTATACGATTGCCAATGACATTACTGCGCGCGACTTACAGCAAAAGCATAAACAATTCTTTTTAGGTAAGAGCCTTGAAGGTAGTTGCCCAATGGGACCTTATTTAGTATCGAAAGATGAAATTCCCGATCCACACGCGTTATCAATCGTCACAAAAGTAAATGGGGAAGTTCGTCAAAATGGTTCGACGAAAGATATGATGTTCTCAGTATCTGACATTATCTCTATTATTTCAAACTATGTGACACTAGAGCCGGGTGACGTAATTTTAACGGGTACGCCAGCTGGAGTGGGCAAAGGTATGAATCCACCGCAATTTTTAAAAGCGGGGGATGAAGTGAAAATTGCAATTGAGGGAATTGGAACTTTAGCGAACCGATTTGCCTAATAGTAAAGTAAGAATATTGAAATCTTATTCATTGTATTCTAGTCTTCTCACATGGTAGGATATTGCTTGTAGAGAAAAATAGAAGAGGTGAAAATATATGGATTTCTTAACTAGTGGTACACATTTACACATTACAACATGGGTAATCGCATTAGTACTATTCTTCATTGCAGCATTTTCAAGCAAGAAGTTAACAGGCGTTCAAATGGCATTACGTGTAATGTACATTTTAGTGATTATTACAGGTGGCGCATTATTCTTAGAATGGCGCGACAAAATCGCAGAGGGCGGTATGAATTATGATATGAAAGTCTTATTTGCTATTTTAGTAATTGGCTTCATGGAAATGATTTTAGCGCGTAAAAACAAAGGTAAATCTGTGAATGTATTTTGGATTTTATTTGCCATTGTGTTATTAGTAACACTTTACCTAGGCTTAAGCATGGGTATAGGCATAAACTTCTAATATCCAACTTCAACCACTTCGAAGCAATCGTTTTCGAAGTGGTTTTTTCTATTTTTACACATTATTGTCACTTATTTGTATCATTTACTATAAATTAGTTTCCTTATCATAGCTAGTTACCCAGTTTTTTTGGTAAAATGACGATGGATTGTTGTGAAAGAGAGGGAATCAAATTGAAATTTAGAAAATGGTTAGGTGTCGTAACTGCAAGTGTGCTTCTGTCGACGTCATTTGCTCTAGCGCCAGTGAACGCAGAAGAGACACGTACAATTGCAGATGAAAGTATATATGATTTATTAGTAGACCGTTTCTTCAATGGAATTGGTTCAAATGATGATGAGTTCGTGAATGCCAAAGATCCGTCAATGTTTGCAGGTGGCGACTTTAATGGCTTAGTGAAAAAAATTGATTACATAACAAATATGGGCTATACGATGTTATCAATTGGTTCCGTGTTCGCAACAGAGAAATATGATGGTTCCATGGTAACAAGTTACGCGCAATTGGATAAACGCTTTGGTACTGAAGATGAACTAAAAAAAGTGGTTGGAAAATTCAACGATCGTGATATGAAAATCATGGTGGATTTCCCGTTATCAAATGTAAGTCCAAATCATGAGTGGGCTAGTCAGACTGGCTTTGTTGCAAGTACAAATGATGGCCAAATTCAGTGGAATCTTTCAAATCAGACCGTACAAACGGCTTTAATCGAAGCAGTAGTAAATTTTGTCGATACTTATAAAGTAAATGGGATTCGTTTAACAAATATTGAAGGTGCTGATACAGCATTTTTAAACGAAGTCATTGCCGCGTTGAAAGCAGAAAAACCAGACATTTATGTGATTACCAATGCGGAAAGTGATGCAAACTTTGATGCAAAATTTTACGAAGATACAGCATCACTTTATACAAACGCCTTTAAAAATGTTGATTTAAATACAACAGGGTTAGAAGACCATATTAACGAGGCCATGTCTGGTACGCCTATATTAACGATGCCAGATACGATTTGGTCAGATCGTTTTACATTAGCGTCAACAACTGAAAATATGTATCCGCCAACACGTAGTAAAATTTCAATTGCAAGTACGTTATTATTACCTGGTGTTCCAGTTATTCCGTATGGCTCTGAAATTGCGATGAATGGTACGGCTGGTGAAGAAGCGCATCAATATTATAACTTTAAAACGGATTCAGAATTGGCCGATTATGTAGGGCAATTGCAATCGTTACGTAATGATTCAGATACGCTACGTAGCGGTAAATTTAAATGGTTAGAAAATGAAGACGGGTACATGGTATTTGAACGTAAATCCGATACAGAAACATGGATCGTTGTCATTAACAATAGTAGTAAAACGAAACGTGTTAATATTCCAGTAGCTGAACTTGGTGAAGGAAAAGAAGTTCGTGGTATGTTTGATAGCGAAATTATTCGTGAAAATAGGGACGGCAATTACACAATCATTTTAGATCGTGAAATGGTGGAAGTCTATCAAGTAATCGAAGCGCGCGGTATCAATACTTCATACATTATTGCGCTA
>JAZUES010000057.1:0-4088 GCA_045640265.1 Solibacillus sp.
ATAGACTATGCTTTATTTGGCGGGCATTGCATAAAGCGCAAAGATGAGTCGTACAGATTTGTGCAACAAAGCTGTGCGATTCATGCGCTTAGCCCGCCAAATTCTATATACTTCCTTAGCCTCTATATTAAAACAGGACTCGCTATGACAATTCTCTTGCCTCACTATATTTAGCAAATCCGCTTTATTTAAAGAAACGGCGCCTTTGCTTGCAACAGCGCCTTACCTCTTTAAATATAATTAATCGACTATACCTTATTTGGCGAGCCTAGCATACCGCAACAGTATCAGTAGTAGGGACACGTACCACGTGACCCTGCTGCTGATATGCGGTAGCTCGCCAAAACCGCATACACCTCCATAGCCTCTATTTAAAACGACTAGCTATGAATTTCCTTGCCTCACTATATTTAGCAAACTCGCTCTATTTAAAAGAACGGCGCCTTTGCTTGCAACAGCGCCTTCCCTCTTTAAATATAATTTAATAGACTACGCTTTATTTGGCGTGCCTAGCATACCGCATACACTGGGATTCATGCGCTTAGCCACTTCCCCAGACTTTATTAAAACGGACATAACTAAAAAACGATGCCACACTTATATGTGCAACATCGTTTGTATGCTATTTACTTGCCATATTTTTTAATGTCATAGCAACTACTTTTGCGCCATCAATTAAAGCCTTTTGATCGAACGTCATTTTTGGATGGTGTAGTCCTGGCGCTAGGTTGGCCCCGACACCAATCATTGCCGCTTTCAGCTGTGGGTTTTTGATCGTATAGAAATGGAAGTCATCGCTACCTGCTGTCACAACAGCTGGTGCTAAATACGATTTCCCTAACGCTTCTACAATGGAACGTCCTGCTACTTGGAGTGCTTCATTTGATACTTCTGCACCTGGTGTAATATCGACCCATTGCCAAGCAACCTCAATTCCAAACATTTCTCCTATTTGTTTTAACCCTTTATCAATCACTTGTTGTACTTGCATGAGTACATCATTTTTTTGCGCACGCACATCAATTGAAAAGCTAGCATTACCTGGAATAATATTAACGCTACCTCCATCTGCAACGATTTTCGTTATTTTCGCTGAGTACACTTCAAATGGATTAATGTATATGTTTTTTAACATTTGTTGAATGGCTACGACAACATCAATTGCATTATTTCCTTGATGTGGACGTGCACCATGCGCATCAACCCCAGTAATAGTTCCTGTTAAAAATGCAGCAGCACCATGATATATAGCTGGAGCTATCTTACCAAGTGGTAGCTCTTCGATAGGGCGCAAATGCACACCGAATAAGTGTGTAACATCTTGCATAACCCCTCGTTCAATCATTGATAGTGCACCGCCACCCGTTTCTTCTGCTGGTTGGAAAATAAAACGAATACGCTTATTTAATTCCTGATCTTTTAAAGCAACAAGCGCTCCTAAAACCATCGACATGTTTGCGTCATGACCACAAGAGTGATTTGCTTGCATGGTGCCGTCTACTTCTTGCCACAATGCATCAATATCTGCACGAACCGCAATCACTTCTTCTCCTTCGCCAATTTCTGCAACAAGCCCCGTTATGCCTTCAAAACGTGAATAGCGAACTTGCAGACTATCTAAAATTTGAGCTAATTTTTCTGTTGTATTTACTTCATTCCAACTCACTTCTGGATTCGCATGAAAATGATGGAACCATTCATAAACCATTTCTTCCATAGATTTAACCACTAGCATGTAACGCACCTCGAATATTATTTGATACTTATAGTATACAGCACAAATGAATCTTTCATCATAATAGTTGCCCAAAACAAAAACAGCGTAGGCTCATGATTCGATTAGAGCTACGCTGCTTTTAACATTATATAGTTCATTATAATTCTCCTTATAAACTTGAAAAGAAACCTTCTGGATATTGAGTACGCTGTTCTACTTCCTGCGTTTCCGATTGTTCCATTGTCTCTAACTCTACCTCATCATCGAATAAATATGTTGCCATTGTTGATTTTAAAATTGTCGTCATTTGCATCCACTCCTTAATTATCAGAATTTTTAATTATTTAAATAATACAAGGATTTTAAATTAGATGCAATGTATATATATCACTTATGCATAAAAGATATATAACTCATATCATTTTCAGAACAATATAAAAAGACGGAAGACATCCCGTTAAGATGTTTTCCGTCTTGTACATTTCAATTAAGAAGTCACCACTTTAGAGCCACTACTTTTTTCTTTCGTCATCCATTGGAATACAAACATTACTGCAAATACGATTAAACCAATTGTATCTGAAAGTGATTCTGGGTAAATCATTGCTAAACCGGCTCCAATTAAAACTAGTCGCTCAATCCAGTTTATTTTGCGGTACCAGAAGCCAATAACTCCTGCTCCAATTGCAAGCATGCCCATAATTGCTGTAAACACTACCCATATGATTTGCCAAATTGTTACGTCAATCATTAATAATGCTGGCGAGAAGATAATCATATAAGGAATAATAAATGCCGCAATCGCTAACTTCGCTGAGTTAACACCTGTACGAATTGGGTCTCCTCCCGAAATACCGGAGGCAGCGAAGGCGGCGAGCGCAACTGGCGGAGTGATATCTGCAATAATCCCGAAATAGAATACGAAGAAATGTGCAGATAAGACAATGATAATTGGTGCAGCACTTGCTGCTACATCTGGTGCAAGTAACGCAATAATTGCCGGTGCCGCAATTGTTGACGTAATAACATAGTTCGCTGTTGTCGGTGCACCCATCCCTAAAATAAGTGATGCAATCATTACGAAGAATAGTGTAATAATAATGCTACCACCAGCTAATTTTACCAAGCTATTTGCTAAAGATAAACCTAAGCCTGTTTTAACAACTACCCCTACGATAATACCTGCACAGGCCGTTGCAGCCGCTACTGCTAATGCTGAACGAGCCCCTTCTACTAGCGAATCAATAAATTCTTTTATGCCAAACTTCACATCTGGATTAATAATCCCTACTACAACACACGCTGCAATCCCGTATAATGCGGCATGAATAACTGGTGTTCCGGTAATCATTAATACGATAATTAAAACAATCGGAATTAATAAGTAAATCTTTTTAAATACGCCTGAGCGATCTGGCATTTCTTCATCTGTTAATCCACGTAAGCCTAATCGTTTCGCTTCAAAGTGGGTCATAATCCAAATACCAGTAAAGTATAACAATGCCGGGATAGCTGCTGCTTTGGCGATATCCCAATACGTAATACCACGTCCGATAAATTCAACCATTAAGAATGCCGCTGCACCCATAATTGGTGGCATTAACTGACCGCCTGTTGATGCAGCAGCCTCTACTGCACCCGCGAAGTTTTTGTTATAGCCAAGACGCTTCATCATTGGAATCGTATAAGATCCTGAAGTTACTACGTTAGCTACCGAACTCCCTGAAATTGTTCCTTGTAACGCAGAAGAGAAAATCGCAACTTTCGCAGGACCCCCTACAAGCTTCCCAGCGACAGAAATCGCCAAGTCATTGAAATATTGTCCAACCCCTGTTTTCACTAAAAAGGCACCGAATAATAAGAATGCAAAAATAAATGTCGCTGAAACTGATAAAGGCGTACCTAAAATACCATCAGTTGAGAAATACATTAAGTTAACGATACCATCTAAACTTTGACCACGATGTGCCATAAAGTCTGGCATATACGGTCCGAAAAATGCGTAAAGTAAAAAAACACCCGCAATAATTGCAATTGGTAACCCTACTGCTCGGCGTGCTGCTTCTAATACTAAAATAATTGCTAATAACCCGACATAGAAGTCCATCGTTTCTAGTTGCCCTAAACTTTGAACCAATCGATCGTAATTAAGCACCCAGTAGCTACCCACAAAAATAGCAACAATTGCTAAAATAAAATCATAAAATGGAATCGAACTTTTCTTCAATTTACGCGATGCCGGGAACAATAAGAAAATAAAGGTTAACGCAAATCCTAAGTGGACTGTACGTTGAATTTGTGCAGGATATTGTCCAAATACTGCTGTGTATAATTGAAATAATGTAAATACTAATAACCCAATATAAATCAC
>JAZUES010000058.1:0-6061 GCA_045640265.1 Solibacillus sp.
GATTTGAAATGTAGTGTGTATTTTGCTATGTATTATTCGCCTTCTGGAGTGTTGTCCACATCATCGTGATCTTCAACCGCTGCAACTGTTGATGAGAAATGTGCAATGCGTTTAGCGCCTACGAATTTGTTACCCCAGTAATGCTTGTCATTAATGTCTGTTTTAATTACGCCTTTACTTGTAGAAGCGTGGATAAACTTCCCTGAACCGATGTAAATACCTACGTGTGATACGCGGCTACCCGATGTATTAAAGAATACTAAATCGCCTGCTTGTAATTCGCTTTTCTTAACGGCTGTACCTTGTCCGTACATTCCTGAAGAAGTACGATCTAATGAAGTAATTCCTAACTCTTTAAACACTTGGCGAACATAACCTGAACAATCAAAACCACTTGCAGAAGTACCACCATATGAGTAACGAACGCCGATATATTTTGAAGTAATTTGACTTAACTTTTCAACTGAGTAATCATTTGATGATGCAGAAGCTCCGTTTTCATGTACTGGTGCGAAGAAAATGACGAACGCTGCTGCCAAAGTGAGTACTGTGTTACGTATTAATTTAAAGTAGTTCATCGTGTTCCTCCAACATCTTATAAATTTTCTGAAAACTTGATTGTTATTAGATTAACACGATATTCCACTTTATAACATTACAGTTTCGTAACAATAAAGTTACATTAATACTTTATTGTAATTTATATACAACACTATAGAAACCCTGTGAATTCAGGTTTTTAACCCTATAAACGCCATATTGAAATGTAATTTAATGTAACATTATTCCTAATTAAAGTTAATTTTGTAACATTTGTAATATTTATAGAGGTAATGTTACGAATAAAGCAGGCCCAATCAAAGGGTTATTCACTCTCAAGGTCCATTAACTGGCCCATCACCATAAGTTGGGGATGAAATTTGAGACAAAGGGATTCCTGTTTAATTCAGTCCGTTCTGCTACGCTACGGGGGACGCTTTCCTGGGGGCGTGGCTCCATCTAACTTGTTACTTGCCTTTACGGGGCAAGCAACAAGTGGATATTCCGCGCACGCTTAATCCCCTGGGAGTCGCCCCCTGCGCTTCGCGTCACTCTATTCATATTTCTATTAACTCTTAATAATTAGATTTACACTGCATTAATTCTAATTATTTTTATATTAAAAGCCATCCAACAAGTAATCTTCATTACTCATCAAATGGCTTTCTATGATTTATTTAATAGAATTCAATCTTTTAAATGCGACGAAGCGTTCGGACCAGTATTTTGTCGTAACGTTGCCGATTGCGATGCCTGTTGAACCAGCGTGGATGAATTCATTGTTTCCTATATAAATACCCATATGTGAAATGTCTGGTATGAATGTATTTTTGAAGAATACTAAATCACCAGGTACAGGGTCTTTAACTTTTGTTGTATCTTGTTCAAAATACATTAAGCTACTCTTTCTTGTTTGCTCGATGCCGACTGCGTTATATACATAGTTGACGAAGCCACTGCAGTCAAAACCTTCGATTGTAGTTCCTCCATATTTATATGGAATGCCAATCGATTGCTGTGCGATTTGAAGGAGTTGTCCATATTTTGAAGCTGTTTCATGACTAATAGTTGCTGTAATTTCCTTTTCGTTTGCTAGAACTTTAGCAATCTTTTCATCTGCAGTTTCTTTAAATTCAATAACGGCCTCTACTTTATCTGCCACTGTAGATTCGACTATTTCTTCCTTTACCGTTGTGCTCGGTTTTGTCGTTTCTTTATTCGTAGTAGATAGGGTTACCGCACTTGATGCCTGCTCAATTGATAATTTTTGTCCAACAAAAAGTGCATCCGATTTTAGTTTGTTCCATTGTTTTAAAAGCGCAACAGTTGTACTATATTTATTTGCAACTTTGGTTAAGTTGTCCCCTTTTACGACAGTATGCTTAATAGATTTACTCTCTTCTACTTTCTTATCTTCAGCTTTCATTTCTTCAACCTTATTTGGGATCATCGTATGATTTGTTGAAGCGACAAGAAGCTTTTGGTTTATGTAAATCAAGTCGTCCGTAAGTTTATTCAATTGTTTCAACTGCTGTGTTGTCGTGTTGTGAGCTTTCGCAATTTTAGTCAATGTATCTCCTTTTTGTACGGTATAGGGTGAGGCTTCGACATTTGCGGTTGTCCAAAGTATTGATGAAATCGTAGCACCTGCAATCACGGTTTTCCATACATTTTTCATTTTGAAAACTCCTTCCTTCTCTATGAAACTTATACTATATTATCCATTTTACTTAATAACCTGTCGTTTAAACAACATGCCTTTTGGTCGATTCTTTTGTGAAATATGCAGTAATAACAATTTTTAAGTAGTATTTGAAAGAATTCTTGCGAAAGTACTTAAATTCTGACGATTCCCCCTTTTTTACAAATTCTGCTGTTTTATGTTTAATATTTTTATGATAAAATAATTTCTTGTGAATGGTTTAAATTTTTAGAAAGTTTTGTATTTTCAAATATAAGGGAGTTTATTTAATATGAAGAGTAATAAAGGTTTTTTCCGTGAGAATATTGCGGTAGGGTTCATGTTATTTGCGCTATTTTTAGGAGCGGGTAACATCATATTTCCACCACAGCTAGGTCAAATGGCTGGGGAAAATATTGTATGGTCAATGCTAGGATTTTTAATTACTGGGGTAGGCTTACCTCTTTTAGGGATTATTGCAGTAGCGAAGAACGGTGGCGATTTAGAAGTTTTAGCTGGACGTATTAATCCATATTTCGGCATTATTTTTACTTCTATCATCTATTTATCAATTGGGCCTTTCTTTGCGATTCCTCGTACAGGTGCCGTTTCTTATTCAATTGGTGTTGCCCCATTCTTATCAGAAGCAACACAAGAAAGCTGGATTCCATTATTCATCACAACGCTTATTTTCTTTAGCTTCACATTCTATCTAGCTTATAATCCGACGAAAATCGTTGACCGTGTAGGTAAAATTTTAACGCCTGCCCTACTCATCGTCATTTGCTTACTTACGATTAAAGCTATTCTTACGCCAATGGGTGACATTGGTGAAGCACAGGGCACATATATCGACAATGCATTCGGTGAATCGTTTATCCAAGGTTACTTAACGATGGATGTACTTGCTTCATTAGTATTTGGGATCGTTATCGTGCAATCATTAGTAGCACGTGGTGTAACAGAAAAGGCAACTCAAATTAAAATTACAGTTTTTGCTGGGATCGTTGCAGCATTAGGTTTAGCCTTTGTTTATATTTCTCTAGGCTATATCGGTGTAACAAGTACAACTGCCATTGGTTTCCATGACGATGGTGGGACAATTATTTCACTTGCAGCACAGCAACTTTTTGGCCAAGCAGGTAACATTATTTTATCTGCGGTAATTATTTTAGCTTGTTTAACAACTTCGGTTGGATTATTATCTGCGAACGCGACGTTCTTCCATAAAATCTTCCCGAAAATTTCTTATCAAGCGTACTTAGTCATTTTCGCACTCTTTAGTTTCGGTGTATCAAACTTCGGTTTAGCGGACTTAATTAACATTTCATTACCTGTATTAGTAGCAATCTATCCAATCGCTATCGTCTTAATGGTATTCGCTTTATTCGGTAACTTATTCAACCATGCACCAAGCGTTTACGGAGTAGCATTAATCTTCACAGGCGTTGTAGCTTTATATGATGGGATTAAACAAGCAGGCTATAAAATTGAAGCTTACGACAATTTCCTATCGATCTTCCCACTTTATGATCAAGGAATTGCCTGGGTCGTACCAGCGTTAATCGGTGGTGTGATTGGCTACATTATGTATCTTGCAAAGCGTAACAAGTAAACTTTCATAAATTACGTAAGGGGCATTGAAATTGATTCATTCAATGCCCCTTTTTTATATGACTTAATATGAAAAACACTCGAATCGAAAGTTACTCCTGTGGTAATCGCATTAAAATACCCCCACCTTGTCACAAAGGTGCATTCCAAGATATGGACATTTTGGAGTCAATTTTATAAACTTATATGAAGAGGTGAACTCATGATAAAAAAACAGCTAGCTACGGTACTTTTTTTCATTTTATGCTTAGCTCTTCCTTTTAGCGCATTTGCATCGCCATTAGAGGAAGCAAAGCAAATCGTGAAGGAAAGTTATGTTGGTGATGTTGATGGCAATATCGATAACGCAACAACTATTCCTGAGCTAATGAATATGCTCGATCCGTACTCAACCTATTTTACAGCAGACGAATTTAATAACTTTTTAAATGCAGTCGATTTAACTTCAGTTGGTATTGGGATTGTTATTGAAAAAGTAGAAAGCGGCATTAAAATTACAGACTTAATCGACGGAGGGAGCGCGAAAAGTGGCGGTTTGAAGCCGGGCGATATTATTACAGCGGTGGATGGAACAGCTACTCCCGTTTTAACACTCGATCAAGCTTCCTCTCGTATCACAGGGAAAGCCAACACATCGGAGACATTAACTATTTTACGTGAAGACGGTTCGATTTTGACGAAAACCTTAACGCGTAAAGCCTTTTCATTACCAAATAGTTCTTCTAAATTACTTTACGGAAACGTGGGCTACATTTCGCTAAGCTCCTTTTCAAATGATGCGACTAGCTTACTTTCAAAAGCTGTTCAACAATTGGAAAAACAAGGTGCGACTTCGTTTATTTTAGACTTACAAAATAACGGTGGAGGTTATGTAACGGCTTCTGAGCAAATTATCGGGATGTTTCCAAATGCTAAGAATGCTTACAAATTAAAAGAAACTACTGGCACAACAGTCGTTCATGCTTTAAAACAATCGACTATCTTCCCTGAAAATACGAAGGTGTTAATCAACAAATCAAGTGCAAGTGCCTCTGAAATGACTGCTGCGGCGTTACTAGACCAAAAAGCGGCAATATTATACGGACAAACTACGTATGGTAAAGGTGCGATGCAAGCATTTTATGAACTAGAAGATGGTAGTTATTTAAAATTAACAGTGGGCCATTTCTATGGTCCGAATGGTACGGAAATTAATCATATCGGTGTAAATCCTAATGTAAAAACAACATCAAACCCTTTATATCAAGCACATTTCGATGGCATTGCAGCTGGACTCACAAACTCAAAAGAGCTAGCTAGTTTAAAAAATGTCGCTTTAACAAAAACCTTTACGATTAATTTTTCAAAACAGCTCGCTGCTAGTATCAACCCAAAATCCGTTCAACTAATTGAATTGGGTAATAATGCGATTGAAGCAACAGTGAAGCAAGATGGACAAAAACTACTTGTAACACCTAAAAGCGCCTTAACAGCTGGCAAAGAATATATGCTTATTATTCAACCCAGCATTAAAAATAACAACGGAAAATCGTTAAAACAAGGCGCGTACCTGCACATAACAACGGTTTCAAAGTAGTAATTAAAAAGACTAGGAATAGGTCATTTTGTATGACTTATTTCTAGTCTTTTATTTTAATATGCACTTTATTGATGAACTACATTACGTTCTTCTGCAAAATAAATCGTACTAATCTCTTTTGCTAATTTTTGTGAGTCTGTTTTTTACGTTAATAGATTCGTTAATGTTAAACGTTCCATTGAGCCAACTAAGCTTTCAGCAAGCACATTTTTATCAACACGTTTCACGATTGCATAATCTTTTAAATCGTTTGAAATGACATTTTCTAATTTGGATACAAGTAGTTGTTTTACTACAGCAGATTGACTCGATTCATAAAAACCAATCTTCGTTAAATTTGGATTTTCTACAAAGTAGTCAAAAATCCGTTTTAAATTATTCTGAATGACTTCGTTTGCTTTTGGTTCATTAGGCTGGCTATTTTTTGACTTCGCAAAAATTTCAATTAATTCATTTTGGAATTTTTCGTTCAAATCGTTATATAATGTTTCTTTACTTCGGAAGTACAAATAAAATGTTGGCTGTGTTAAATTTGCTGATTTTACAATATCACTAATTTTTGTTTGGTGAAATCCGTGAATTGAAAACAATTCAATAGCCTTTTCTAATAATAATTTTTTACTCTTTTCTCCACTTGAATTTACTCG
>JAZUES010000059.1:0-10618 GCA_045640265.1 Solibacillus sp.
TGCCCTTTTTCATTCTATTATTGCGCTTTACGATTTAAAAAGCCCATTACTGTGTTAGTCCACTGCTCAATTTGTGCCTGCTTTTGTGCATCATTTTGAACATCCTTTACAATAGATAATGTTGCCTTTTGTGCAGATTCAGACGCTTCATTGAGTATACTGTTTGTATCTTTTACTGATTGGATAACGGCTTGTATCGATGTTTTCTTATAAACAATATCGGTTTTCATTCGATCTACTGTCACCGTAAGTGCCGTTGTCTGCGTTTGAATTCCATTCATCTGCTTTTCAATTCCTTCTACGTGCAACAAAATATTTGCAATCGTATTTTTTAATGGAATGGCAACGACTGCGAAACATCCAACTAACACCACCACTGAAACGATTAAAATAAGAACAGTAGCTAAAAGCCATAAATTCATCTTTATTCCTCCTTTTTAATGAACTCCTATCATATATTTTATTATATTTGCCCTCACTTTTACTAATTTATCCACTACATTGTGCCTACTTTTATAATATTTTTATCGTAATCTTTAATATTAATCTCCTAAAAAAGCAGATTTTTTCTGAAAATTTAAATATAGTTATTGACAATAGAATTACTTGGAATTAAGATTAAGAACATATCAAACGTAACTGAATATATTTTCTTATCAAGAGAGATGGAGGGACAGGCCCTTTGAAGTCTCGGCAACAGCTATCATAGCATTGTGCCAAATCCTGCAAGTGTAAACTTGGAAGATAAGATCAAAAGTGATGAAGTCTATTCAACCTTTCGTATCTTATTTTTTATGATACGAAAGGTTTTTTTGTTTTAAAAATAGTTTGTTGCAAAGAAATGAAGGTGGGTTTTAAAATGATCGAATTTTCGAATATATCTAAAGTGTTTAAAATGAAAGACCGTGAAGTACAAGCCGTAAAAGATGTAAATTTAACAGTACATAAAGGAGATATCTTCGGCATTATCGGTTTTAGTGGTGCAGGAAAAAGTACATTACTTCGATTAGTTAATTCTCTTGAAAAGCCAACGACTGGGTCAATTACCATTCAAGGTACGGACTTAGCTAAGATTTCTCAAAAGGAGCTTCGTCAATTGCGACGAAACATTGGGATGATTTTTCAAAACTTCAACTTAATGACCTCACGTACTATAGCAGGAAATATCAGCTATCCGCTAAAGCTTGCAGGTACACCAAAGATTGAAATTGAACGAAGAACTGCAGAATTACTAAAGTTTGTTGGGCTATCTGAAAAAGCAAAAGATTACCCAGAACAACTATCAGGTGGACAAAAGCAGCGTGTGGGAATCGCTCGCGCACTTGCTACAAATCCTGATATTTTAATTTGCGATGAAGCAACTTCCGCGTTAGATCCTGAAACAACAGCAGATATATTGAGACTTTTAAAACGCGTCAATGAAGAACTCGGGATTACTATTTTATTGATTACACATGAAATGCATGTCATCCAAACAATTTGTAATCGTGTTGCTGTTATGGAAAATGGTCAAGTAATTGAAAGTGGGAATGTCTATGACGTTTTTACGCAGCCACAACATCCGACAACACAACGCTTTATACAATCCGTACAACAGGATATGCCATCTGAACACATTTTAAAAGAATGGAAGCAATCTGGCGGACAGCATTTATACCGAATCTTATTTAAAGGGTCATTAACTCATAATCCACTACTTTCTGAGATCACACAAAAACATCAAGTACCCTTCAATATTATTTACGGAACCGTGCGAGAATTACAAAATAAAATGTTTGGCAATCTTCTCGTTTCATTTAAAGGCAATGATACACAAGTGAAATATGTAATTGAAGAACTTTCACAAATTGTAGAAGTAGAGGAGGTTTTATTAAATGAAGGTTGATTGGAATACATTTTGGCCGAGGATTGCAGAAGCAACTGGTGAAACATTGTTCATGGTTCTATTGACGCTTCTCTTCGGTTCAATTCTTGGTATAACAATAGGTTTACTTCTATTCGTTACTCGAGAAAATAATATTCTTGAAAGCAAAATCACATTTAACTTATTAAATATCTTAATCAATATTATTCGACCTGTTCCATTTATTATTTTCTTAGTTGCTATATCCCCTCTAACACGTTTAGTAATGGGGACCACAATTGGAACATCCGCAGCCATTTTTCCGATGACCATTGCATCTGCATTTGGTATTGCACGAATTGTGGAAACGAACCTCATTGGCATTGATCCTGGTGTTATTGAGGCGGCAAAAGCAATGGGAGCTAGCCCACTTCAAATTATTTTTACAGTATTAATTCCTGAAGCACTTGGGCCACTTATTTTAGGATTAACATTCGTTTCAATTAGTTTAATCGACTTTTCAGCAGTAGCCGGAACAGTTGGTGGAGGTGGTTTAGGTCACATTGCAATCACTTACGGTTACCAACGATTTGATACAAGTGTCATGATCGTCACCGTCATTATATTAATTATTCTTGTTCAACTTGCACAATGGTTAGGCAACGCATTAGCAAAAAAAATATTAAGACGATAGGAGAAAACCATTCATGAAAAAATTATTATTTTTAGTATTCACGGCATTAGCATTGTTTACTTTAGCAGCATGCGGAGACGAGGAAAGTGACGTAGTAAAAATTGGTGTTAACGGTGCAGATGGTGCACAATGGCCAATCTTAAAAGAAAAATTAGCTAAAGAAGGCATCGAAATCGAATTAATCGAATTTGAAGACTATATCTTACCAAATAACGCTTTAGCGCAAGGCGATGTTGATTTAAATGCATTCCAACATATTTCATTTTTAGCTAGCTACACAAATGAAAGTGGCAAAGATTTAATTCCACTAGGCTCAACAGTATTTGCACCACTTGGTTTATATTCCGAAAAAATTACTGACATTAAAGAAATTAAAGAAGGCGACAAAATTGCCATTCCTGACGACGCATCAAATCAAGCACGTGCACTACGTTTGTTAGAATCAGCAGGATTTATCGAACTAGCAGATGACTTCGGATTATTTGGAGACCCAACAAAAATTACAGCGAACAAATTAAACTTAAATATCATTCCAATGACAGCACAACAAACACCACACGTATTACCAGATGTAACTGCAGCTATTATTAATAACGGAATTGCTGGCCAAGCAGGTCTTAACCCAGGTGAAGATCCAATATACCGTGAGTTAGGTGAGGACGAAAGCGTCTTCCCATATGTCAACATCATTGCTGCACGTGCAGAAGATAAAGACAATAAAGTGTATCAAAAAATTATCGAAGCCTACCATTCGGAAGAAATTGAAAAAGCAATTAGTGAAGATACAAATGGTGGACAAGTTTTATCAGTTTTATCAGATGATGAATTACAAACTACATTCAAAGAGTTAAAAGAGATTTCTAAATAATAAGGGGGATTTTAAAATGACAATTACAATTGATGGCCTTGCACGAATTTCACAATCAATTCAGGACAATAAAGAAAAATACATTACGGTAAGTAAATTAATTCACTCAAATCCAGAAATCGGTAACAAGGAGTTTTTTGCTAGCGAACAGCTTGTTCAAGTATTACGCGATGCTAATTTTCAAGTCGATACAGCTGTCGCTGGCCATGAAACAAGTTTTTATGCCGTAAAAGATAGCGGAAAACCGGGGCCAACCATTGCATACTTAGCAGAATATGATGCATTACCCGGTCTTGGCCACGCTTGCGGTCACAATATTATTGGTGTAACAAGTATAGCCGCTGCCATTGCATTAGCAGAAAACGTAAGTGAAATCGGCGGAAAAATTATTGTACTTGGAACTCCTGCCGAAGAAGGTGGTCCAAACGGTAGTGCAAAGGGTAGCTTCGTTCGCCACGGTTATTTGAAGGATGTCGATGTCGCACTTATGCTCCACCCTTCTGGTAAAACAGGAGTAACGAACGAATCACTTGCTGTAGATCCCTTAGATTTCCACTTTTACGGAAAAGCAGCACATGCATCAGGCTCGCCTGATAAAGGAATTAACGCATTAGATGCAGTCATTCAATTATTCAATGGTATTAACGCCCTTCGTCAGCACGTCCCATCGGATGTACGTATTCATGGCATTATTACACATGGTGGGGATGCACCAAACATCGTACCAGAATATGCAGCTGCACGCTTTTACATCCGTGCACCTTCTTGGCCAAAAACGGAAGAAATCTCTAACAAAATCCGGAAAATTGCAGAAGGTGCAGCACTTGCTACAGGTGCAACAGTAAAAATTGAACGCTTCCAAAACGAAGTAAAAGACCTTGTTGTAAACGAAGTGGTCGATCAACAATTAGCTAGTAAGTTAAGCGAGCTTGGAGAAAATGTACACCCCCGCAGTCATCGTTCATTAGGTTCAACAGATGCTGGTAATATTAGCTATGAAGTCCCTACTTCACACGGCTATATTAAAATTGGGCCAGACGATTTAATTGCCCATACAAACGAATTCCGCGAAGCAGCCAATTCTGACTTGGGTTATCAAGCACTCGTAACAGGTGCAATTGCTTTAGCACAAACTGGCTATGAATTTTTACAGTCCCCTCAACTTGTTGAGGAAGCAAAGGCAGCTCACCAGCAAGCTTTAAAAGAAAAAGCACAACTATAAAATACCCTTCCTCTTCAACCAAAAAGTACAATTTCGCAATCTAGCGAAATTGTACTTTTTCTATTTATAGATAGCGACGTGCGCCAGAATAATTCTTTTTATATACACCTTGGTTTAACGGTTCGATTTTTACTTTCGATGCATAGTGTGGTGCATGAAGCATTTGGCCGTTTCCAATGTATAAGCCCACGTGATAAACTTTGCCCTTACCACCATTGTAAGCAAAGAATACTAAATCCCCCGGCTGTAAATCTTTCTTCGCCACAGCCTTGCCACCTGTTGCTTGATAGAACGAATCGCGCGGAATCATAATGCCGTGTGTACGGTATACCGCATATAAAATACCGGAACAATCATAGCCCCACGAGGAAGTACCTGCCCATAAATACGGTAAATTTAAGTAACGCTTTGCCTCACTCACAATTGTTGAGGCAGTCGGTTTTGGAACATCACTATAATTTTTGTATGTTTTGGCATCAGATTTTTTTAACAGCTTCATCCCTGCACTTGGTGTTTGAACATGATAAAACTGATTGTCTTCTTTAATGACTGGTAAAATCGTTGCGTAACTGATTTCAAGATAGTTCGTTTTTTGATCAGTATTTAATAATGTTGTTTTCTTGGCTGTTACAATCGCAATCGAACAATCATCATAATTTTTAGTTGTAGAAGTTATATGGCGTTTCGATACCCAACCAGGATAACCCGCCTTTGAATAAGGAACATATTGATCATTTAATGCAACGCGCATCCAGTTCCCTTGCTCAGCAAGCACCGTTACCTTATCACCAAATAATGCTTGTGTGTCTGTTCGTCCAACAAGCCATTTCTTTTGGTTAAGTGACATAGAAGAAATCCACTTATCGTATTTCACTGGATTTAGTGTAGATGGAAGATCCACCGCTCGAGATTGATTGCGTTGGTTCCATAAGTTTGCAACTGAAACGTTAACTTGATAAGTTTTCTCTCCTGTTTCACGTTCACAACTTTTTGGTTGTTCCTCTGGTGTTGGAGTTGGGTTTGTTCCAGGTTTTGGTTCCTTTTCATCGCCCACTTCTTTTACCGGCTCTTGTTGACGCAGGGTAGGATCTAAAATACGTGCCATAAAGGTTACAAAGTCAGAACGAATCATCTTCGCATTTGGTCTAAATACACCTTGTTTACCCACAAAAATAATTTCATTTTCAACTAGTGCTTGAACAGAAGTAGCTGCACTATTTGTTACAGATACATCTTTAAACGTTTGAATGGCTTTCCCTTCTAGTTGAAATGCCTGTGCAAGTAATATCGCAGCTTGCGCTCGTGTTAATGGTACATCAGGATTGAAATTACCGTTCATATCTTTCATAATGCCTAATTCTGTTACCACAGCAATGATTGGCATACGCGGATCTTCCTGATCAATATCATTATAAGTAGGAATTATACTTGTTTGTGTTTCAACTTTTAATGCACGAACAATCATTTCCGCTACCTCATAGCGTGTAATCGCGGTATTTAAGCGAAACGCCTCATTTGGTTGCTCTGTTAATACACCTTTATTAATTAAAACTGTAAATTCTTTATGTAGATGATAATTATCGGGTACATCTGTATACATTTGAGCATTCGCTATTGATGAAACACCTGTTAATACAAAGCAAATTATCACAAATTGAATTAATAACCTTCGCATCTCTTTCTCTCCTTCAATTATAATTCAAAATTGGAATTATTTTAAAATACCTTTTAACTATAACCTTACATTTTGTGTAAAAACAATATTCTTTTGATTAATTCATAGGATAGTTCAACAAAAAACCGTTTTTTATATTACTTTCTACTATTATAAAAGTTGCACCCCTTAAGATAGGTTTAAATTAATGAAAAATGTTACTTTATTGATATGTATATGCATCATTTGGGTATTTAGTTTTCACGTGGAACAAAAAAGAAAATTAAATTACCAAAAAATAATTATTTTTTGCTTTTCTAAACAAATAAAAGACGCTAGGAAAGTAAGGTATTTAAACTTTCCTAGCGTTACTTTATGTAGCCTTTAACGTAATATTTGGCCTTTATTTAACGAAATAATTTGCTCAGCAATATATTCTGAACTAAAGTGCACCCCGTCCTTTAACCACCACGTAATGATACCCAACATTGAAGCTGCTAAAATATCGATTGCTATTAGTTTTTGTTTCTCCTTTTGAATAACGATTGCATCCTTCAAAATCATATGCATTTTTTTCTTAAAACGTGGTTGGCTAAAAAACACCGATAAAATCTTTCGATGCTTATAAAAGTGATTGCCAAATTGCTGGAGCAGTTGGTACTGCCGTCATTATTACGATTTTCACCTCACAAATGACGAGCCACACAACAGAGCTTGCTGCATCAGATGTAAGTAAAAACATCCGCGCACTTGCTACGATTTTAGGTTCAGGTGATGCATATTACTTCATGACAATCCTTGCCATTTTAGCGTTTATCTTAACATTATTTATGCCGAAGAGAAAACAAGTGACAGAATAAAAAAGAGAGTTGCTCATAATCGGGCAACTCTCTTTTCTAGTTTGCATACTTTGCTCTGCCTTTAAAACACTAACTTTTAATTTAGATGAATTTTGTAATTTTTTCTACTGCAATACGTGATGTGCCACGCGCTGGTTCAGCTGCTTCACCGATTGCAATTAGTAGCACTGGAATTTCATTTTGTGGTAAATCGAATTTCTCAGCAAACTTCACTTTGTTAAAGCCGCCCATTGGCACTGTGTCGTAGCCAAGTTCTTTTGCTAAAAGCATGATTTGCATTGAAATAAGACCCGCATCAAAATGAACGATATTACTTACTACTTCTGCTGGTAAACCGCTATATAATTTCACTGTGTTTTCAATCATCATATCCGCAATTTCACGTGGCATGAAGCCTTGATCGAAGTTTGCGTTATAAATTTCTTCTGCGTTTTTGTACATTTCAACGTCTGCTAATACCGCAATTACTGCAGAAGATGTTTCGATTTGCTCTTGGTTGTTCCCAATGGCACGAAGCTCTTTTTTTACTTCTTGATCTTGAATTACAAGGAAACGCCAAGGTTGTGTGTTACTTGAAGATGGTGCTGAAGTAGCGTCTTTTAATAATTGCATTAACGTTTCTTGAGGAATCGTTACGCCTTGTTTATATTTACGGACAGATTTACGTTCGTGCATTAATTGTTTTGTTGAAGTCATTGTTGTTGTCATGTATTCTTCTCTCCTATTTAACTATGTTTTTTTCCAAATAGCCATATGAATACTTGGCACCCTATTTTATCACGGGTAACATCGCTCTTCATAAAATTATGCTTAATAGAGTTGTTTACTTGGTTTAATTTCCACAAAAAAGCCTAGCATACGCTAAGACTTTAAATGTTTAAATTCGATATTTTTACAATGTTTTTTTAGTAAATCTAGTACTTCATTCAGTTGTGTAATTTCATCCTTCTCAACCATGAAGGCATTTTCATCATTTCGTGCTACATACGTACTGCTAAGGTAATCTGCATTCTCATTCACGATTAAACGAACATAACCGAATGTCATACCCGATTCCTTGTAATCCACTCGCAAAATGTCATCAAAGGAAATGGTTTTCGTACGTGGCTTGGATCTTGTGATGAACCACCATTTTTCACCTTGATAATCGATTGTTAGTTCCTTCTTATCGAAATTCACTTTATAGCCACCGTATAGTCTAAAACTAAATGTTTTCATCTCTAAACTCCATTTCAAACGTCTTTAGTTTAATTATACGGATTTTGGTTATGAAATTCTAATTTCAGCGACGCTCTTTCTACTTTGCGTACAAAGAAGAAAGAGTGTGTGATTTAATCTTCTATTTATTTTTCAACTTGTTTTGAAAAATGAATGGCTGTCAGCATCAATGTTGCGATTAAAAATAATTCAAGTGCATTCGTCATCGCATTACTTTCAATATCAATCGGTATTGCACTTCCAATCGTCATAACAACCACACCAACTAGCATCCACCACCATTTTCTCCAAACAAGCGTGATTGCCGCAATGAATAGTGTTACCATAACAAGTAAAATCATCATTGGTGGTCCAGAGGCTTCCTGTGATGAAGCATAACTTAGTACTCCGTAAGGTTCATGTAAGCTCAGTTTTAAGCCTCTTAAATCCAAAATATACTGTAGGACTATTGCCACAATCATTAAAATACTAAATACATATCCAACCCAGCCTTTATGAGCAAGTCGGATGTTTGCTTCTCGCATAATATAAAGTGAGAAAAGAATTAATGTTGGCGTAAATAATGCATGCAGCCAAAAGCGACCATAGCTTAAGTACTCTAATAATTGCCCCTCCCCAATAACATGCCCCAGCGCTAAAATTCCATTATCGTAAATAAGTGCGATGATGACTAAAAATAAAATCGCTGATGCCGTTTTCTGATGTTTAATCAATCCCCAAACAAAAATGAGAATATAGGCAATAGCGAAAAAGCCAAAAATATATGGATCCATTTAGTCCCTCCCTTTGTAGTTATTATTTCTTCTAATTTTCCAATTAATGCTTACGTTTTTATAAATTATGTTATGAGGTGCTTGAGTATTTAGAGGAAATGCTGTGCTACCTTAAGCAAATGGCTTACTTAGGTTCGGAGGAAACGGTAAGGCTTTAAAAACAAAACCGTGAAATCCTTATTTGGAGGAATTCACGGTTAAGAAGTATTTGTAAAGAAGCTACTAGAAGTGAATCCAGATTAGGTTAGTTAAATAATTTTATTAACTGTTACTGGATACATCTATATGAAAAACATTATTAGTTACGTTCACCATTCCATGAAGCGTTCCAAGTCCATCGATATGGAGTCCATTTTCTATTTGTATTGGTGTAGTATCTAAATACAATTGTAACGTTTCGGGGTGTTTAAAACTTTCGTTAAATGTTGTAAGATGTGTGTAATCTTCATCTTCTATTAAACAATTCCAAGATGCTTTTGCACTGCATTCGCTACTTCTCTAGGAATCACTTCAACATTAGCTAAAGCTTCTGTCTCCATCCAGACCGGTAAATAGGTACCACTTTCTGTACTCGAATATTCTTCGCCCTGCCCCATTCCGAACTTTCCACCAATTATTTTCGCTATAAAGTAATGCTGCGTACCGTTGTAAGGAACTTGTGCGAGTAGCTCACGTATTTCTACTTCCACACCGAGCTCTTCAAAGGCTTCCCGCTTTGCACATTGTTCAATTGTTTCACCCGCTTCTTGCTTACCACCAGGAAACACATAATAAATTCGCCCTTCTTTTTCACGACGGATTAATGCCACTTTCCCGTTTTCTACTATTACTACCGCGCCACGATCTGTCATATTCTTTTGTGACCTCCTTTTGTGTTTGAAATGATGTAAGTTTACTTAAATTTGGTCAAGGCACTTATTCAACTGTTCTATAATTTCAACTACTTGAATATCGATATCATCAACAAATCCAATAGCTTCTTTAAGATCCCATAGCTTTATTATTGAGGTTTCATTGTTTTTGACAAATGGTTGTAACCTATCTAATGATGTGAAATAAACCGGATTATACTTGTACTGCCCATTCAATACGTTCTTCAACTTTAAGAGTCCTATAAATTTCATATCCTCTACAACCTGACCTGTTTCTTCAAAAAGTTCTCTTATAGCACATGCTTTTGAAGTTTCGCATGCTTCTCTTTGTCCTGCCGGCAATTCCCATTGCTTTCTAAAATCGTTATAGCACATGAGATATTTACCTGAACAACTTATTACCGCAAATGAACCAGCAATTGGACTGTAAGATTGTATGTTTTCTTCGTTTATTGATAGAAATTCAATTAACTCAAACCCATGATTTTTTGTAGCGTGCAATTGAGTCCACCCACTTTCTATTTTTTTAAACACAATTTATATTGCAACAATTTCGCTTCCTTGCCTAAGTAGATTTCACTCCCAATACGGCTTACTTCCGTAAAACCTAGCTT
>JAZUES010000060.1:0-6639 GCA_045640265.1 Solibacillus sp.
ATATTAATCCGATGATTCGTCTTGTTTTTTATCACGCGTTAATAACGGTGTTCGTTCTAATTGTTCAATAAATTTCCTCGATTTTAATCGGATACCCGTTTGTTCTTCATAGATAGTCGTCACAATTTTTTTTATGAATTGTTTCGTTTGGGGTTTCAATTCTAGCTTTCCAACCTGGTCAATTGGTACTGTATAAAACATTCGAATCAGTTTTAACTGTGTTGGAGAAAGACGAATAATATACGGGTCTAAATGGAAACAACGGTGACAGATGAATCCACCTTGCGTAAATGAAAAAGCAAATTCCCCATCAACTGCCCCACAATTTGCACAAGCATGTAATATAGGTTGTACCCCAGCATAAGGAAGCATTTTCCAATCAACAAATAGCGTTATCGCTTCAGGGTCATAACCTTCTTCGATTGCATTTAATGCTTGGATTAACACTTCAAATGCAAATGGTTCGGGTGTCCCTTCTTCAACCAGTCGATCTACTAATTCCGCTATATAACTTGCATAAGCTGTTGCGGTAATATCTGTTTGAATATGTCGCATCGAATTATAATGCTCTCCTTGTTGGAGCGTACCCATCCCAGTCGTTCGTTGTACAAAAAACGAGCCATGCATAAAGGGCTGTGTAACACCCGCTAAGCGACTTGTTGGCTTTTTCGCACCACGTGCCATACAAGCTACTTTTCCTGCCTCACGTGTCATTAATGTCACAATTTTATTGGATTCGCCATACGCACGCGCTCTTAAAACGATGCCTTCCCATTTATGTAGCATCTAAGCACTTCCTTTGTTTCGTTCGTATGTTTATTATACATGACAAAATAGCCAAATGCTCGCGTGTATTCGATTAATTAACCTTTACGGCTTCTCCCATTATTTGTTTCACCCACGAAAGATTTTTTATGGATCTTGCTTCCACATCTTTTAAAGGATATATACGGAATACTCCATCCGCATCTTTTAATACCGATGTCGCATCAAATTGTGGACTTCCGATTGTGACATTTTCACCTTCTTTTGTAATTTCAAAACTTGCAACGCCACCAATCATGGAATTAGGCACTGTTAAAATAGTTGAGAAAAAATTGCCCAGTGAATAAAAGACATGCGTTTCTTGACCTTTTTCGTTTACCACCTTTTTATAAGGCTGTAATACATGTGGATGTGTACCAAAAACAATATCTGCCCCTGCATTATTTAATACATTCGTTAAATGGCGTTGGTAATCATTTTCTTCATATTTATATTCAGAGCCCCAATGCATCGATACGGCGACAACATCAACATTTCCCTTTATTGCTTCGATATCTGCCTTTATTTTCGCTTCATCAAAATAATTGATTTTAAAGGAAGAGCCTTTCGGTAAATAGAGACCATTTGTGCCATACGTATAGGCTAACATTCCAATTTTAATCGAGCCTATTTCAATAATGCGTTGTTTTGCAGCATCTTCGTTTGATTTATAGACTCCCACGTACGGCATATTGTATAAATCTAAATTTTCAAATACAGTACGTACGCCGCCCTCACCTTTATCAACAATATGATTATTCGCAATCGTCACCATATCTACTCCAGCCTTTTGAATATCTCGAATAATATGTTGTGGACTTGAAAACTGAGGATAACCGCTAAGTGCGTATTTATTGCCTACTGGAGGAGACTCTTGATTGGCGATTAAATAGTCATAGTTTTGAAGCATTGGTGTAACAGATTGAAATGACGACGTAAAATCTTTATATTGTGCTAATCTTAAATGCAAGAGGACATCTCCAATCATCGCAAAACGAATGGATTCCTTCATATTTTGTGGTTCTGGTTCTGGTTCTGGTTCTGGTTCTTGTTTTGGTTGTGGTTTTGGTTCTGGTTCTGGTTCTGGCTTTACCTCAGGTTGTGATTCAACTAGCATGTCTTCAGCATTCATATTAGATTCGACTACTTCTTCACTAATTTCCTGACCTTCCGCCGTTTTAACAAAGGGATGATCCTTATCAACATTCATCACTACCGTAATTAATACAGCAAGCGAAACGATCCAAATCCCCAATAGAAATTTATTTAAATTACTCAATACTTCACCTACCATTAATAATTTGTAAATTATTCCCTAATAAAATACTATCAAATCACACAATTTATTCAAGTAAAATTAAAAAAGATGTGGCATATTCGCCACATCTTTCCTGATAAATTAATATTCGTCTTCTCTAAAGCCAAAGTCTCTTAAATTCGTTTGCTTATTGCGCCAGTCTTTTTGAACTTTTACCCAAAGTTCTAAATAAACCTTTGAACCTAACAGCATTTCGATATCTTTACGCGCTAAAGTACCAACCTCTTTTAAAAGAGCCCCACGTTTACCGATAACAATTCCTTTTTGAGAATCACGTTCTACCATAATTGTGGCTTGTACATGAATCATATTCTCTTTTTCTTCATGTGGCTTAATACGGTCAATAACTACAGCAATCGAATGTGGAATTTCCTCACGTGTTAAGTGTAAAACTTTCTCACGAATCAATTCTGAAATAATAAAACGTTCAGGGTGATCGGTTACTTGATCTGCTGGGTAGTATTGTGGTCCTTCAGGTAAATAATTTTCAATCGTAGTAAGTAAGTTTTCGATGTTATTCCCTTGTAATGCTGAGATTGGAATAATTTCTGCAAAGTCGAACTTATCTTTATATGAATCAATAATTTTCGCAAGTTCATCTGGATGAATTAAATCAATTTTATTAATAATTAAAAAGACAGGTGTTTTGTTACCTTGCAGTAATTCGATGATGAATTCATCACCTTTACCAATTTTTTGCTCTGCATTGACCATGAACATAATTACGTCCACTTCTTTTAATGCATTGCGAGATGTTTTTAACATGAATTCGCCTAGCTTATGCTTTGGTTTATGAATCCCTGGTGTATCAATGAAAATCGTTTGTGAATTTTCTTGTGTTAAAACACCTTGTACTTTGTTACGTGTTGTTTGTGGTTTGTCTGACATAATCGCAATTTTTTGGCCGATAACACGGTTTAAAAACGTTGATTTCCCGACATTCGGACGTCCAACAATTGAGACGAAGCCCGATTTGAATCCTTTATTTTCCTGCATTCTCTAAATCCTCCGTTGTGAAAGCGCCTGGTAAAAGCTCTCCCACAGTTGTTTCTTGAACGTCACCATTCAAGTTTGTTAAATATACTGGCATGTCTGGTGTACAAAATTCACTCATTACTTGGCGACAAGCCCCACATGGTGAACATGGTCCTGGTGTGTCTGCTACGATTGCAATTGCTTGGAATTCACGAACACCTTCTGATACTGCTTTAAAGAATGCAGTACGCTCTGCACAGTTCGTCATACTATATCCAGCATTTTCGATGTTACAGCCATGATAAACTGTTCCATTAGCTCCAAGAAGTGCTGCACCTACTTTAAATTTTGAATACGGAACATACGCTTGCTCACGCGCAATTTTTGATTCCGCTAATAATTGTTCCTTGTTCATGAATAAATTCCCCCAACAAAAAATTATCGTGCAATAACGAACAGTGACGGTAGAAAAATCCAGCACTTTTAAAGTTTCACTTTAAAACCATTTTGGTAAAAATATGAGTAGACCGATTATAACACTTGCCACCGCAAATACAAGCACAGCACCTGCTGCGATGTCCTTTGCTTCTTTTGCAAGTGGGTGGATTTCTGGTGAAGCTAAGTCTACAACACGTTCTATTGAACTGTTGATAAGCTCTGCTCCGATAACAAGAGCTATCACAAAAATAATGATTAGCCATTCTGTTATTGATAACCGTGTCATTGCACCTGCAATAATAACGATGATGGCACTAAGTATATGAAAGCGTAAATTTTGTTCTTTTGTGGCAGTCACAATGCCTTGAAACGCATAGCCGAACGAGCGAAGAAATTTACGCGCGTTCATTTGTATCACGACCTAAGCCGTAAGATTCTAGAATTTCATCTTGTTTGCCAAACATTATTTTTTCATCTTCAGGTATCATATGATCGTAGCCTAGTAAATGTAAAAAACCATGTACCGCTAAGAATCCGAGTTCACGTTCAAATGAGTGGCCAAAGTCTGCTGCCTGCTCACGTGTACGATCTGTTGAAATAATAATATCTCCAAGGATACGAGGAATATCTTCACTGATAATTTGTACTTCCCCTTCACCCATTTCCTCTAATGCGAATGAAATAACGTCCGTTGGTTGATCTTTATCGCGGTATTCACGATTAATTTCATGAATGGCTTCGTTCGTTACAAACGTAATTGAAACTTCTGTGCCATCTTCAATGCCCTCGTGCTGAGCGGCATGCTGTAATAATTTTTCTACTAAGTCAATATGTGATTCTTGTACTTCATTTGTTTCATCTAAAAAGTCGATTGATAACATGTGGTTCCCTCCTAGTGTTACTTTGGATATTCAATACGCGAGTGGAACGTCCCATTCAAAGTTTCACATAATACATCTTCAATAATTTTTAATTCTCTTAGTGAAATATCGCATTCATCAAATTGGTCATCTTGAACACGGTCCTGAATTATCGATTGGACAAGCTTTTGGATTTTTTCCGCACTTGGCTCTTTCATCGATCGAACTGCAGCTTCCACACTATCTGCTATGCTTATAATCGCAGCTTCTTTTGTTTGAGGTTTTGGCCCTGGATAACGGAAAACACTTTCATCTAATTGTTTCCCTTCTTCCTTCGCCTTAAACAAGAAGAATTTTAACAGGCTTGTACCATGGTGTTGTGAGCAAATATCAATAATTTCTTGTGGCATTTTATGTTTGCGTAAAAGCTCAGCACCGTCTGTCGTATGCGCAATAATAATTTCTGCACTTTTTTCAGGCGCCAATGAATCATGTGGATTCGTGCCCATTTGATTTTCGATGAAAAACAGTGGTCTGCGCGTTTTCCCTAAATCATGATAATAGCAACCTACCCGTGCAAGCAAGCCATCTGCATCAATTGCCTCACAAGCTGCCTCCGCCAAATTTGCAACCATAATACTATGATGATAAGTTCCTGGTGTTTCCGTCAAGATTTTTTTCAAGAGTGGATGGTTCGGATTTGACAGTTCGATGAGGCGCATCACCGATAATAAGCCAAATGCTGACTCAAAATATGGCAGTAACCCCATTGTTAATGCACCTGACAATAAACCTGAAATAATCGCTGCAGACACATAAAAGGCAATCTCTTTGAACCCATAACCTGATTGCGCCATCAATAAGTAAAAGGCAATAAACGCTAAGTTTACTACTGTAACAACCGCAACTGCTTGTAAATAATCTGATCGTTTTTCCAAATTACGCATAAAAATAATTGATGCAAAACCGCCGAATAAAATATATAACGCTGCATCCATTTGTAAGACGGCTGCATAACCTTCATGGAAGATGATACCAGCAGATGCTGCAGTTAATACCGTTACAATACCAGCTGCACGTTCATTTGCTAAAACTCTTACAAGCATGGTAGCCATCGCAGAAGGATAGACGAATGCTAGCATAACATCAAAGTTCAATGCAATTAAAGCAATTAATTTCATCGTTATTAACGCTATTGCATAAACAATGACAGTCACAAGCAATTCATTGCGCTTTTTCGATAGCTCTTTTTTGGAACGATCGAATAAAATAAATAAAAAGACCATTTGTAAACCGATTAAGATAGTTAATCCTATAATTGGCTTTATCGACGTTTTATTATCTAACATACCCAGTAATTCTAATTGACGATAAATTTCCCGGGTAATAACTTCCCCTTCTTGAACAATTATTTGTCCTTGCAAAATGCGCGTCGGTTCAACGGCAGCACGTGCTTGTTGCTTGGCAATTACTGTTTTTTCTTCATCTAAAATTTCTGTTTCTACAATCGCTGTACGTCCAATAACAATCGTTACATTCATCAAACTATCTGGAATAGCTGATTGTTGACGAATTTTACTTTCAATATCATTGCGATATGTAATTAAATTTTCTTTGCGTAATTGGCGATTTAAATTCGTTTCCACCAAATTTGCTAAAGTATCTCGTGTCGCTTCAATATTTTGTACAGATTCATTAAGCAACGTTGATAATTGAACATCTGATAATATAAGGTTCTGTTGATTTTCTAAAATGTCTTTTAAATCTTCACGTAGTAGCGCGACTTGCTCCTCAGACGATAGATCCTCAGATTTTTCAATTTTTTTCTTTGCTTCTAATACAACTTCAAAAATCGTTGTTACGAGTGTTGCTCTATGCTTTGCTACTTCTTCTTTAAACACGTAAACCGAGTCGACAGATTCTTCTGCATGATCTTTATCAAATTCTGTTTTTTCAATGTCTTCGACTGTTTTAACGGAACGGATTGTTTCTGGTGCAAGCTCTGTTAATTGGATGTCATATGTATCACCTCGAACATTATCGAGCATTAAGAAGAATTGTAATAATGCCGTTAGTACAAGAACAATGACTAGCAAAATACGAAAATTAATGAATTGAATAAGCTTTTTCATTTTTTCAGTCACTTGTGCACCCCCATCTCTCTATATTATTATTCTACCAAATTTTGTGTCTTCTGTTTACGAAAAGCGTATATGTTTTTTATAATTGTCTAGATTGGTACAA
>JAZUES010000061.1:0-4214 GCA_045640265.1 Solibacillus sp.
CACTCTTTCGACCTAGAGCTAATCGAGCAAGCACTAAAATCGAAAACTTACAGCTACGTAATTTTCGTCCATGGAGAAACGTCTAACAGTGCATTAAATCCGCTCGAACAATTAGTCGACCTTACAAAGCGGTATAATGTAAAACTATGTGCAGATTGCATTAGCTCATTTGGGGCACTCCCTTTTTCAATGGGAGATTTACACTACGTAACGGCAGTGAGTGGCAAGGCACTCGGAACAATTGCGGGTCTTTCTTTCATCTTTTGTAAGGAAGCACCGACCAAAAGTGAAGCACCTCTTTATATGAACTTACCTTATTATATCGACAAAGAAATACCATTCACGCTGCCACATTATTTGATCGCAGCTGTAAACGAGGCGTTAAAAGGTTATCCAGAGCGCTATGAAATAATAGTAAATCGTATGAAGCAAGTAAAAAATTCAAACTTCGCGCCATTCATAGTAGGGGATGTACACCCTATGATTGCAACGATACAGCATGAAACATTGGCAAAAATCGTAGAAACTTGCGAACTAAACGGTTTTTTACTACATAGTGAAAGCGCCTATTTAAAGGAACGAAACCTTGCACAAATTAGTGTAATTCAGCCGAGCTTTGAAAAAGACTTTAAAAAGTGTAATGAATTATTTATGTACTTGGAAGAAACATTGTAAGGTAAGGGGATAGATGGAATGCGTGTAGTATGTAGGAAAGTGCCTGTTTAATATAATCAACCGATTACTCCATAACTTACATCATTGTAAGGTAATTGAAAGCCAATCCGATAGAGTGTAAGCATTTATTTTGGCAAAATAAAGTCAGGAAATAAACTTTATCAAATTAAACATAAATTGACTTTACATAAAATAAACTTTATCGGAGGATAAAATTATGGATGAATTATTAAACAATTTGTACGAAGAATACAACCGTTACATTTATCACCTGTGCTTAAAATTAACACGTAATCAAAATGAAGCAGAAGACTTAATGCAAGAAGTTTGGGTGAAGGTTGTACGCTACGAGGCATCCGTAACGGAAGTCGACCACGTGAAAGCATGGCTTACAACAATTACGATGAATACATTCCGCGACCGTTATCGCAAAAATGTTCGTCGTAGCAAATATATGATGAATCAACCTGAACAATTAGACGTACCGATTTTAGATTTGGTTCCCAACAATGAAGTTTCTACAGAAGAAATGATTGAAAAAACAGAGATCACAAAAATTGTCCAAGAAAAAATGGACCAATTGGATTCGATTTATCAAAAAACATTATGGTACTTCTACGTGGATCAATTTTCATTAGCTGAGATTTCAGAGCTTATGAAAGTATCAATTGGGACTGTTAAATCTCGTTTATTCCGTGCAAAAGCGCGCTTAAAAGAAATTTTATTATCTGATGTTGGCGTGAAAGACGCTTTATTACCTGCTTAATATCTAGAACGAAAGCCATGGCAAAAGGTTGCCATGGCTTTTTTAATACCAAAATACTGTTAAATAGGAATAATTTAAATTGAAAGTGAGAATCATTATCGATATACTGTATGATATGAGATAGAGGAAATAGATATAAAGACATTGTGGAGGAATACAAATGGAACTTTTTGATGTAACAATTATCGGCGGTGGTCCTGCAGGTTTATATAGTGCATTTTATAGCGGTTTACGTACGATGAAAACAAAAATACTTGAGTTTCAACCCGAACTTGGAGGAAAAGTGAATATTTATCCTGAAAAGATGCTTTGGGATATCGGAGGACAACCGCCAATTCAAGCACAGTACTTTATTAAAAACTTAATCGAACAGGCACATATCTTTTCACCGACAATTTGCTTAAACACGAAAGTAGATACGATTAAAAAAGAAGAGGATTACTTCGTTATTGAAACAGCAAATGGCGAAAATCATTATTCAAAAACGATTATCGTAGCTGTGGGTGGGGGGATTTTAAGCCCGATTAAGCTTGATATTGAAGGCGCGGAAAAATATGAAATGACGAATTTACATTACACAATTCTCGGGTTAGAGCGTTTCCGTGATAAATCGATTCTTGTATCTGGTGGCGGGAATGGTGCGATTGATTGGGCAGTGGAATTATTATATGTGGCAAAGGAAGTAACGGTTGTCTATCGAAAAGAGCAACTTACTGCACACGAAGCACAAATCGAAAAATTGAAGCAACACGGTGTGAATATCATGCTCAATGCTGAAATTCAAACAGTCATTTCTAATAAAGAAAAAACAGCGATTGCACAAGTGATTATTGATCAAAATGGTAAAAAGCATACATTAACCGTAGATGATGTGTTAATCAGCCATGGGTATAACCGTGAAACTTCATTAACATATGACAATAATAATAAACCAGATCTTAAAGATGACTATTATTTAATGAGTGAAGGCAAATGTAAAACATCAGTGCCTGGAATTTTTGGAGCAGGGGATATTATTAGTTACGATGATAAAGTGAACCTTCTTGTGGGAACTTTCCAAGATGCTGTATTAGCAGTGAATAGTGCAAAATTATATATTGAACCTGAAGCCAATGCGTACGGAATGGTATCGTCACATAATGATTTGTTCAATGAAAAAAATCGTGAAATTCTAGAAGAGACTTTTGCAAAATAAATAGACAAAAAATGCTAGCCATCACATTGGCTAGCATTTTTTATAGTTTTGCACATTTTTCGAATATGTTGGTTAAAGTTTTTAGTTCATCTTCAGATAACATGCCGAATAGACTCTCTAATACGGCATCGACTTGCTGGCGCGTATGTTCGAGCATTTGGATACCTGCACTCGTAATATGAATTTGCGAAGCGCGGCGATCCGTTTCATGTTGTGTCTTTTCAATTAAACCTGCTTTAATTAGCTTCGTTGTTAAAACCGTTACACCACCCGTAGTGACCTTTAACTTTTCAGCAATGGCAGAGGGGCGTTTCGGACCTTCTGTGTGAAGGAAGGCTAATATCAAAATATGAGATTTAGAAAAGCCAAGCAGATCGTGACTGTTCCATTGACTCGCAATTTTGCGTTCTAAAGAAGTCATCGTTTCAAAAAGGGTCGCTAATTGCTCGCGTTTAGGCTCATTCATTAAGTGTCAACTCCAAATGTAATCGCTATTCTACGGCTAGTTGTTGTAGTGCATTTAATTCAAATGCACGCACCTTACGTGGAATGAAACGGCGAATGTCCATTTCGTTATAGCCGATTTGAATGCGTTTTTCATCAAGTAAAATAGGGCTACGCAACATACGTGGATGCTGCTGAATTAAATTGTATAGCTCCTGGATTGAAAGTTGGTCGATATCAACGGCTAAGTTTTTAAAATCATTTGAGTTTGTTGCAATGATTTCATCAGTGCCATCTTCTGTCATACTTAAAATATGTTTAAATTCTGCTAATGTTAAAGGTTGAGAAGTTGTTCTCTTTTCCGTATAAGCAATGTTATTTTCATTTAGCCATTTTAATGCTTTTCGTGATGAGGAACAGCTTGATTGAGTATAGATTGTTACTGTCATAGTTTTTTCCTCGCTTTCCCATAATCGGTTGGTGATAGCTTAGTTGTAAGACATTTATTGTAAATATATCTTACCAATAAGCTATTTGTAATGCAACTAATATTCGAGTTTGATTTCCATTATATGTTTACCCGTTTTACTAATAATTTATACGTATTTGAAAATAAAAAGTTTCAGTTTTTATATTACAGTTTTGTAAAGAAACTGTGACAGTGTTGCAAGCAAAGGTGCCGTTCTCTTAAATAAAGCGGATTTGCTAAATATAGTGAGGCAAGGGAATTCATAGCTAGTCGTTTTAAATAGAGGCTATTGGAAGGTGTATGGTGGTTTTGGCGAGCTACCGCATACCAGCAGCAGGGTCACGTGGTACGTGTCCCTACTACTGATACTGTTGCGGTATGCAAGGCTCGCCAAATAAGGCATAGTCTATTGCATTATATTTAAAGAGGTAAGGCGCTATTGCAAGCAAAGGCGCCGTTTCTTAAATAAAGCGGATTTGCTAAATATAGTTAGACAAGGGAATTCATAGCTAGTCGTTTTAAATAGAGGCTACGGAGGTGTATGTGGTTTTGGCGGGCTAAGCGCATGAATCGCACAGCTTTGTTGCACAAATCTGTACGACTCATCTTTGCGCTTTATGCAATGCCCGCCAAATAAGGCATAGTCTATTAAATTGTGTTTAAAG
>JAZUES010000062.1:0-12582 GCA_045640265.1 Solibacillus sp.
AGAAAATGTATCCATTATTATTGAAGAAATGTCGAAAAACCACTACGCTACAGGCGGCGTACGTGTTAGTGACAAATAATAGACATTCTATGCAAAAGGCAAAAAGAGCAAGAAAATTTTCACGATGTAGCTAACAAAACAGTGCTTTTTATCAAGCTTACTAGCAATTCACAAAAAGTGGCTGGGATAAAACCCAAAAATAGCATTTTTCTCTGTGAGAAAAATGCTATTTTTTCGGCGTAAGAAAATTGATTTCCATTCCGGGTACGCTTTCCGGGGGTGTGGCCTGAGCCTGTAGTCTCAGGCGTCTTTTATTTATTTTGCCTGTTTATAATAATTTACCCCATCCCGAATTTCAATCTCTACTAAGCCCTCTTCTGTTAAATAATCAAGTTGGCCTAATGTTTCAGACAAAGTAAGTCCGAGCTGTTGTTGATAAATACGTTCAAATAATTTTGTAGTCACTTCAAAGTTTGTTTGTGGATAGGCTAACATATGTAATACTTTACCTGCACGTTGTTTTTGTCTTTCTAATCGTTCATCTACTAAACTTGCGACATTTACGACATCATCTCCATGCCCTGTATAAATTTTAGCGACGTTTAAATCACGAAGTTTTTTTAGGGATGCATTATACTGCACTAAAGATTTTGGGCGTTCCATTGATCCATCTACTGGTAGTTCTATTAATGGATTAGAAGAAGTACGCGGTAATAATAAGTCGCCACCAATACATTCTCTTGTATCTTCTTCGATAAAGATTAAATGACTTTGTGCATGTCCAGGCGTGTAGTATGTCATCATTCCTTTATGTCCAGGTACTTCATCACCCTCATTTAAAAACGATGTTAATGGCATCGTACCAAATAATTCAATTTCCCCTTTTATCTTTAAAATACGTTCAATATATTTTTCTGGCACACCTTGTTCAATAAGTTGATTCATAAAAAATGTATCATTAAATTGTAAAAACTCAGGTGTTTTACGCATCCAATGATCAACATACTCATGTCCTAAAATATTAGCTTGTGGAAAGGCATCCACCCAACCCGCATGATCTGGATGATGGTGAGTCAGGACGACTTGATCCACATCTTTTAAATCGTAACCTGCTGCATGAATTCCCCATTTAATCGCATCGTATGCTTCTTCTGTTTTTGGTCCTGCATCAAACAATGTTAATGCATCCCCTTTTACTAAAAAAGCATTCACATCGCCTACTGCATATGGTGTAGGTATAGTTATTTTATGAATATCCATTATTGCAACCCCTTTATTTATCTCTATAATGAATGAATATTCATTTATTTTACTCCTTTTTTCTTCATTCGTCACGTCAAAGGTTGACAGTTTTTCATTACACAACTATAATTTTTGATAATTCTAAATTTACAGGCAATGATGAAGCTAAGTAAATTATTTGAAGGTTTTAGAGAGTGCCGTAGTTGCTGAAATCGGCATAACCCGCTGAAATAATTGAACCTACTTTTGAGCCGTTATGATTAAACATAACCGTATCCTTTGCGATAAAAAGGTGAAAGAGTGGCACACATTAAAGTGTGAACAAAGGTGGTACCGCGGAAGCTTTGCGTTTTCGTCCTTACAAATTGTAAGGATGAGAGCGCTTTTTATTTTGAAATCGTTTGAAAGTGGAGGAATGGTCTATGCAAAAAATTATTTTTATTGGTGCTGGTTCAATGGCAGAAGCCCTGATTCATGGTTGGGTTGAAAATAAAGTGGTAAATCCGAAATCAGTTTTTGTATCCAATCGTTCTAATAAAGAGCGATTAATTCAATTAACAAATGATTATGGCATACAATCATTGCAAAATCATGAACAACTTAATGATGCCGAATTAATTATTTTAGCAATGAAACCAAAAGATGCACTTGAAGCGATGCAAGTCATTTCCCCTTATTTAGGTGTAGATACCGCCGCGCTCTCGATTGTAGCTGGTGTTAGCATTGAAACAATTGAAAAAACCCTAGGAAAACGTGCAGTAGCGCGCGTGATGCCCAATACATCTGCCACAATCGGAATGGCTGCTTCAGGTATTACATTTAACGAACGCGTTACTGAGGTTCAACGTACGTTGTATATTCAAATGTTAGAAGCAGTTGGCATTGTTATAGAGGTTGAAGAAGACAAACTTCATGCCATTACTGCGCTTTCGGGTAGTGGGCCTGCTTATTTATATTACTTAATGGAAGCATTTGAACAAGTCGGTATAGAATTTGGCCTACCTAAAGAAATTGTCCGTCAACTCATGGTACAAACGATTGCCGGGTCTGCACAAATGTTAAAAACGGGAAAAGAAGAACCTAAAGTTTTACGACAAAAGGTAACAAGTCCAGGAGGAACAACCGAAGCAGGTATTAAAGAATTAGAAGCCATGTTATTTAATGATGCCATTGCAAAATGTATACGAAGTGCTGAAAACAGATCTAGGGAATTGGCTCGCGGGGAATAAAGTGAAACATCCATCAGTAGGGTTGTGGACGCACAGGACGTACTATACGATTGCACGCTAACGCGAGACAAAAAAAGTCATGTGATTGTCCATTTCACATGACATACCAATTATAATACACCTGCTCGAATTCGTTTTATGATGGAATACGTTGTATATATTGAAATCGGACCTAATAGTGCAGCAATGACAATCCACATCGTTAAATTATCCGTTGCTTTTAATAATTCTAAATTCGAACGTATGTAGATAATAACACCGATTAATAAAATATAACTCATAACATTTGGAAAAATAACGAGTAAGCGCAAAAGCTTCGGTGTCATTGTTGGTTGTTGCATAAAAATCATCCCTCTTTTCTATAGTATAACGTTATTATTCTACAAAAATCCACAATCCCCTTTAAAATGTAAAATGGAAGGTATCAGTGTTTGATACCTTCCATTTTAATTAATTCAATTTATAACGACCTGTAATTTCTTTTAATTCACTTGAAACTTCGCATCGCTAGTTATGATGGTAGTTAAAATTTATATCTCATCTTGTAGACGTTGTAACTGGTGGTTTCGCCATTCAAATTGCATGTGGTCATCGGCAATATACGTATCTGTAAAAATTTGCTTTGCTTCATTCAAAAATGGAATTAGATCCTTTGTTAAAAAACGTGCACTTATGTGCGTCAAAATTAAATTCTTTGCTCCAGCTGACTTGGCAATCTCAGCAGCCTCTGTATTTGTTGAATGACCATACTGTGCTGCTAAATGAATGGTTGCGTGGTCAAATGTTGCTTCATGAACAACAACATCTGCATCCATCGATAATTGTTTTGCATTATTGCAAAACTTTGTATCCCCTAAAATCGTTACAATGAAGCCTTTTTGTGGTGGTGCTGTCACCTCATTGCTCTTTACGATAGTGCCATCTGCTAATTGGACATCGTTTCCTGATTTTAATTGTCCCAGCATAGGTCCTTTCGGTACACCTAATGCAAGGGCTTTTTCAACCTGCAATTCACCCTCTAATGGCTTTTGTTCTATTCGATAACCGTAGCATTCAATGACATGTTGAAGTGGGAGTGCTTTCACGATAAATTGCTCATCTTCAAAGATAACCCCTTCTTTTAACTCAACAAATTGAATCGGATATGTCACATGAGTTTTCGATAAGTTTAATGTCTGCTCTACCCATGTTTGAATTCCAGCAGGTCCATATATGGTTAGTCCATCTTCTCCACCTTGAAATGAACGCGAACTTAAAAAACCTGGGAGGCCAAATATATGATCCCCATGTAAATGAGTTATAAAAATTTTATCAATTTTACGTGGCTTAATCGAAGTATGTAAAATTTGATGTTGCGTTGCCTCGCCACAGTCAAATAACCAAATCGATCCGCGCTCTTCTAATAGTTTTAATGCGATTGCTGTTGTGTTTCTGTCTTTTGATGGCATCCCTGCACCGGTGCCTAAAAAATGTAGTTGCATCTGTTTTCCTCCAAACAAGTATTGTAAAAGTTCTAGCTACAAGTCTGAAGCTAAATGTTACGTTCATTCTATTATAAATTGTTTTCTAAAAAAAATGCGAGTATCAGGAAAAAAAGAACATTGTAATTAAATTCGATTTTTGAGCAGGTAATATAAATAGTTAAACAAATACATATAGTATATAGCTTATTTTTTGCCAGCTCGGCTGTATGATGGACTTTCTATTTTATTTTAAAAGAGAGGAGAAATTTATTTGTTTAAAAAGAAAAGCTTATTATGTTTCACTGGTCTTTCTTTAATCCTTTTGATGGCAGGTTGCAATGATAAAGAAAAAATATCCAATTCTAACGATATTAATCGTTCACTTGAAAATAAATTATTAGAACTTGAACAGATAATTGGAAAACAGCAAGTATCCATTGCAGAACACGAAGAGCAATTATCGAGGATGAATGAATTAATTGCGTATGGTGATAACATTTCAAATCTTGAAGAATCAGATTCCTATTTATCTAATAAACTTTATGTTTTAGAAAATCTAATTCAACATACCACTTCTTATAAAACAGCCATGTTAAATAGTGCTGAAATTAAGGAAGATACATTAAACCTAAACATTACGTACACGAACAAAGTAATTGATGAAGAAGCTCCAAATGGGTTTCTCATGGTTGAAACAGGAGAAGGAACAAAAGTGTTAAGTATATCAGAGGAGGTGCCAATATTTTTATTGGAAAACCCAGGAAAATCAATTCTAGCAACATGGGAGGACATAGTTGAATATAGAGGTTTCCTTCAACTATATGAGAAAGACGGAAAAGTTGTATTTATTTCAGAATCTTACTTACCTTAAATAAAAATTCAATAATAGCATGAAAAATCATAGAGATTTCTCATGCTTTATTAAATGTTCGTTTGTGCTTGCTGTGTATCGACACTAAACTATAAATTGAATATGCTTCTAGCTATTTAAAATGTACTTTCATACCATATTTTCGCTTTTTGCACTTCACCCATCGTCAGTTGATGGCCATTTGTTTCCCATTCAACCGAAACATCTGCACCCGCATCTGTTAAAAATCGTTGTAAATCAACCGCTTCTTCTTTTGAACAAAGCGGATCGTTTATGCCTGCTGCGATAAATACATATGTTCCTTGCTGACTCGGTAGTTGAGCGTCACGGTTTGGCACCATTGGATGATGTAAAATCGCACCTTTCAACGTATTTTCATATTCAAATAGTAAATTTGCTGCTATATTCGCACCATTTGAATAGCCAATTGCGATAATGTTTTCACGATCGAAGCCATGTTCAATAGCTTTTTCGTTTAAAAAAGCATTTAGTTCCTTTGTTCGAAATGCCAAGTCTTCCATATCGAAGATTCCTTCTGCAACTCGTCGGAAAAATCGTGACATCCCGTGCTCTAAAACATTGCCGCGCACGCTTAATACGCTTGCCTCTGGGTCGATGATTTCTGCCAGAGCTAGTAAACTATTTTCATCTCCACCTGTCCCGTGTAATAAAAATAGAACAGGTTTCTCTTTATTGCCTTCTTTATAAATATAATTCATATAGCTCATTCCTATCTAGATATTAAAAAGTCATTCGATATGGACTCATGCCGAATGACTACTTTATTATCGAATTGTTTTTAAAGCTGTTGACCAAGGAATAACTTGATCTAACATTTGATTAACTGAATCTGCCTGTACATCTTTTGGTTTAAAGACTGAACGGTTTTCAAAGTCTGTAAATAAAGATAGTGCTGGGTGAACACGTACGTCTGCTACTGATAATTCACCTAAAATACCGCGTAAATGTTCAGCTGCACGTGCCCCACCTACTGCACCGTATGAAACGATACCAGCTGCTTTATTATTCCATTCAGCTTTTAAGAAATCTAAGGCATTTTTTAATGCGCCAGTAATCGAATGATTATATTCTTGTACAATAAATACGAAGCCATCTTGAGCAGAAATTACTTTAGACCAATCAGCCGCGCCTGGTGCATCTGCTGTACCTAAAAATGGTAAATTGTAATCTGCGATATCAATGATTGTATAGGTTGCATCTCCACGAGTATCGGCTAATTGTTTTACCCATTGTGCCACTTGAGGTGAGACACGTCCTTCGCGAGTTGAACCGATGATAATACCAATGTTTAAATTTGTCATTACTTTTCCTCCTACATTTCCTTCTATATAAATTTTTGTGAAACCAATGTCAAATTACTCGTATTCTTTTTCAATTATTTTAGTAGAACGCACCGTATCAATCGGGCGCACAACACTTTCAATGTACGCTCGTTTTCCCTCTAAAAATGGTGGTAATGATAGTTTTTCACCGACTGTTTCGTATGACTCATCACCCATAAAGCCAGGACCATCTGTTGCCCATTCAAATAAAATACCAGGTGCAACACGAGCATATAAGGATTCAAAGAAGAAACGGTTTACATAGCCCGATGTACCGAAGCCAAAGTTTTCCATACGGTCAATCCATTCATTTAACACGTCGCGATCTTCTACACGGAATGCTGTGTGGTGTACTGTACCAAATCCTTGGCGACCTGGTTGTAGTTCAGTATTGTGTTCGACAATAACCGAAGCACCATTGCCACCTTCACCGACTTCAAACAAATATAGACTACCTTCGTTAGCAATTTCACGCATTAACATTACTTTTTCCAATACTTCCTTAAAATAATCAAAACGTGAAACGCGAATGTGTACAGGACCTAACCCTGTAATCGCGAACTCTAATGGAATCGGACCATTTTTCCAAGGTGTACCTGAAGCGATACCAGCGTTATTTTCATCAGAGATAAGCATATATTGTTGGTCATCAAAATCTACAAATGATACGATTTGTTTGCCAAATTGAGTTTGAATGCCTGTATGCACAATATTTAAACGATCAAATCGTTTTACCCAATAATCAAGTGCTACATCATTTGGCACACGGAAGCCTGTTTTGTAGATTTCATCTGTCCCGTGTACCCCTTTTGAAATGCCTGGAAAATCAAAAAATGTCATATCTGTACCCGCAGAACCTTTATCATCTGCAAAAAATAAATGGTATGTTTGAATATCATCTTGGTTGACTGTTTTTTTAACAAGTCGCATACCTAAGACATATGTGAAAAATTCATAGTTTTTTTCTGCGCTGCTTGTAATGGCTGTTACGTGGTGGATCCCTTTAATGTGGTTCATCATTTATTCCTCCAATTCCTCGAAATCGAGATATTATAATAAAAAAATTTATAGTACGCTGGCGTTTTGACCAACACGCTTTAATAATTGAGTTAATGTTTCTAATTCTTCCTTTGATAATACGTCAAAAATTTGAGCAATTGTTTTTGCATGTTGTGGAAAAATGGATTTCATCACGTTTGTCCCCTTATCCGTAAGTGAAACAAACGTCACGCGACGATCTGTTGGACATGAAACCCGCTTTACGAGTTCCTTTTTTTCTAACTTATCGACAACATACGTAATACTGCTACTTGCAATTAATACTTTTTTCCCGATAATTTGAATCGGCTGCTTTCCTTTATGGTAGAGCAATTCCAAAACCGCAAATTCTGTAATATTTAAATCACTATACTGTACATCTTTTTTCATCACGTCCTGCGTTGCCGATGTAGCCCGATATAGAACAGTAAATGCTTTTAATTGCTTATCGTACGAGTTCATAAAGTCGCCTCCCTTCAAATCATTTCGAATTCATTTATCTTTAATTCGAGATAAATATACCACGGAAGAAATTTGAAGTCAACTGGTTACCGGAAATATTCCTAATTCGAGATTTAATATGAAAAAACCGCTCAATAAGGATTTACCTTTATTGAACGGTAACTTTATTCACAAATTAATACTTGTCTCTCAAATGTACCCTTTTTCACAACTGCACGGTCTACAATTGATAATTGTGCTATGTGAATCATATCGTCCATTGTTTCCATGGTCACTAGGACTACACGTTTTGCGATACGTCGAGCATTCGTAATAATACTTTGTTGTAAATCTTTTGATATATTTGTAAATAAGTTGTACGGCATATCAATAATTGCCACATCATATCCTTCAGCAGCCTCTTCAATTGGACCAATTTCTACATTCGGTTCAAATTCAAAATGCCTTAAATTAATGCGTGACCCCCATACAACACGTTTATTCATATCCCGGCCTTCAATAGCAATGCCCATACTCATCGCTTCAACAAGAACCGTACCAATACCACAACAAGGATCTATTATTCGTAAGCCTTCTGGATAAGGCGCTGCGATGTTAACGATAGCACGTGCGTCTTTCGTGCTTAGTGCTGTTGAATACATTTCTGGCTTTTGCATATGTTTTAGCCATGGAGATTCTCCGTAATGAAGTTCACCTAAATAAAATTGCTCTTCATACTGCACTAGACCAAGTACAATCTGTGGATGATCTAAATCCGGTTCCGCATCGATGGCAAAACCGATTTTCCGCATCATATCTTGACGTTCTTTTTGTGGTAGTTTCGGTTCAATCGCATCATTACTTGAATTCAAACAATGTACTTTAAATGTTCGTTTTCCGAGATCAATAGTCTTGGCCATTTCAACAAGTTGTTCAATTGTCGATGCTTCGTACCAAATGTCTAATCGCGTACGCATATATGGACTACGACTTGGATCTATTTTTTTATCACTAATGACTACATTTCCTTCCACATCAAAATTGAAAAACATACGCATTTCCAATCGTGAAAGTTCATATTCATCATTTCTCCAGGTGAAACTATATAAATACTTCATCAATTATAGTTCTACAACTTTTAATAATTGTTCAACAAATTGATAAAGTAATTCATATACTTGCTCAATCGTTAAATCTTCTGTAAAGCCTTCGATACAATCAACTGCAATGTTTAATTCCCAAAGTCCTTCTTGACCTGAAAAAGATGCACTGCTGCTACCTAAAGCAGATTTCAAGTTTTCTTTTAAAAACTTTCGAATCGTTTCACCATGTTTCTTTTGGAGTTTTAAGCCAAATAAAGCTGTGTATAAATCAAAGGCATCATCAAATTCTAATGCGACTGCATCTACACGAATATCTTGGAATTGAGGACATTCTGCATAAATAAATTCACCTTGATTTTCCTTTAAATAGCGAATTGCTGATTGTGCAAAAGCTACTCCCTCTGCAGTAATTGTATCTTCTGTTTCTTTGCTACAACGTTCTAATACGTCTAATTTTAAATTCATTATTTATATTCCCTTCCTTTTTGACATGTTCGCTCAAAAATTAACCTTGTCTAGTATACCCTATTCGACAGGAAATCGCATAAAAATCTAAATTTCCGTAATTTTTTTAATAGGATAATCTTTTTATCCCCATTTAATAGCGCATCTAATTTAATTCCTACTTGTGTATTTTCACCTATATTATATGGCGGTTACTACTTTAATCGATTATACTTAATACAGTATTACTATATTTTCGAATAATATTTCATTGTCACTTATAAATGGTGTATGTTGATTCTACCGCCATTTCGTTAGTTTATTTGATGATGAGCTTGATATTGATTATGTATTTAAACATCGCAAATACACTTATACGCATACGGAAATCGGGGTTTTACCGAACTGAATGATCGCCGCTTATACATTAATCAATCATATACATAGATAAGAAGAACACTTAAAAATTTTAATTTCTATCCACTAAAAAATAGACAATTGGCCAAAAATGGTCAATTGTCTATTTTTATTCAATTACATTTTCCCTTGCAAGAAATGGGACATCTTTTGCGCGCACTATTGAAACAACAATTACAACACAAAAGCTTAATAACACAAGGCCAGTAAACATAAAACCTGGAGTTCCCGTTAAATCAAGGGCACCTAGACTAGAGGAACCCGCGACTACACCAAATGAGAAGAACGCATAAAAGTAACCGTATGCTTTTCCTCGCGTTTCCTTCTTCGTGGATTCAATTAATATTTTATTAATAGATGGGAAGAAAAAGGCAAAACCTATGCCATAAATTGCTAGTACCGCATATAGAGATATCATTGTTGAAGCTTGCCCAATCCCTATTTGACTAATCGCCAGTAAGCCTACTCCTATAAGTAATGCATATTTCGAATTTAGTACATCGAAAATGCGATTGGATGGTAAAATAAAGATGAGTACTGCGACAATGCCAAATACACTTAATAATGTACCAGACATACGCGTGCTATAACCTAAGTCTTCAACGTAGATTGGCAGTAAATACGCAAGCACACCTTGTGAAAACATTAAGAAGAATGCACCACCATATGCTTTCATCAAACCACTATTCCATTGAAATTTCTCTGTTTTTTCCTCGTTGTCTTTTTTACGTAATGATTCTTTTCGTAAAAATAAAAATAAACCTAACAAAATGATAAAACCATAGATTGCAACAAGACCAAGTACATTTGGAACAGAAATTTTGTTTGCTAAAATACCACTTGATGCAGGTCCTACGATGGCTGCAATGCCAACAAATGAACCTGTAACCGCACTTCCACTCCCTTGCTCAGATTCACGTCTCATATTCGCTAATAAGGTAAAGGCAGCTGGCGTGATAAAGCCACTACTAAAACCATGAATACAACGAACTATAATTAATGTTGTGGAATCATCTACAAGCTGATAACAAAGTAGCGAAATGGACGAAGCCGCAAGACCAAAAACAAGCATCCAAAACGCACCAATTTTATCCGTGAAAATACCTGAAAATACATTACCAAACGTATTCATAAACGAATACATTCCAACGACAATACCTGCAATAAATGTTGTTGCACCTACGGAAAGTGCATATGTACTCATAATTGGTAACTGGACAAATAAATCAAAAAATGAAAAGAAAATAATTGCGTAAACGAGCCAGTGTTTTGGAAATGGCTTTCCAGATAACTGTTTCTCCATCTTTTTTAATTTTAGTTCAAATATAAAGTTTCCAAACGGTATAAATGCAGCGAGGACTGCTAATAAAGACCAACCAATATTCCACTGTATTCGAAGTTGTACGATAAGAATGGATAGTGCATAAAGCATAAAAATACCACCATGGACGCTTCCGTTTACCGTTACAAAGCCTGGCATGTCCGCATAATACTTTAGCGGCATAGCAATACATAAAAGTGTAATAAGCGAAAATCCATCTAAAATTCCCATTATTCTTAAAAATCGTATAGGATGAATAGCCATTTCCCCCTTTCACGAGCAAAAATCAAACTAATTATAGCATGCACTTCAAAGACAAACATAGTTCGTTGAAAATAATTCTCATAATATTGTCGAAATTTAGACTAATCAATCCTCTATATTATAAAAGGCTTATCCGAAAAACCACTTTTCCAGACAAACCTTCACTCTTTATGATCTTCTAAAAAATCTTTACTAAAGCTTGTTTGTGATGCATAGCTTCTTGATTTAACCCGTACACCACGCTTTAATACGCCTTTGCCAAATTTCTTTTCTATGGAATCAACTAATTCGATTATCGGTTCATCTTTGATATGCTGTTCAAAATTAAACAAATTTAATTGTTGTGTGAGCTCTGCTTGATCGACGACATTCGAAACTGTAATCCCAATTAATCGAACGGGCGTTTCATCCCAATTTTGCAAAAATAGTTTCCAAGCAATTTCAAAAATATCATCCGCATTTTGAATGGCATTGCGAACGGATTTACTACGTGATTGGTTTTGCCATTCGTAATTTCGAATTTGAATACTGATTGTGGTGCCCGCTAAATATTTCACTTTTAAGCGCTCTGACACACTTCGACTCAACCTTTCAAATGTTTCCTTTAAAATATAGTACTCCGTTTCATCGCGCGGTAACGTCGTAGAATTACCAACACTTTTCGTATCGTAAATCGCATTGGGATTCACTTCTCGACTATCTTCTCCATTTGCACGCTTTTTTAGACGTCCTCCATTTTTGCCAAGTTCTTTTAGTAATAATCGCTCATCTGCATTCGCTAAATCACCAATTGTATGAATTTGTATTGACTTTAGTCTTTTAGCCGTACTTTCTCCAACGCCATGCATTTCAATCACTTCATTTGGCCAAAGAAGCTCAGCTACTTGTCTTTTCCTTAAAACCGTAATGCCCATTGGTTTTTTCATATCCGATGCCGTCTTAGCTAAAAATTTATTCGGCGCAATCCCGATAGAACATGGAAGATCTAATTCATGTAAAATACGCTGTTGAATTTCCTGAGCTAGTTCCATTGGATGCTGTGATTTAGAGCGCTCAGTTAAGTCTAAGTATCCCTCATCAATCGATACAGGTTCTACTAAATGTGTATAACTTCTTAATATCGTAAAAATAGTTGCACTGGCCGCACGATATTTTGCAAAATCAGGTGGCAACAATAGTAATCCAGGACATTTCCGTTTTGCTTCTCCAACATTCATCGTTGTAAAAACACCTTGTGCACGTGCCTCATACGAACTCGTGACGATAATGCCACGCCTTTCTTTCACATTTCCAGCAACTGCAATTGGTTTACCTTTTAAACTTGGATCATGTGCCTGTTCAACCGAAGCATAAAAGCAATTCATATCCAAATGAAAGATGACTCTTCCAGCCATTGTTACCACCTC
>JAZUES010000063.1:0-2731 GCA_045640265.1 Solibacillus sp.
TCAGAAGGCTTAAGATTCACTTGCTCACTGGCTTCTTTTTTATCTGCCTTTGATCCCCAATAAGTCGCAAGGATTGGGCCGGAGATATTGTGCCAGAAACTAAAAATGGCACTAGGAACGGCTGCTACTGGATCAAAATGTGCCATTGCTAATTGAGCACCTAATCCTGAATTTTGCATACCGACTTCAATGGATACGGCTTTTTGATCGTCGTATGTTAGTTTAAATAGTTTCCCGACTAAGAAGCCGAACAAATAACCTAAACCATTATGTAAAATGACGATGGCAAAGATAATTAACCCTGTTTCTAAAATTTTATCACGGCTTCCGCTTACTACGGCTGCAACGATTGCGACAATCGCCACAACTGATACAGTTGGAAGAATATCAACGCTTTTTGCTACAAGTGGTTTGAATAATAGTTGTGCAATGATGCCTAAAATGATTGGTACTAGTACTACTTTTACAACAGATAAGAACATGGCCTTAAATGAAACGGGTAACCATTCACTTGCTAGTAAGTAAATAAGCGCGGGTGTCATAAATGGTGCTAGTAATGTTGTACAAGATGTAATTGTAACCGATAAAGCGGTATTTCCTTTTGCTAAGTAGGTCATAACGTTAGAAGAAGTACCTCCTGGACAACAACCGACTAAAATTACCCCAACCGCAATTTCTGGTGCTAAGTTGAAAATTTTTGCTAAAGCAAACGCTATTAATGGCATAATAACAAATTGTGAAACGATTCCGATGATGACGCCTTTAGGGTATTTAACAATCAATTTAAAATCATCTAATTTTAAAGTCATACCCATACCAAACATAACAATTCCTAGCAAAATAGTAATATAACTGCCGATCCAAGTGAAATATTCAGGCATCCAAATTGCCAATGCAGCTGCAACCAGTACCCAAATCGCAAATGTATTCCCAGCGAACTTGCCGATTTTCTGTAATACTCCCATGATGATGTAACCTCCACTTTCTATTTAATAATGGTAATGCGTTTTATTTTAATGCATTAAATTCTTAATAGCAATAATATTCTGAAAATAATAGATACCGGAATGTATTCAAAATGGCCTTTATGGCTATAATATTTTGTTCACTAAAAAAATTTTAAAAAAAGCTCCATGATATAGTAGTAACATTTTTTGACTAAGCAAACCTTGCCATCATCCAGAATAAAAAATAGCTCAATTGCTCAACCTAAATTGATGATATTTTAAGCGGAGAAAGAGGGTTTTTTTATGGATCAGGAGATGAGCTATGGAAGTGATTTTAAGTATATTCCAGCTACTTCTATTCAGAGTGGCGAGGGGATGGAGGTATTACCTGACTTGTACATGTACACCATTCAAATTGTGAATATTGTACTTTATGGAGAGCCCCAAAAAGACGAATTTGTATTGGTTGATGCAGGAATGCCTTATAGTGCAGATGAAATTATTTCTGTTGCAGAAAAAAGATTTGGACCTAATTGTAAACCGAAAGCCATCATTTTAACACATGGCCATTTTGATCATGTAGGTGCGATTATTGAATTAATCGAGCATTGGAAAGTCCCTGTTTATGCCCACGCTTTAGAATTACCTTATGTAACAGGTCTTCAAAATTATCCAGAGCCAGATGGAACGGTAAATGGTGGTCTTATTGCTAAAATGGCACCATTCTTTCCGAACGAGGCCATTAATTTAGGCGCACACGTGAAGCCACTTCCTTCCAATGGAACAGTTCCTTATATGAATGGTTTTAACTGGATTCATACGCCGGGACACACACCAGGGCATATCTCGTTATTTAGAGATGAAGACGGTACATTAATTGCGGGTGACGCTTTTGTTACGGTTAAACAAGAATCCCTTTATAAGGTATTGACACAGGAAAAAGAAATCAGTGGTCCACCGCGGTATTTCACAACGGACTGGTTAGCTGCTTGGGATTCTGTAAAAAAGCTAAAATCTTTGCAACCGACAGTAGCCATTACCGGACATGGATTACCGATGAGAGACGAAGAGTTGACGACAAACCTTCAAAAATTAGTGATTGAATTTGAACAAATCGCATTACCGAAACAGGGAAAGTATCTCAATTAATAGAAGGGCTTAGTATCCAGCCCTATCAAACTAAACCTAAAAAACAGTAAAACTCTTGATTTTTTAAGAGTTTTACTGTTTTTAATTCCATTAAAAACCACACTTGAAAATCAAATAGTCGAAGCTTCTTTGAAAATCAGAAATTATTTACACAATGCATCTTCATTGCTTTAACCTATTCTGAATATCCTAAATTATGCTGTTAACGAAATAAAACGCAACATTCCAAGCAAAGTTATGCTACATATCCTTGTCTACGCTTTATACTAACAAGGACATGTAGTTTTTATTTTTCTACATTTATAAAAGCCTAAGTATAATAATGTAAAATACTTACTTATAATAAAGGGACATTAACTATGTAAATGAGGGTGAAAAATGACAGATATAATCTTGTTTTCCGTTATTTTTTGTTTGGCGTTTATACCTTTTTTGTTATTCCTCCGGGGATTCTTTATTCAATGGCGAATACGGAAGGCACTTAAAAGGGGATTAAAGGAAAATCGCCAACAAATTTCGAACGTAAAAGGCTATAAGTCGGGAGAGTTTGAAATTTATAAGCGTGTGTATAATGACGCGTTGTATCGCACGAAGTATTTGAAGGCGTTAAAATCGCCTGTCAAACTAGAGAAACA
>JAZUES010000064.1:0-2725 GCA_045640265.1 Solibacillus sp.
GTTTGTAGCTCAGTTGGTAGAGCATTAGATTGAAGCTCTAAGTGTCGGCGGTTCGATTCCGTCCAAACCCACCATATGCGGGTGTAGTTTAATGGTAAAACCTCAGCCTTCCAAGCTGATGTCGTGAGTTCGATTCTCATCCCCCGCTCCAAAATTAGGGCCTATAGCTCAGCTGGTTAGAGCGCACGCCTGATAAGCGTGAGGTCGATGGTTCGAGTCCATTTAGGCCCACCATAGTATTGTTCCGAAGTAGCTCAGTTGGTAGAGCATCCGGCTGTTAACCGGCAGGTCGCAGGTTCGAGTCCTGCCTTCGGAGCCATGGCCCGTTGGTCAAGCGGTTAAGACACCGCCCTTTCACGGCGGTAACACGAGTTCGATTCTCGTACGGGTCATTCACAAGCGTGTAGCAGAGGCTATACGCTTTTTTCTTTTGTTAAGAATAATTAGTCTGTAAAAGCGAAAGAACCAAAGGCATCCATTTATGGCGTCTTTGGTTCTTTTTTGTTAAAGGAGCAGGCTCATATAAATTTCATTTACAAATTGACCATCAATCCACAAAGAATCTCTTTTGATACCTTCTTCTTTAAAGCCCATTTTTTTATAAAGATGAATTGCTTGATGATTGTGTTCGATAACGGTTAATTCTAAGCGGTGCAGCTGCTGTTGTTTCGCCCAGTTAATCACATACTCAAATAGCTTGGTACCTGTGCCTTTTCCACGACTGAGGCTATGAACGCCTATTGCAATGGCTGCACGGTGAGAAGTACGAGATAAATGTTCACCTTTTACGATTAGATAGCCTAAAATCTCTTCATTTTCTTCAGCGACAAAAAAGCTTGATTTAGCAGCAGCATTGATATGGCTAATTAATTTTTCTAGTGATTCGGATGTTAGTTGTCTTTCATTTGGATTGTATAGCATGAAGCCTGAAGCTTCGGCATCTTTCATTACTTCGATGATTTTCACAGCATCTTGTTGGGTTGCCTGTCTTACGTTCATAATACTCCTCCTTATAAAAACTACAATTTATCTAGAAATGAAGTTTGAATTAAATAAAATAGTTGTATACGCTAAAAAGTGTTTAGGGTGAACAGTGCTATTTTAGCATTATTTAGAAGATTTTATTAGAGTGTTAGATTAAGTTTTGATAATGGGAAAAAAAGTTTTTAAAAAGTGAGATGTTGTTTAAACATTTTCCGTCTAATGTGTAAAGAAAGGGGGAGGCGTATGGAGCTTGAGCATTATATGGAGCAGTACGGAGATTATTTGTACCGGATTGCTTACATGTATACGAAGGACCGGCAAGCAGCAGAAGAGGTTGTGCAGGATGTGTTCATGAAGCTGTATCAAACACAGCAGTTTGAAGGCAAGAGCTCAGAGAAGACGTATTTAACGAAGATGACGATTAATCGTAGCTATGATTATTTGCGCAAGTGGAAGGCAAAGAAGGCACAGCTTGTTGAATATTTTTGGGGTCGAGAACAGAGTGCAGAGCAGTATGTTGTGGCAGGGCAAGAGCGTGATGAGATTGTCGAGGCGATTTTAAAGTTGCCGTTAAAGTATCGTGAAGTGGTACTGCTGTATTATTATGATGATTTGTCGGTTGCAGAGGTGGCTTTATACATAGATGCTCCTGAATCAACGGTGGCGACTCGATTACAACGGGCGCGTATGAAATTGAAGGAGCATTTACCAAGTATCGAATGGGAGGTGTTACGTGATGCATAATTTGAAACAACGTTTAGAGCCAGTTCGTTTAACGGAAGTACAAAAACGAAAAATTGTAGCGAATGCAAAACAGCCGGTAGCAAAGCAGCGCTCATACATACCGATTATTTTACCGAGCTTTATCGTACTTGCGCTTTTTTTTATCATGATTAGTATTTCGCCTAATGGTTTTGTGTTATTTAATCAAACGGCGGCTTCTCAGAATGAGGGCTCTTTATTTGAAGGTTTATCTTTTGCGGAAATTGCATGGTCAGTTGTTAGTTCAGTTATGTTAATTGCGATTTATATTGTCGCTAAGAGATGTATTGCCGAGACAAAACGGTGGAAAACAAATGCGAGGGTGCAGGAAGTACATGCCTTTTTACAAAAGCCATTACAGCCAAAAATGACTGTTGTAATTGGTATCATTGTAATTTGGATTGGGACCATTTACTTTTCGAGTTTGTGGTATAGCCAGCTGATCTTTGTATTATTAGGCGTGCCGCTCTTCACGTTAATTATTTTATATGAAGCACGTGACTATAACAAATCGTGCTGTCCGCATTGTCAGGTGCCATTTACGAGAAAGCAAATTATGAAAAAGACGTATATGGCGTTTCGCGAAACATGTGATAGCTGTAAAAAGCCAATTTTTATGGATCGTCGCGTCAGGTTTGGCTTTTGTTTTTTACCGATACTGCCGATTTCAGGTTTTTGGTTACAAAGCCTATTTGACTTAAAGAAGTTTTATGTACCAGTATGGATAGGCTTAATCATTGCATCGCTTATCTATTTTATTTTGCCATTAGTTGTCCACTTTACGGATAAGGATACAACAGCTGAGGATATGAAAAAAGGTGGTTTCTAAGTACGGGAGATGACCAATTGTATCGTATGAAATTAGCAGATGAATAATAGAACTAAGCATGAAATCCGCGCTATTAATAATGAGCGCGGATATTTTCATATCATAAGGCAATCCAGTATCTTCGCGTTAATTTTTGATCACCTGGATCGA
>JAZUES010000065.1:0-3394 GCA_045640265.1 Solibacillus sp.
ACCAAACATGAAAATTGACGATGTAAATGTAAAAATTACAAGTGTACATGCTGTCTGTATTCAAAACAATAAAATATTATTGAGCTTAATTGAAAACAGAGGATTTAATTTACCAGGAGGTCATATCGATTTTGGTGAAAGCGTAGAGAACGCCTTACATAGAGAAGTCCATGAAGAAGCATATGTAAAAGGAAGTTTAACTTATTTAGGGTGTATAGAAGTAAATCATGAGGAAAACCCTAAATTTGATCCTAATGGTAAATACCCATTAATGGCATACCAAGCTTTTTATAAGCTTGATATTACCGAATGTTTACCTTTTTTAAGAGAGTACGAATCCAAAGCGCGAATTTGGGTCGAACCTTCAGAAATCAGCTATATTATAAATGATCATGAATTAGTTTATGATATTATTGAGGATGCGTTGTTAGCCCGTAATCAAAAAAACTGGGCTTAAAGCATATATGCAAAATAGCCAACTTTCCGAACAGAAATAGGAAAATACAAAGGATATGATTTTGTAATCGAAATTTTATGTGTCATAGATTCGGTACGGTGTATTTTTGTTTACTCGCGGCGTACCACTTATTACAACGATGACTGATGATCAATCGAATAACCGAACAGTCATCGTTGTACCTTTATTTAATTCACTTTCGATGATAAATTCTCCTTCATGGCGCGCGACAATCTCTGTCACAATCGTAAGTCCTAAGCCACTACTTTGACTAGAGCGAGATGCGTCCACTCGGTAAAAACGTTCTTTAACTCTTTCTAGGTCGTCCTCAGGAATTCCGATACCATAATCACGTATCGACACCACAACTGTATGTCCTTCACGTGCACAGGTAACGACAATCTTGCCCTTAACCTCACTATAGCGAATCGCATTTGACAATAAATTATCCCAAACTTGTTCCATTAAATGTTGGTCGGCATAAATTTCTACCGGTGCTAGTTCATAAATAAGTTCCATCTGCTTATCGTCTAGCATCCAACGTTTAGCAAATAAGAGCTCCTTCAGTTGCTGATTTAGAGAAAATGTTTTCTTTTCAATAGGTAAATTCTTTTGATCCAGTGAACTTAGTAGCAGTAATTGCTTCGTCAGTGCTGACAGTCGCTTTGTTTCCTGTTCAATAATTTCTAAATATTGCACACGCTCTTCTTCTGTATTTTCCGCATCTTTTAATACATTGGCATAGCCTTGAATATTAAGGAGCGGTGATTGGAAATCATGGGACACATTATTGATAAAGTCCTTTTTTAATTGATTATTTTCCTCTAATCGGTGCGCCATTTTTTTGAATTGAGAGGCTAACTGACCTAGCTCATCATTCCGATTAATTTTTAAATCAATGGCATAATTTTCTTGCGCAATTTGATCTGTTGCATGTTGTAATTGCTTTAAAGGTTGCACAAGTTGGCGGGCAAGTAGTAGCATCGCAATGAAGATAATGATGGCACTAATTAATAAAAACCCAACAATTAAATAATGCATTTCAGTAAATGCGGATGCATTATCCATACGAATGAATAGCGCGTAATTTTTATTGCCAATGTTAAAGGGTACACCGATTGTATTTTGTACATCATTGGCATAGTGGTTCATAAACGAGAAGCTTTGCTTATAATCTCTAATTCCATGATAAGCAATATTGGATCCGACAACGGCTGCCATTGCATCATTCAATTCCGCTTTTGTGAATTTTGTTCCATAGTTAGTTTGCTTTTTATTTTCGTCAATGACAACGATTTGGTAACCTAACTTTGCAACTGATTGAAAATAATTACCGATCTGTTCAGTGGGCATTGTTTCGACAATATCTACTACTTCAAGTGCAATGTCCAAGCTTTTTTCATCCGTATCTATACTAACTTTACTGTTATATAGTTGACTAAGTAAAAACATGGATATCGCTAGACTTGCAATGATGACTACTAACGTAACTACAATATATTGTTTGTATAATGTTTTCATTGGATTTCCTCAATTTTATAGCCAATTCCACGTATCGTTTGAATTTTCACGTGGGCTTGGACTTCTTCTAAACGGGAGCGTAGACGTTTGATATGAGTAGTTAGCGTGAAATCATCCCCATCATAATCATAACCCCACACCTGCTCCATTAGCTGGTCGCGCGTAAATGCAATATCTGGTCTGCTACACAAAATACTCAACAGTTCAAATTCCTTTAATGGTAAAAGCAGTACTTGTTCACCGACCTTTACTTCATAAGTGAGTCGGTCAATTAGCATATTACCAAGCATGGTATGACTTCGTTCTAGCTTTTGAAAGCGGCGCAAAATGGCATGGACGCGAAACAGCAATTCTTTAGGCTCAAAGGGTTTCACCATATAATCATCGGCTCCTGCTAAAAAGCCTTTTTCTTTATCTTCAAGTGTTGCTTTTGCTGTAAGCATTAACACTGGAATTCCCAATGTTGCGAATCGCTTTGTTAATGAGATGCCGTCCATTTGGGGCATCATGACATCCACAATTGCTAAATCTAGAGTGTCTTCATTTACAAGTTCCAGCGCTTCTGAGCCGTTACTTGCAAATACTGCTTCATACCCATCTTTTTTTAAGTGAATCCCAATTAATTTTCGGATAAATGGATCATCATCCACAACTAAAATTCGCATTGATTTTCCATCCTTTCTCTAAACAAATTTCTAATGCCCTTGCAACATGTAACTTCATTTCATTATGACGGAATGTAATTGATGGGTGCAAACTACAATGAAGATATTTCAACATAACGATAATGCGCTATATATAGTTTATCTGTTTTACTCAAAACAACACTCTAATAGCCTTATTACTATCTGTCAACTTTTATATTAAGATATTGAAAGTTTATATAAAGTTCATATTAAACCTTTATACTTTGTAAGGCGAGGAAGAACAGATATACTATTACTTGGAAAACTTTTATTCAAAATGTCTAGAAAGTTTGTTATTTGAACATAGTTTTTACAGGCAGGTAATTTGTTTTTCATATTCGATATATTTAAATTAGGAGGAATGTAAAGTGTTTTTAGCAATTAAAGAAATGAAACATGCCAAAAAGCGCTTCGTAATGATTGGCTCTATTATTATGCTGATCGCATGGCTTGTTTTTATTTTATCGGGCTTAGGTAATGGATTATCAACATTAGCTGCAGCAACGATGAAAAATATTGACGGAGATCTTTTTATTTATGAAGAGGGCTCTGCAGCAAGAATGATGAAAACGAAGATAGAGGGTAAAAACGCTGATGACGTTGAAGGTAAATATGGTGTAAAAAATGCAGCACAATTTGGACAATCTACTGTCAACGTAAAATCACCAGATGGTAAGTCAAAAAATGACATTGCATTTCTTGGTATTGAACCAGGCAAATTTATCGAACC
>JAZUES010000066.1:0-1501 GCA_045640265.1 Solibacillus sp.
ACATTTGCATTTTTTATATCATTATTTACAATTTCCTTGCTAGCTTGAACATTATTACGTGTTAGTGATTCTAATAATTTTTCGACGCCTTCATGAAATGCCTCTTTATGTACAATAATATCGGCTACATTTTGTTTCATAACGTCTGAACTAACCATCCCGCTTAATGTTTCAATATTCTCATTTAAACTAGCTTCATACTTCATTAAATTATCTTTATTCGTTGTATTGTCATCTATTATTAATGCACGTGCATACAGCCCCTGGAATGCTATATTTGTACGTATTTCTTCAGCTATACGCATTTGCTCTACTCGGTTATCTAATGCTTCTTCTTGCTTGCTTTCTATTGTATTTAAATTAATAAATACAATGACTGCCGTCAATATCATTAGAGCAATAATCGAATAAAATGCCAAATTCAATTTTAAACTGACCTTCATAACCATACCCCCACTATATTATTTTTATTATCTTATAAAAATTCTATCATACTGTTGTTGGGAGCCAACTTGTTGAAAATGCCGTTTTGTTGTCGGAAATGTATACATTTTATGTAATATTTGAAAGTTTTATTAAATTTGGTTAGAAAGCACCTTTTATTATACATAAATGAACAGATTACGTTCCTATAGGCCTAATAATTTGTAGAAAAAACAAAAATATCTGCCACACCGCACAATTTCGCTATTAGAACTGTTGTTTTCGACTTATTATGTTTAGAAATAATAGTGCAATACTGTTACTAAGAAACGTGCTTGTTGCCAATAATAATAGATTGCTTCTTTATTATGCAATTAATCAAAAAGTGTTGAATATTGTACAATATTCAACTGTTTCGCTCATTGAAAGCGTTTTATTATTTGTATTATAATTTCATTGTATAGGCGTACAATAATTTTATGTGCAAGTGTACAATAATTGTATTTCAGGAGGATGAAGATTAATGAAATTACAAGGTAAAGTAGCAATCGTAACTGGTGCAGCTTCAGGTATGGGTAAAGCAATTGCTGAACTTTATGCGAAAGAAGGCGCAAAAGTGGTTGTTTCAGATTATAACTTCGAAGGTGCTCAAGTAGTAGCAGAAGGCATTAAAGCAGCTGGTGGCGAAGCAATCGCTAACCGCGCAAACGTAGCAGAATTAGCAGATATCGAAAACATGTTTGCAGAAACAAAAACAGCTTTCGGTAAGTTAGATATTTTAGTAAACAATGCTGGTATCATGGACGGTATGGAGCCAGTTGGTGAAATCACTGACGAAAAATGGGATCGCGTATTCTCTGTCAACACACGTGGTGTGATGCAAGCCATGCGTATCGCAACAAACATCTTCCTTGAACAAGGTCGCGGTGTTATTGACAATAACATTTCTGCTGGTGGTTTACGTGGTGCTCGCGCAGGTGCAGCTTACACAGCTTCTAAACACGCAGTAGCTGGTTTAACGAAAAACACTGGTTATATGTATGCAAATTCTGGTATCCGTTGCAACGGTATTGCACCA
>JAZUES010000067.1:0-3972 GCA_045640265.1 Solibacillus sp.
TTAACTACAACTCTAGAATTGATGAAAGGCTCTTTATGGCTTCGGCTGTGTAGGGCTTTTCTTTTTTCTCCCTCAGCCTGCGCTCAAGTTTAGAGCCGTAATAATTCAACTTTCAAATAGCTAAAATATATGAAGAAATATTTTAAAGCCTTCCCTTAAATAATTTTATTACTCGTTAATCGAATAATTAAGGGAACTCCAAGTAAGAGAAATCTTGCTTGGAGTTTTTTTGCGTGCTTAGAATGCGGGCAAAATATAGGGTGCAAGTACCAAACCTTTAGGTCAGAAGCAGACGTTAGCCAAGAGCTAGGGGGGCCGTGGTGAAGCGGAACCTTTCAATGCTTTTAGACATGGGTTTAATATCTAGCACTTCATTCGTAAAGCAAACCATTTAAAATGGTGAGTAATTTTAAACAAGTTTATTTAATAATACTTTAGGTAAATCCGAAAATTCACAACTGTAATATTAAGGTTTTAACTCCATCTATTAGAAAGACTATGATATTATAGGGAAGAGTTTTAAATGGAGAGGGGCGTTTCAATGAAAAAATGGTTTACAGTACTACTTTTATCACTATTCATGGCAACAGCAATTGATACGGAGACAGGTTCCGCATCGACAATTAACAAAAATATGATTGAACAAAATAATGTAACAGTCATCATTAATGGCAAGCATATTACATTTAATGATCCAATTTTAAATAATTCGGGGACGCTGCTATTACCAATGCGTGATTTTTATGAAGCCATTGGAGCACAAGTTTACTGGAATCAACAAACAAAAGTTGCAAGCAGTGTGCGTAATAATCAAACGGTTGAATTAACGATTGATTCGAAAACGGCGCTAGTAAATGGCAACAAAGTGCAACTTCTTGCTGCACCGATCGTTTACAAAAACCGCACTTATATTCCAATGCGTTTTGTTAGTGAAAACTCTGACGGAAAAGTATATTGGGACCAACAAAATAAAATTGTTGAAGTCATTTTAAATGAAGATAATTATGATGATCAAAGTCCAGGGCCTGGTGAAGAAACGCCAACAATCGAAGAACCAGTTGTTGTGCAACCATATACGCTCTATATGAACAATCAAAAAATTCCAATGGATCATGAAGCTATTACAAAAGATGGACGAATCTATATTCCATCAGATTATTTTAAAGATTACTTAGAAAATAGTTATGAAGCATGGGTTTCAAATGACAAATTAGAATTAACGATTTCGGGCTTAACATTTACCTTTACAAATAATAGTACGAGAATCTTAGTAAATGGTGAGCCTTATAACGGTGCAGAAAAACCATTTATGCAATATGGAAAAATGTATGTACCAGTTAAATTTATCGTAGATTCATTCAAAAATGGTGGTACGCTACGTCATATTGCAGATACAAAAACGATTTATATTTCACTGTACGACTACATATTGACAAGTGACTTCTTAGAAAAATCATATGGTTCATTACCAGTACCACAATTAGTAGAGAATGCCGCATTAGATGGTAATCGCGAGCTATTTGTCAGTGATAATCCGGAAGAGCTAATTCCAACGATTATTCGAGGCGCATATGAAACATTAGCTGAATATAAGGTTTCAGACTTAACAACAACGAAAGAACAGCGTATTTATGGCTGGCATATTAATAAGCTAGGTGAACGCGCAGCAATTGGAATTACAATTCAAAATACATCCAATGCAACATTAGAGCTTACAAACTCAAAAGGGATGTCTCAAACATCAAGTAATAGTTGGAGTACCTTTGATGTAGGCTTACCTTTATCGGATGCGGTGTTAACAGGCACAATGCGTGATGCAAAAGAAAAGTCGATTACGATTGCACCAGGCGAAACAAAATTAATTCAATCATTTGATATCGGTATAAATTATTTATTAGGCTTTACACATGATTTCGATGTGCGACCTGCGAATGGTCAATCTGCAAGTTATACATTACGAACTGTAATTAGCTTAGAGGATGATACAGATTTAACGACGATCCAATCGCCAGTAGTGGCAATCAATCAGTACGCAGCACATCCACGCGGCGTATGGAAAAGTTCAGCAATCAAAGTAACATTACCAACGTATACAGTTGACGATGCACAAATTGGCTATAATATTTCAAACGGTAAAACAGACAATTTCCTAACTGCGGAAAATTCGATTGATCCAATGAATGGCACAATCGGAAATCCAGGACATTTTGGTATGACATATAAAGTCGATATCCCAGTAGTCAATCCGACAGGTGAGATGAAGTATGTAGTAGTAAAAATTGCAGGTCGCGGTGGTCTTTATAGTGGGGCAGTGAAAATGAACGGTAAAACATTCTTAATTCCAACATTAAAACCAGGCGAAGAATATGTACAGTTACCTGTATTACGTACGAAAAAGAATAATGACATGATTAACCTCGAATTCATCCATGCAGGCGGAAGTAACTTACCAGTAGCCGTGTATTTAGAAACAAGATAATCAACTAATTAATAGCTTCATAAGAAAGAGATTGCCTAGAGATTTTTGTGGCAATCTCTTTTTTTATTAATTTTCTATTACGTTTATTTCATTTAAAAGAATTCAAACTATTCCACTTAAGAGTATGATATATTCGATTATGAAAAGTATATTTATTACAGAATGGGAGAGAATTACGTGTATAAGAAGATAATGGTCACTAGTGCTGCGCTCGTTGCGTTACAAGGCGCAGTTTACATAGCAGAAAGTTCTGCAGCATTCGATCAAAAGAGCGATAATAGCGAAAAAACGGTAGCACCAGGTGTTCAATACATACAAGAAAAATACCAATCGAGCGCAACGACAGAAGCAGTGAATTTATTAAGTATAGATTTAAATAATAGTTATACATCACTTGAAATCGGCATGCCAGATCCGATTAATTCACTTAAAACAACATCAGCCATTTCAAAAATAAATAACTATGAAGGACATCGCGTAGTAGGTGCAACAAATGCTTCTTATTTCCTAGGAAATGGCTACCCAGCGAACCTTTTAGTAAATAATAATGTCATCGTCAATTATGGGATTTTAGGTGAAAATAATGACAGCCCCACACAGCAACCAGTTGCATTTGGTATTGCAAAATCAGGTGAAGCAATTGCGGATTACTATACAACCGACTTATCGTTTACAGTAGCAGGGCAAAAAGTGGCGATAGACCGAATTAACAGTGAACGCGCTGTGGGAACAACGGTCTTATATACAGCGAGCCAAGCATCAACGAAAACAAACAACTGGGGTATTGAAATTGTCGTAACGGGTGCGTCAAAAAGTACAAAATCATTAAGCTTCGGCGATTCCATTACAGGTACGGTTTCAAGCGTGTCGGAATACGGACAGGCTGGAAACTCGGTCATCCCTGCAGATGGCTTCGTACTTTCTGTGCAAGATAAAGCAACGGCCGATCAGATTAAAGCCTCAATTGAAGTGGGCGCACCAATCCAAGTTGATTTAGCAATTGATGATAAATGGAAAGATGCCAAATATATTTTAGCAGCGGGTCCTTTACTCGTGAAAGATGGCAAGGTTAATATTTCAATGCCTGAAAGTTCATCATTTGTAAAAACGCGTAGTGACCGTACTGCAGTAGCTGTTGATGCGACAGGTAAGAAAGTATTTTTAGTAACAGTAGATGGTCGTCAAAGTGGCTATAGTAACGGGACATCCCTTACAGATTTAGCTTCGTATTTAATTTCAAAAGGTGCAAAATATGCGATTAACTTAGATGGTGGCGGCTCAACAACGATGGTCGTGCGTAATCCTGGTAACGAAGCGCCAAGCTTAGTGAACCGTCCATCTGAAGGCAGTGAAAGACGTGTATCTGCCACATTACAAGTAATTAATAGTGCACCTGCTGGAACATTAAAAGCCTTTTCAATTAAAGGTTTACCGAGCACAATGGCTCTTGAAACAACAGCTACAGCAACAATTTCGTTGGCGTATGATGAATT
>JAZUES010000068.1:0-6100 GCA_045640265.1 Solibacillus sp.
AATCTTACTACCTTCATTGTATGCCGTTAAAGAGCAATCGTCAATGAATTCCTATTAGTATAACCATCATGTAATGGATTCGTTTATGTTTATTCTTACCGTTGTAAATGCATCTTTTTTCTAAGGGTCCGGCCGACAAAAAGCGGATATTATACGCTAAGAGGTAACCAAAAATGAACGTTTATGAAATAGTCTCTATAGTTACATAAATCACTTGAAAATTTATGTTCTGAAACTGTTTTGAGTTTGTTTTGAAATAAAAAATAAGCCTGTTTCAATTCTGTTCCGAAACTGTTCGTACTTGATACTACTGGTTTTAAAGCGATTTATTATAACTACCGAAAATCCAAATTTACAACGTTTTGTTTCCGACTCTGTTTCGAAACTGTTTTGAAGCATTTTCCATGCAATTTTATAACAAAAAGTTTATTACTGGGATCTCGTCAGAAAAATGCGGATTTACAACAATCAATAGAAAGGGGAATTGCTAATAAAATGGCTTATGTGCACAAAGCATCCAGTATATATCTTGATAATATGCAAAAGAAAAGTTCTCCTGTATCTTTAGGAAGAACTGAGGTAATACCTGACTGGTTTGAAAAACGTAATGAAACTAATCAAGAATTAGAAGCAGTTGATTTCGAATTAGAAATACAGAAGGTACTTAATAAATTAGGTTATACAGATATTTCTTAAGAATCTCTGTATAAAGTTAGATAATTTTATTAGATTAATAGTAAAATACCTTAGATGACTATTGTCATCTAAGGTATTTTTTGTTACTATAAATACATAAAATTTATTTCAATTTTCTACGGGTCCAATTCAATTAGGATAATAATTCCTACTTGCACATTGTGACGAGAACTCATTTATTTATTAATAAATGGACAACTAACTGGGTCTTCGGATTCGCTACAAAGGAATAGAACATTAAACACTTACAGTCTACAAAGGAATGTATGTGATTTTTGACTTTATTTATTTTAGTGATGATGATGGATGCCGGCTATTTTTTTGTCTAAAAGACAATTTGATATCACGTGTAAAGCACGTCACTAAACAACTACTAAGTGTTTGGTGACGTGCTTTTTTGCGTTTACCTTATAAAACAGAGAATGAGCGATAGCGCCGAACAACAGAAAGACAGATATCAGAAAAGAAAGGAGAGTGGAAAGGTAAACGGATAACGAAATGTCTATTGTTGCAGCTGCCAGTGATGATGGATGAAAAGATGTGTGGCAGCAAATTGCAAACGTAGTTTGCGGATCGCAAAGCGATCCATTGATTTGAATTCGATGGCGAGGGTTAGATATGGCACACCTCGATGTGGGGGAGCGTCATAAAAATGCGGACTACCAACATTAATAAGATTCCTTATCGTTGTAAATCCGTGTAAATCTGGCAAGACCCCATTCAAGCGAATGAGAGAGGTATGACAAAACTACAAAAACGAAGGAAAAAGAGAAGATTTATTCAACAATTATTATGTAAAACATCATGTAGCGGTTCATGTAAAAACGTATAAATGTAACTTAGCTTACTAGCAGCTATTCGGAAGAAGGCATTCGCCGGTTACAACGAGATTGAGCAGAAGGCTCACCTTTGTGAAGGAATATCTCACTTTATTACTCATCTTATCCAGCGGAGATTTGTTCCCGTCTCTTTGCCAAAAACAAAAGAAATTTTATTAAAAAATTTCGGAGTTTCGGCAAAGAGACGGGAACAGGCACATTGCTCAAATCTCACTTATAGCAACGTTTAGCAACACTTATATCAGCTGCATTTTATGTAGTTATTGGTGAGATGCTTATTATCTGCCACTGGGTGAGCTATGCATTTTTTTAGAGAGGACAAAGTTATGACAAAAGGTAACTCGGCCATTATGAATCAGACGATTAAGCTTTTTAAGCACACACGCAGCGGATCTTATGCGACGCGTGACCGTTACTTAAAAAGCTGTAAAACATTCGTCAGCTTCTTAGATGAGCAATTTAAAATGAAAAACTTGAAAAATTTACAAGATAAGCACCTGGTTGCTTATGCTGAATATCGCCAGGCACAGGGGATTAGCGATAAAACTCTTAAAAATGATCTAGGAGCAATCCGTTACCTCCACGACATGATTCCCGATGCAAAGTATGAGCTATCCTCTAATCAGCAGTTAAAAAGCGAATACGATGTGTATTTAGATAAAACGATTGCGGTGACAGGGGATCGTGCATGGACGAATAGCGAATATAAAGAAATGCAGCAACTCTTATCGACACAAGCTCCTAGTTCACGCGTAGCAGCGATTACAAGCGATGTTATGACGATTTCACGAACGATGGGCCTTCGAGTGAGTGAAGCTGTCTGTATGCGACGTTCACAAGCTGAAAAAGCACTACGAACTGGTCATTATGAAGTTTTAGGTGAAGCGAAAAATGGGATGCACCGTTCTGTCCCTCTTTCACCAGAAGTACGCCAATTATTAACAGATAGTCTCCCTCATATTGAGCGTGGAGGCCGTTTATTTATCGTTGAAGGCGAAAAAGCTCATCAGGTAGTCAATCGTATTGAAAAGCATTTAGAACGGTATAGAGGGGCTGTAGAGACGTTAGAAGGTGCTTCAAAGCGTATGGATATATCTAATAAGGTCAATCCATTAACTTTTCATGGTTTGCGTTACAACTATGTACAAGATCGTATGACAGATTTACAAGCCAATGGATTGAATTGGAAAGCAGCAGCGAAGATTGTGACACAAGAGGTTGGTCATGGTCGTATAGAAGTTATTAAAGTTTATACTAACGGTAAATAAAAGGTTGGGTGGCCTTTTGAAGCGGTTTTTTTATTTAGTAAAACGTTTTTTTGTTTTACTAAATAAAAAAACGCACAACAACCGAGCTGGCGAGGCGTTAGTAGATTTTAAAGGGAAGTTTCTGGTTTACAACGGATTGTAAGATCATTCAATGCTTGTTTCAGCTATATCCAGAAAGTCCATTATTGCTAAATGCAATATGTCGGACTTGTTTACTCTCTCGGTCTTACAATATGAATCTAAGCGTTCCCCAATTAATTTATCAATAACAATTGTCTTTCGGGTCTTGTCACCTTGTGGAAGTTTTTTTATACGCTCATGGACTTGAGTAAGTGTTTGAACTGGTTCTGATTGTTCTGCTACTTTCTTTTGCTGCCATTCGTAGAGCATTTCCATTAGCATAGATATTTCATTCTGTGTGAACTGCGGGTGAATAACAGGTGAACCCAGTGTTACATTTTTATTACTTCGTGTGACTTCCGTGTGAACCGTATGTGAAGGCTTGTTCACTCTAGGTGAAATGGTGTTCACATAGTCAAAAATACTTTTTTCGATTGGCTCAGTACCTTCACCAATGTAATGCCATCCTTTAGGAGCTTTATTACTGTATTCATACCCAGCGGCTTTTAAAGCTTTTAAAAATGGTTTCTGGCTTATACCATCTATTGTTTTTGCTATATGTTCAGCTTTATTACCTGCTCTTAGAGCCGTTAAAATACTATTTAACGTTGCCTTTTCATCTATTTGAAAGTTCATACACTGTTCACCCTCATTTCACATGTAGTCATATGCTTATTATTCTAGGTGAATTACTAATTCACCTTTAAAAATATTTGATTGAAAAATGAGATACTAGATTTATATATATAATTATTAATTAATTTTTTAAAAGATTAATTACTTTAATTATATTTATGAAGTACTTTCAACCTTAGAGTCACAACGGATTGAGAGTTTTATTGAAACTTTTTTATCCCTTTATTGAAACTTTTTTATCCCTTTATCAAAACTTTTTTATTCTTTTTATTGAAACTTGCTATTTTTCAAGTTTCAATTACAATTAAATTAAATAACTTTTTTATCCTTAAGTTTCTTTAAATCGGGATAAAAAAGTTTTAATACATAGAGGAGTCCGAGCGAATGGTCAGATTTAATGAAAAAAAACAGATTGTTTCATACGAAAATAGCATTAAAAAAAGTAACGATTTTTCAATGTCTAAATTAAATCAAGGTTTAACGCTGCATCAAATGCAATTATTTGCTTATGCAATTTATTGTACTCAACAAAATGGACAAACGGAATTTCATAAAGCTGAATTTGAGAAGAAATTTAATCAAGAAAAGTATCAAACAGCGCATGCTAAAATAGACTCAGATAAAATTATGGGATTACGAATAGCGTTTGAGGACTTTGAAAATGATAAGTTCAAATTTACCAATGTATTCAGTGAGATGGAATATGATAGTGGTAAATTCATTTTCAATTGGAATCCTAAAATTTTACCTCACATTATTGATTTAAAAGAAAAATATATTACGACTGATCTAACGATTACTTCCAAATTTAAAAGTAGCTTCAGCTGGACGTTATATGAGTACCTGAAGGCCCATTATGGTTACTGGCATAAGCCATTAAGCAAAGAGGCTATTTCGAGATTATTTGGTATTGAGAAAGTTGTAAGTTATAGAAAAAATACAAGTTTATTAAAACGAAAGGTTTTAGATGTCGCTATCGTTGAAATAAATGAACATACTGAATTTAACGTGTGGTATCAGGAAGAAAAAGAGGGTCGTTCAATCATTGGTTTTGACTTACATTGGTCTACTGGAAAGAAAGAGGCTGCTGCAACGAAATCACAAATAAAAGAATTGAATACAATTATTCACGCTGTTATGGACGATATGTTTACGTATGTTAATGTTTCCAACGATGAAGATCGTGTGCAGGCAATTGATTTGGTAAGCAAATTGAGAGATTATATTAAGTATACGATTGAACCAGTAGAAATTACGCAACAATATGCCGCTGACTTACTTGAAAGAGCTAAAATTTACTTTAAACAATTACAACTGATTTTAGAGCGTAACAATGTTCAAAAGCCTAAAAACATCTTCTATAACTGGCTGGAAGAACGTGAAGATTAACAAACAAAACCCTATTCTAATTCGATTAGAGTAGGGTTTTGTTTGTTAAAAGGATAGCAGGATAGCATCAGAAAAATGCGAATTTACAACGTTAAGGTTCCCAAACAGCGCTTTGGGAACCTAAAACTGAATAAAATCAAAAAACAAGCCTGCTCAGATTCTTTGAGCAGGCTTGTTTTTTGACAGTGATATTAGGATTTTAATTTACTGTTGTTTGGTTTCGATTGACTCTAAATAACGATATAGTGTTGATTTACTAATACCTGTTTCATTTTTTATATCAAGCAACGTAAAATTTCCAGTCTGGTACATTTCAATCGCTTTTTTTATATTGTCATCAGATTTTTTAGGTCGCCCAATTGATTTCCCTTTTGCTTTAGCTTCAGCCATTCCCAAAGTAGTAGATTGCTTCACGATATCGCTTTGGAAGGTTAAAAAGAATTGTAAAACTTCTTCTAACGATTTTTCGAGGATCTGTATAGATGTAATGTTTTCCTCTATAAATTGAATTGTTACCCCATCACGCTTGCAGATTTTTAGCAGTTCTTCTAAATGCCTTGTTGTATCAGCAATACTAAAGAAACGAAGAACTTGGATGGAATCGCCTTTCTCCATTTTCATGAGTAATTCTTCAAGAGCTACTCGTTTTTTTGCACGACCATGATTTTCAGTAAAAACTCGATCACAAGCTTTTAATTTAGCTGTTTGCAACTGCATATCTTCATCATTATAAAGTGGTCTTTGATAACCGTAAATCATATATTTTCACTCCAATATAGTTCCATAAAGGTTCCCTTTCGGGAAAAATGTGCTATGATATTCAAGGAATTTATTTTAGGTAAGAAGGAGAATATCATGCAAAGTTTAAAACAACAATGGTTCGGTAATGTGCGTGGGGACATCTTGGCAGGGATTGTCGTCGCCTTAGCACTAATACCAGAAGCAATAGCCTTTTCCATTATCGCTGGTGTCGATCCAATGGTCGGTCTTTACGCGTCATTTTCTATTGCTGTTATTATAGCATTTGTTGGCGGTAGACCTGGAATGATTTCTGCTGCAACGGGTGCAATGGCACTGGTGATAGTCGATTTAGTAGCAGATCATGGCTTACAGTATTTATTAGCAGCAACGATTTTAACAGGGATTATTCAA
>JAZUES010000069.1:0-10452 GCA_045640265.1 Solibacillus sp.
AAATGTTAGAGGTACACAGGATTTTTTACCGCAAGCTGAGGTTGTAAGACGTAAAATTCGTCGTACATTAGAGGATACATTTATCTTGTATGGCTGCAAACCACTTGAAACACCGATTATTAACTACACCAATTTAATGGCGTCGAAATATGGGGGTGGGGCAGAAATTTTGCAGGAAATGTATACATTAATAGACCGTGGTGAACGTGATTTAGCATTGCGTTATGATTTAACGATACCGTTTGCAAAAGTAGTGGCAATGAATCCTGAACTAACGATGCCATTTAAGCGCTATGAAATCGGCAAAGTATTTCGTGATGGACCGATTAAAGCAGGGCGTTTCCGTGAATTTACACAGTGTGATGTCGATATTGTCGGAGTAGAATCACAGGCAGCAGAAGCAGAACTCATGTTGATGGCAGTCGATGCGTTCGAAAAATTAAATGTGCATATTACCATTCAATTTAATAACCGCAAGCTCTTGTATGGTTTATTGCAACTTTTTGAAGTACCAGCTGAGCACATGAATCGCGTTATTTTGATTTTAGATAAGATGGAGAAAATTGACCGTGCAACATTGTTAAAAGAGTTAACAGAATTGCAGCTATCTAATGATTCTCTAACAGCAATTGAAGGATTTTTAGACGCATCCCCAACACTTGAATATTTCAGGAAATACATTACAAAGAATGAATTTGTTCGACAAGGGGTAGAGGAATTACGTGCGTTAACGGATTTTTTAACAGCATTAAATTTAACTACTTCCTGTGTATTCAATCCATTTTTAGCGCGTGGACTTGAAATCTATACAGGGACAATCTATGAAATTTTTCTTGCAGATGGTGCGATTAAATCGAGCATCGGTAGTGGTGGACGTTACGATAATGCTATTGGAGGTTTAATCGGAACGGATCAAACGTTTGCGACAGTAGGCATTTCATTTGGCTTGGATGTCATTTATACGGCATTTGAATTGGCTGGGAAAGTCGAAAAAAATCCATCTGTAATTGATATTTATATTATTCCAATTAGTACAGAAAAAGAGGCATTACGATTAGCGATGGCTTTACGAAAAGACGGGAATCGTGTAGAGGTAGAACTAAGTGGCAAAAAGGTGCGGAAAGCAATGGACAAAGCAAACCGTGAAAATGTAGCGAAAGTGATTGTGCTTGGTGAAGATGAAGTGAAGCACAATCAATTCCTGTTGAAGGATATGAAAAGCGGAGAAGTAGTGGAAATGGAATTCAAATTTTAAATGCCTTCAGTGTTCATTAACACAATACGCCAACCATCAGGATCTGCAATCGTCACACCTTTTTCTTCCCAGTATTTATTTTCCGGGGGGACTTCAGGATAGCCCATGTCGGATAGTCGCGTTTGTACCGCTTGAATTTGTGTGATTTCGGGCATATAAAAAACAAGTAAATTGTCATCTGTAGGGGCAGGGCAGGGACTTCCATCAACATGCTCTGTAAATTCTAAATGGTACGTTGCATCAGGCAAGCCAATCATAATGCCTGTGTATCCGCGATGTCCCTTAAATCCCCCGAGCTTAGTAAGGCCAAGACCTTCGCAATAAAAGCGTTCAATCTCCGCCAATTTATCTGTTGGTCGTGCAATACGGAATTGTAAAATATTTAATGTTGGTGCCCAATGTGTCATAGTCATCCTCCTTTTCTCTACCTTAACGAAAAAGGGAAGAAAAAACTCTACAACATTTGACTGAAATAGAACAGATGTGCAATATAAGGCAATGATGGTAAAATAATTACATTTAGTGGTAATTCGTATTTTTCATATTAATTAGGGGGAGAAAAATTATGAAAGCTATCGTGTTTGATTTTGATGGAACATTGGCCAATACTTTACCAATTTGTTTTTATGCATTTCAAAATGTTTTTAAAGAGTTTGATCAAAGAGATCTTACTTCAAATGAAATTAAAGAAATGTTTGGCCCTTCTGAAACAGGGATTATAATAAACAACCTTATAAATCCTAAAAAGATAGAAGCGATTGAATACTTCTACGGAAAGTATTCTGAATCACATAAAAATTTAGTGGAAGTAAATCTTGATATTCTAAATTTATTGAAAGACCTGAGAGAATCGAAAATAAAAATAGGAATTTTTACTGGAAAGGCAAAAAGAAGTTTAGATATTTCACTTAAAGAGTTAGGTATGGAAGGATTATTTGATGTCGTAATAACAGGTGATGATGTTATAAAACCTAAACCTGATCCAGAGGGTTTGCTAAAAGCTCTATCTCTATTAGAAGTAGAAAATTCACAGGCGATTTATATTGGTGATAGTGATGCTGATGTAGTGGCTGGTAGACAGGCTAATGTTTATACTATCGGTGTGCAGTGGTTACCAGATTATCAAACACCTATTTTTGGTGAACAACCTGATTGTATTCTAAAAAGTGTAATAGATTTTAATAGACTATTAAAGGTAGGTGTACTATGAATTATCAATGGTTAGAGTGGGCAAAAAGGATACAAGCTCTTTCTCAAAATGGTTTAACATTTTCTAAGGATGTTTTTGATATTGAGCGTTACGAAGAGTTACGAAAGATTAGTGTAGAGATTATCTCTGAATACTCGGAACTTGAAATGAGTAAAATAGAGGATTTATTTACGAATGAAATAGGGTACCAAACGCCAAAAGTCGATGTACGTGGCGTTGTCTTTAAAGATGAACAAATTCTAATGGTAAAAGAAAAAAAGGATGATAAATGGGCTTTACCTGGCGGATTTTGCGATGTTGGATTATCCCCTTCAGAGAATGTAGTAAAGGAAATTAAAGAGGAATCTGGCTATGATGTAATACCAATCAGATTACTCGCTGTATTAGATAAAAATAAGCACCCGCATCCACCCGACCCATATCATTACTATAAGATATTTATACTGTGTGAGATTATTGGAGGGGAAGCTACTGTAGGGATAGAAACGAGTAGCATTCAATTTTTTTCGGAAAATAGCTTACCGAAGCTTTCTACTAGTAGAATTACTGAGTCACAAATTCATTCACTATTCGAATTTCTGCGGATGCCGGAAAAGGAAACATTATTTGATTGAAGTAATGGAGGGAAAGCGATGTTCCAAAACAAAACAGTTATCATCACAGGTGCAGCACAAGGAATTGGGCGCTCAGTCGCAACGTATTTTGCAAACGCTGGTGCCAATGTAATTATTGCAGATATTATGACGGAAATGGCTATACAATTTGTCAATGCACTAACATCTCAGGGGCATTCAGCAATTTTTATAGAAACCGATGTCCGAAGTGAGGAAAACGTCATTCAAACAATCCACCAAACCGTACAACACTTTGGTGGAATTGATATTTTAGTCAACAACGCAGGAAAAGGAAAGTGGATTTCGCCATTAGAACTATCACTAGATGACTGGGATGACATTATCAATACCAATCTACGAAGTGTGTTTTTATGCTCGCGTGAAGCAGCAAAGTATATGGGAAATGGTGGTGCAATTATTAATCTCGCTTCTACACGTGCCTTTATGTCAGAACCACATTCTGAAAGCTATGCGGCTTCGAAGGGCGGGATAGTAGCATTAACACATGCACTAGCTAGTTCATTCAGTGAATTAAATATTACAGTAAATTGCATTTCTCCAGGCTGGATTGAAACAGGAGACTATGATGCACTAAAAGAAGCGGATCACACGCAGCATTTTTCAAATCGCGTTGGAAAACCTGAGGATATTGCACGTGCCTGTTTATATTTAGCAAACCCAGAAAATAATTTTATTACAGGAACGAACTTAACAATTGATGGTGGAATGACGAAGAAAATGATATATGAAGAATAATTTTTTAACGTACTACTGATTTTTCATTTTCATTTCATAATTCATATATATAATTTACGGGGCAAGAAAGAAAGGTGAAACATATGTCAATGGATCTCTCATCAGTAAACTCAATCATGAGTTTACTAGGCACTTCAACTGGAACAGCTGCAACATCAACACAATCAACATCAAGTGCGAACTTTGAAGATTATTTAATGAACGCATTAGGTGGGTCTCAAAATTCTACAAAGACAAGCGAATCTAGTTTATTTGATTTAATTTCTGGTTCAAGTACAACTTCCTTATTAAATGGATTAAATTCTTCTGGTAACACAAATGATATCGCGAGTCAGTTAATTCAAAGTTTGCAAACATCATCAACGAGTTCAACAGATTCAAGCGCCAACCTGAATAATTTGTTCAATTCAACAAGCTCTGCCAGTTCAACAGATTCAACAAACGCTACAGATATGTTTGCAAGTAGTTTAACAAATAATTTCCAAGCACAAATTATGAAAAACATGAGTGCTGCCAAAGCGAAATTACAAACAAATTATGATAGCTATGTACAACGCGCAGGTGAAAATCCAACAGAAGCAGCAAAACTTCGTATGGAACAAATGCAGCAAAATATCAATACGGTGAGCAATTATATGACGACGAAATCAGCTGAATCGTCACCAACAAATCAATATGATACATTGCTAAGCCAATTAACAAGTGGAACGACAAATACAAGCTCTACAAATTCATCATTACTCGATCAATTAGATGCAAAATCTTCTTTATCGCAGTACTTATTAAATATGTAACTTAGCTCTATCAAAAAATTGTTCCTACAATTTTATAGTACATAAAAAGCTTGTGCCAAATATCTATCGATAGATATTATGGTAACAAGCTTTTTTACAAAATAAATTGAAAATTTTCACACCGAGTGCTAGTATGTATTTGTAATCAATAGTTAGGCATTGAGAAGGAAGAGTACGTAAGCGGCGTTTTTTAGAGAGCTTCTGATGGTGGAAATGAAGCAAGCAAACCTTACCGAACATGACCTTTGAGCTTCGTACCGATATGTAGGCTACGACGAGATCGGCACTCGTTACAACAGCAGCAGTATGAACACGTACTGAATAAGGCAAATGGTGTGAGCTATTTGTAAAATTAGGTGGTAACACGGATTTTATTCGTCCTAATCGTTTTTGTAAACGATTAGGGCGTTTTTTTATTTTAAGGAGGAATAGAACATGACAATTTTAATCGGTGGCGCATGGCCATATGCAAATGGTTCACTTCATTTAGGACATATTGCAGCACTTTTACCAGGAGATATATTAGCCCGTTATTATCGTTTAAAAGGAGAAGACGTACTTTACGTATCGGGCAGTGATTGCAACGGTACGCCCATTTCGATTCGAGCCAATCAGGAACAAACAACTGTAAAAGCGATTGCTGACCGCTATCATAAAGAGTTTGTCGAGTGCTTTGAAAAATTAGGATTTACGTATGATTTTTATACGCGAACAGATGCAGCCCATCACCATGAAATGGTTCAACAAATTTTCTTGCAGCTATTAGAAAATGGACATTTATATACGAAGAAAATCGAACAAGCATACTGTACAGTGGACGGGCAATTTTTACCTGACCGTTTTGTAGAAGGGACTTGTCCAAATTGTGGTGCAAAGGCACGTGGAGATCAATGCGATAATTGTTCAGCGATACTAGATCCACTCGATTTATTGGATAAGCGTTGTAAAATTTGTGGGACGGAGCCTGAAATTCGAGAAACAGAGCATTTCTATTTTGCATTTAGCAAGTTCCAGCAGCAATTAGAGCAATTTGTGAAAGAAGCTAAAGAAGAGAATCATTGGCGCGATAATGCCATCCAATTAACAAAACGCTACTTGCAAGAAGGTGTACCAGATCGCGCGGTAACACGTGATTTACCAAATGGCATTGATGTTCCAGTTAAAGGGTTTGAAGACAAGAAAATATATGTTTGGATTGAGGCTGTAGCGGGTTATTATACCGCAAGCTTGGAATGGGCTAAACAACACGGAGAAGATATTTCGAAATGGTGGAATGAAAATACCGAGTCTTACTATATTCACGGCAAGGATAATATTCCATTTCATACGGTCATTTGGCCAGCCATTTTAATGGGCTTACAAAATAAGGGACTACCGAAGCACATAATTTCAAATGAATATTTAACATTAGAAAAACGCAAATTATCTACGAGTCAAAATTGGGCGGTATGGGTACCAACTATTTTACAAAACTATCATCCCGATTCACTACGCTATTTTTTAACAATCAATGCACCAGAAACACGTGATGCTGATTTCTCATGGCGTGAATTCATTTATAGTCACAATAGTGAATTACTTGGTGCTTTTGCGAACTTTGTTAATCGCTCGTTGAAATTTATCGAAAAATCATTTGAAGGCAAAGTGCCACAAGTTCAAATCAATGCTAAAATCGCACAACAAGTTGCCATTCTTTATAAAACAGTGGGCCAGCAAATTGAAAGTGGTCATAGTAAGCAAGCATTAGAAACAATTTTTGGATTTATTCGATCTGCGAATCGCTATTTTAATGAAGAGCAGCCGTGGATTACATTTCATGAGCAGCCTGAAAAGTGCACCGAAACATTAGCAACTTGTGTCTTCATCATTCAAAATTTAAGCCAACTAGCGCAACCTTTTTTACCATTTGCATGTCAAGAAATTCAAACAATGCTAACTATTAAGAAGAAAAGTTGGTCGATCAATTATACATTGCCAACGAACATATATAATGTCCAGCCTCTATATGAGCGTATCGATGTAAAACAAATTGATGCTGAGTTGCAAAAGTTGAGAGAGCAAAGTGAAAATAAGTAGTAACAATATTTTATTATGTTATGGAGGGCTTCAATTTGGTTCAATGAGAGTTGATCGCGCGGAAAGTGTAATTTTGTAATGAAAATCAACGAACTTTATTAGAAATGATAAAAAGAGGTAGTGCCAATTGACGAATCAATGTGACACTACCCAAACATTTTGTGAACTGTTAATTAACACTTTACTTAAAATATGCGGAATCCTTAAATACGTCCATAACTAGTGAAGTGTAAATTCCAATAACCCGTATGTACAGGTGAAATATTTACTTGTGTACCGCTCGCACTAATCATCTTACCACTACCAATATAAATGCCTACATGAGAAATGCCTCGCTGATAAGTATTGCTAAAGAATACTAGATCCCCAACTTGCGGTGTTGATATTTTTTTAGCCTTGCTATAGTAACTAGCTGCTGTTGTACGGCTAATTGATTTCCCTGATTTTTTGAAAACATAATAGACAAATCCTGAACAATCGAAGCCTGATGGAGATGAACCGCCAAATCGATAGTTTACACCAAGATATTGTTTAGCAACGTTTACAACTTTTGAACCGCTAACAGAAGTTGTTTTCGTTGCTGATGTTTTAGCTGTAGATGTAGTTACAGGTGCAGATACTGATGTAGAATTACCGATTTCTAACTTTTGACCAACTAGAATGCTAGTTGATTTCAAATTGTTTGAATTCATTATAGCCGTGTAAGAAGTGCCATATTGCTTGGCAATTCCAGATAATGTATCGCCACTTTTAACGGTATATGTAGCAGCAGATGCCCCTGCGACCGACGAGAATAATACGGATGTAGCTAATGTCACCGATGCCACTTTTCTTGTTAATTTATTCATAATTTAATTAAACCTCTATGTCTCTATGGTATTTTCTTATTCTATGTTTATATACATTAAAAATATATCAAAATAATATTACAATTACTTTACAATAATATTAAAATTGTAAGTCTATTAGCAAAAAATTGTTATATTTAGCGGTTAATACAACATAAATGGAAATGCAAAAAGAAGCTTTTCAGTTATTAGAGTCAAATAGGCAGCTTCTTTTTAACAAATAATTAAAAGTTTGATTTTGGCTGCTTATATGATTAGTCTGTTCCGATATGAAAGTTGGAAAGGGTTAAAGGAGTTTATTATACTTTTCTAGAAATACTAATATATCAACTTAGGAGGTGGTGTTTAGGTGTCTACAAGAAAAGAAACAGCAGAACAAGAAAGAGAGCGTTTATATCGAGAGGAACAACAAAAGAATCCTACTGGAAATTTTAATGACAATCTTAATCGCACACAAGCTAGTATGCCGAATACTACTGGAATGAGTACCAAAGAAATCAGAGTATTAATTTTAATCGTTCTTGTAATTCTTATTTTATATAGTACTTATAAATTATTCTAATTCAAGAGAGATTCCTTTGTATGATGTTAACTTGTTCATGTTGGCTCGTGGATTTCTTTTTGCGGCATTATTAAAATTTTATTTCACAATCTATTATGTAATGAAATTATTACGTTACCTAATGAATAGTTTCCAAAAGAAAATAGAGGTGATGTTTTGAATATGAAAATCCGCTTAAATTTTTTGCTTTTGTTGTTATTTTTGGTTGTTGGTTGTGATTTAAGTAGTGATAAATCAAATGAAGTAAATGAAATCGAACAAGATGATAAGGTGGTTGTTGAAGATAATACAAAATTAGATGAAAAACAAGATGGATCCATAGACAGTTCAAATGAAGAATGGACTATTTATATTGAAGGGGATGAAGTGGTAACAAATCAATTAAAATGCAATGATACAACGGGTAAAGAAATCCCTTCGCACTTAATTCAGATTTGTAATTATTATGAGAAGCTTGAACCTCTTTCACAAGAACAGAAAATAATACTTTATGAAGGAACGGGTGCATTAGCAGCAAGGGATGTATTTAATCGAGATATGCCTCTAGGTCAGGATGTATTTGCTGAAGGGTTGGAGGATTATGGAGAGTATCTACTTTTCAACTATTTGTATTGGCGTACCGAGGTGAAACCAAATGCAAAAGGTGAATTTAAAACGCTAAAAGAAACAAATGACTTTGACGAGTTCTTTCAATTAGATGTAGAGACTGTTGAAAAGCATTACGAACCGACTAGTCCAACTAATGGTGTACGCTTTGAAACTTTGTTAGAAGCAATTGAATTTGAAATAAATGTCGTAAATAGAATGAAACACTTAAACTTGGAAAAGCCATTTAATATATGGGCAGATGAAACAGTGGCTATTTTTTTAGAAGCTAAGCAATTTTATCATGAAGAGCAGTACAACGATTCCTATTTAAAGTATTCTGAAGGCTTGAAACGCATTCATGAATTATATTTCACAATACCTGAACATAACCATTTAATTGGCTAAGAAGTTGAGCTTAAAGAAAAGAGTACGCAAAGGAGATATTACATTGAAAGAGGAAAAATTTGAATATGATTTAGAAACAGAAAGATTAATAATTAGACCTTTAAAGAAAGGTGACTATGAAAATTGGTTGAAGGGATTTGAAAACCGTTATCCATCTCAAAATCGTCACGACCAAGGTAAAATAGATATGAGCGAATGTACATTAGAATGGTTTCATAACTTAGTAAACAAACATCAAGAATTAGCATTTTCAGATAGTACCTACATATTTGGTGTGTTTAGCAAATCAGAAGGAACGCATCTAGGTATGATTGATTTTTCAACTTTAGCAAGAGATGACTTTCAATGGGGCAGGATAGGTTATACCATTCATAATCAGTATTGGAGAAATGGTTACGGGAAAGAATCTGTGAGTGCAGCTCTTATACTAGCATTTGACCAACTAAAATTTCATCGTATTGAAGCTCATATTAATATTGATAATACGCCCTCCATTAAATTAATTGAAAGTGTAGGAATGGAATTTGAATGTATTCGTAAAGGTTTTATATACGAATATGATGAATGGACTGACCATTTAGTTTATTACAAAAACTCACATTAATATTTCCTGGCAGTTGAGCCACATTCAAACAAAAGAATTCTGCTATATAGTTTCCAAACAACACCTGGGTATCTTAAAGTAACTTATCCTTAGAAATAACAAACAACATTTTATTTTAGGAGGTGTCAAAATGACAGAACGGCAGTGTTTAGAATGCGGTAGTGCAGCTATAGGGGAAGCTAGATGGGCTGGATTTGGAGGTACTTTGCAACCAGCTAAAAAACTTGATTGGAAAGGTGGCTCTAAGGTACTTGTTAGGGTTTGCACGGAATGTGGTCACATATCTATGAAGGCAGAAAAACCTCATATATTCAAATAGTGATTAATATTCCAAACACAAAGTGTCTCCTGTTCAATTTAAGAGTGGAAAAAGAGTTGAATTGACTTCCAACTCTAATAGTGTTTAAAAAGCAGATATATTATTACACTTTTTGCGAAATGCTCAGATTAATAAGCAAATCCTTCAGTTGCTGTCGTAGTATTTATTTTAATGCTTATTGAACTAAATTATTGCATACCAAAAATTGATATGCCTCCATGTACAACAAAAGGGCGATTTCCTTGAATAAGGAAAGGTCCTTTTTCTGTTAAAGGACCAAAGAAGCATCCATTTTGATTAATCTTTTTTCAAAATGGATGCTTCTAATTAATCTTAGTTAAGGATTTACGAGGTGTTTTTGTTCAAACTTTATTTTAAAGCTACAAGTAACCTGCTTTCAACTGAGACTATATAATCTAAA
>JAZUES010000070.1:0-9627 GCA_045640265.1 Solibacillus sp.
ACCTGTAATCCATGGTTCAATCCCAAATGCATTTTCTACTGCTCCTGAAATGGCATTAGCTTGTACACCTGGCATTAAAACCGCTACCGGCATAATCATTGCAATTGCAAAGACGATCCCTAATGCTTTAATCCCTGTCGATTTTTCAATGTAAAATGCCGGACCACCACGATACTGCCCGTCTTTCTTTTCCTTATAAATTTGTGCTAATGTTGACTCCATATATGCTGTAGATGCACCGATAAAGGCTGTCACCCACATCCAGAACACCGCACCTGGACCACCAAATGCAATGGCTGAAGCCGTACCGACAATGTTACCTGTACCTACACGGCCTGATAACGCAATCGACAGCGCCTGGAATGACGATACCCCTGCGTCTGATTTTTGTCCTGTAAACATTAGCTTAAACATATCACCGATTAATCGGACTTGGGCGAATTTTGTCAGAATAGAAAAGAACAGCCCGACAATTAAAATTCCGTAAATCATTACTGGACCCCATAAAATATTATTGGCCCAGCCTACAAAATCATTAATATAATCCATAACCTTCCCCCTTGTTGACTTAATGTATTAATTTAGATTTTAGTATATTACAAATATTCAGAGATTTCGATATAAATTTTACAGAAACTAAAAAAATCTAGCAAAAGTACTTTTTTGCTAGATTTCGTTTTATTCAATAATATACCCTAAGTCACGTAAAACATTGTTTATAAAGTCCACACTATACTGAAATACCTCTTCACGCTCTAGCTCAAAATAGAGGCTATGTAAGCAGCCTTTCCACTGTTTATAGTGAAATTCAGATTGATGGCTTTGTTCATATGCCCATTTCTTTGTGACCTGAACGTCGGTTATTTTATCATTTTCACCTGTCATCACAAGTAGTGGCACATTCGGTAGCTTAAATTCTGGATCACGAATTATGCGCGTTACTTGTTGCCAGTCACGATACCATTTCACTGTTACCGTATCATTTAATGGCAAATATTCTTTTAGCTCCATTAACACATCCGTGTTACGTGTAAAATGCTGTAATGACAATTCATGCTTTAGTTTCATATTAGACGTAATCGCGCTAATACTTGATAAGGCATTCGTTAGCTTACCTGGTGTTAGCTTAAGCTGTAGCCAAGGTGAGGTTAATATAATTCCTGCGCAGTCTATTTTTTTCTTTTGGAGTACATACGTTGCAATCGTTGCCCCTAACCCATGACCAATCACAAATAACGGTAAATTATATTCTAACGCTACTTTAAATAATACCTTTGTATATGTTTTATAACCTTCAAAGTCTTCGTCGTGATACCTTGCATATTTTGCTTGCTCCCCGTGACCCGGTAAATCTCCCATGACAACGTGAAAGCCCGCACTTCGAAACTTTTCAATTAACCATGCGTACCAGCGATGTTGCTCATATACACTGTGAAGAATTACGATGACTGCTTTTGGTTGCTGTTCAGCTTCCCATTTCCACATGGCCAACCCACTCTTTCTTTCAAATCTCTATTTTCTATCATACATCGCACTTTCAAGAAATGCTAATTGAAAATTCCTTCCCATCTGTTACGATAATAACAGTACTTACTATTTTATCTAAGAAAAGAGGAATTGCCCATGATTTATCCTTACAAAGACAAATCACCAAATATTCACCCAAGCGCGTTTATTGCAGATTACGTAACCGTTACAGGTGACGTGACAATCGGCGCTGAGTCAACAATTTGGTTTAACACCGTTATCCGTGGTGATGTGAACAAGACGATTATCGGTGAACGTGTTAGCATTCAAGATTTATCATGCCTTCACCAAAGCCCAGCTTACCCGTTAATTATTGAAGATGAGGTAACAATCGGACATCAAGTAACGTTACATAGCTGTACTATTAAGAAACGTGCATTAATCGGAATGGGTTCCATCATTTTAGACGGGGCTGAAATTGGCGAAGGGGCCTTTATCGGTGCAGGTAGTCTTGTGCCGCCTGGAAAAGTGATTCCACCTAACTGTTTAGCGATGGGGCGCCCAGCAAAAGTAGTACGTGAAATTACTGAAGAAGACCGCGCTGACATGGATCGTATTATTCGTGAATACGTAGAAAAAGGGCAATACTATAAGTCATTACAAACAGATTCTGTGAACAAACCTCTGTAATTGTATACAGTTTCTTCCTATTAAAGAGAAAAATTTATCCACACTGCGATTGTGTATAATTTGCCACATTAAAAACAATGGAGTCACCGGTAGCTGATTGCTACTGATGACTCCATTTGTATCTTATAGACCTGCTTTTGCTTTAAGTACTTCTGCTTTATCTGTTTTTTCCCAAGGTACATCTATATCCGTACGACCGAAGTGACCGTAAGCAGCTGTTTGCTTATAAATCGGACGACGTAAGTCTAACATTTTGATGATGCCTGCTGGGCGTAAGTCGAACAGTTCACGTACCCATTCAACGATTTGCTCTGAATTGACTTTACCTGTGTCGAATGTGTCAACCGCGATAGATACCGGTTGTGCTACACCGATTGCATACGCTAATTGTACTTCCGCACGGTCTGCTAATCCAGCTGCTACGATATTTTTTGCTACATAGCGTGCTGCATAAGCGGCTGAACGGTCAACCTTTGTTGCATCCTTACCAGAGAACGCACCACCACCGTGACGTGCATAACCACCGTAAGTGTCTACGATAATTTTACGACCTGTCAGACCGGCATCCCCTTTAGGACCACCGATTACGAAACGGCCTGTTGGGTTGATGAAGTATTTTGTCGCTTCATCTAATAATTCTGCTGGTACAACCGGCTTAATAACAAATTCTTTCATGTCTGCTTGAATTTGTTCTAATGTTGCTTCTTCATCATGTTGCGTTGAAATAACGATTGTATCGACACGTACTGGTACGTTGTTTTCATCGTATTCGATTGTTACTTGTGTTTTTCCGTCTGGACGTAAGTAAGCAAGCTCGCCTGATTTACGTACTGCGGCTAAACGACGTGTTAATTTATGCGCTAAAGAAATTGGCATTGGCATAAGCTCTGGTGTTTCATTACATGCATAACCGAACATTAAGCCTTGGTCACCTGCACCGATTGCCTCTAATTCATCATCTGTCATTGAACCTTCACGTGCTTCTAATGCTTGGTCAACACCTTGTGCAATGTCAGGAGATTGTTCGCCAACCGCTACTAATACGGCTAAGTTTTCAGCGTCAAAGCCGTACTTACCGCGTGTGTAGCCGATTTCTGCTACTGTGTCGCGAATAATTCCTTTCATATCTACATATGTTGAAGTTGTGATTTCGCCCGCTACTAATACTAAACCTGTTGTTACCGTAGTTTCACAAGCTACACGTGCATTTGGATCTGCTGCTAAAATGGCATCTAAAATAGCATCTGAGATTTGGTCGCAGATTTTATCTGGATGTCCTTCCGTTACACTTTCTGATGTAAACAGTCGACGATTTTTCATGTCATTTTCCTCCTAAATTCACTCTTACTAAAGATACGGTACTCATTACCCATGTCCGCTTATTTTTCGATAAAGTGAAACTTTGCTCGGTGAGGTTCAACATCACCGAGCATTAGCTTTTACCAATCGGGCTTTTAGGGACAGTTGATTGTCCACTTACGCCCTTGTTTCACTTCCCCATTAAAGTGGACACTTACTGTCCCTTAATGCGGGATAAACGTCAAGCATTTTTTGCTTTAACACGAGGTTTTGAAAGGCTGTTGCTGTTATCGTTCTATTTATAAACATAAAAAAATCCCTTTTCTCATGAGTCGCGTTCATCACGCGTGAGGAAAGGGAATTATATTCGATACCTTTCACTCTTATCATTCAAGGGGGGTTCCCTTGCATCAGGTTGGCACCAACACGCAACTTGCGCAGGTTGCCGGGTTTCATAGGGCCTGCCCCTCCGCCAGCTCGGGATAAGAGTATCCGTTCAATTACACATCTTACGTAAAAACAATGCCTCTGTCAATTAATTTTGTCTTATTTCGTACAGTTTTCAAAACGTTATAAAATCATTAAAAAATAATTCAGAATTAGTATAGATTATTATGTTCAATGTGTTATACTATTTTTGAATTAACAAACAACTCCCCTTCATAAGGGAATACTATAAAAAAGGATGGTATTTAATAGATGAATTCGGTAGAAATTGCTAACGAGCTGAAAGAACTTTTAAACGGGAAAAACATTCAATCTCAATTATCAGTTCCACAATTAGTTGAAAAAGCTACATCACGTGGAGAAGCAATGTTAACTGTGGAAGGCGCATTACGTGCTGAAACAGGAAAATATACTGGCCGTTCTCCTAAAGATAAGTACATGGTTGAAGAAGAAGGTTCAAAAGACAAGATCGACTGGGGCAAAGTAAACCGTCCGATTTCTGCTGAGGTTTTCGACAAGCTCTACGTTAAAGTAATCGACTACTTAAAAGAGCGCGATGAATTATTCGTATTCGACGGCTTTGCAGGAGCAGATCCAGCTTCTCAATTATCTATTAAAGTAATTAATGAATATGCATGGCATAACCTATTCTGCCACCAATTATTCATCCGTCCAACAGCCGAAGATTTAGCTTCTTTCGCTGCTGACTTCACAATCGTATCTGCTCCAAACTTCAAAGCAGATCCAGAAGTAGATGGTACAGGTTCTGAAACATTTATCATCACTTCACTTGAAAAGAAAATTATCTTAATCGGTGGTACTGAATATGCTGGAGAAATGAAAAAATCAGTATTCGGTATTATGAACTATTTATTACCAGAGCAAGGGATTTTCCCAATGCACTGTTCAGCAAATGTTGGTGAAGAAGGCGATGTTGCTTTATTCTTCGGTTTATCAGGTACTGGTAAAACAACGTTATCAGCAGATGCTGACCGTAAATTAATCGGCGATGATGAGCACGGCTGGTCAGATACTGGCGTATTCAATATCGAAGGTGGCTGCTATGTAAAAACAATCAATTTATCAGAAGAAAATGAACCAGAAATCTATCATGCCATCCGTTTCGGTGCAGTATTAGAAAACGTAGTCGTTGATTCTGAATCACGTATTTGTGATTACGATGACGGTTCATTAACTGAAAATACACGTGTAGCGTACCCAATCGACTACATCGATAACATCGTATTACCATCAGTAGCAGGTCACCCAAATACAATCATCTTCTTAACAGCGGATGCATTTGGCGTATTACCTCCTATTTCTAAATTAAATAAAGAACAAGCAATGTATCACTTCTTAAGTGGTTTCACTTCTAAATTAGCTGGTACAGAGCGCGGCGTTACTGAGCCAGAACCAGTATTCTCTACATGCTTTGGTTCTCCATTCTTACCACTTCCTGCAACAGTTTATGCTGAGCAATTAGGTAAGAAAATCGACGAACATGGTTCACAAGTATTCTTAGTAAACACTGGTTGGACTGGTGGCGAATACGGTGTAGGTAGCCGTATGAAGCTTTCTTATACACGTGCAATGGTACGCGCTGCAATCGAAGGTAAATTGAAGGATGTTGAAACAACTCAAGATGCTGTATTCGGATTAAATATCCCTGTTGCAATTGAAGGTGTTCCATCTGAAGTATTAAACCCTCGTGATGCATGGGCTGACAAAGACGCTTACGATAAAAAAGCGATTGAACTTGCTAATCTATTCAAAAACAACTTCACGAAATTCGCTAATGTTGACGAAGCTATTGTGAAAAAAGGTGGTCCTTTAGCTTAATTGCTAATTGGTCAATTCCGACATAATGTTTATTTACTAAACTTCACCATATTTCATATCATACAAAAAGGGATGTAACGTAAGTTTTCACTTACAGTACATCCCTTTTTGATTTGTTTTAATGCTGTTTCATCCACTGACACAAATTATGAACAGTCGCACGATTTAATTTTGGTGGGTAATGGTGCCTTAACCCCGTTGAAAACCATGTTTCTACACGTTTTCCTTCGTCTTTTAAGTATAGTTCTAACTGATACGAATGTTCGATATTGACATGTTGATCTTCCGTCCCATGAATGATTAATACTGGTGCGTCAATTTTATCAACATCGTATAAAGGCGTCCGTTCATCATAGTTTTCTGGTACTTTATTTGGCGTACCTCCGACAATTCGCTTTAGGCCTCTGCGCATATCAACGCGGTCCCAATACGTCGCAGTCGTATCTGAAACACCAGCCCATGTCACTATTGATTTAATATCATCCCTCAGAATCGCGGTCCATAATACCATTAACCCTCCGCGCGAGAAGCCAAATAAATGTACTTTATCTTGCTTAACAAATTGTTTTAATACATCAACGCCGTTACTCGCATCAAATCGGTCATTACCAGCGAATTCATCCTTGCCTTCCCCGCCGCGGTTACCACGGTAATACGGGGCAAAAACTACAAAGCCTTGTTCAGCAAACTGAGTAATACGTGCAGGTCGTACCATCCCAATTGATTGTAGTCCCCCTCGCAAATAAAGGAGCCCTTCATAGTTCCCTGGCTTTTTTGGACGGGCAAGTAAGCCCTTCACGCGTAATCCTTGTGACCAATAAACTACTTCATCTAAGCGAATATGCGGATTAGGTGATGGGTAATTTCGAATCGAATAGATGCTACCACTGGCGTTCATGATTTTTCACTTCCTGTAACATCTTTTTCATCCCCGCATCCCGCATATAAAAGCTTAAATTTGGTTGCTGCCAAAGCTCTTCCTCCCTCAACCAGACGACGCCTTCAGTTTCATATTCTCCGACAAACGTTTGAATTTCTTTTACCTTTGCTGTAAAGACGGCTTTGCAAAATGGGATTTCATCATACACGATATAATAAGCAAACCATTTTACATCTTCTACAATGACTGTTGCTTCCTCATAAACCTCACGAATAGCCGCTTGTGCTAATGTTTCCCCTTCTTCTTGCTTTCCTCCAGGAAACTCAATACCACGGCGATGATGAATTGTACAAAGCCATTTCCCTTTATGTTGTACGAGTGCTAATACATGCCTTGGTTCCACTTCAAATGGTCCTTTATCAAATCTTAAATCTACTGTCAAACCGTTTTCATCTATAAAAGTAAACATCGTTTCGCTCAACTCCTACCTAATAGTGTAGCGAACGACTGTCTGACATTCAACTTACAAAAGTGTGTTCACTTTAAAATAGGGAAGTTGCTCAACAAATCGTTTCGTCTCGTCATCACCAAACTCGTGAATCAGTGCATATACTTTTCGAAGACGATGATCTAGCTCATGATTTACATGGTCCATATGATACGGGAGAAAAGCCATATGTGCACGAAATGCATTGGATGCTTCTAATCCATTCATTTGATAAAATAATTTTGAAAACACGCGCGCCTTTATGGGTTCCATATGCAACACAAATTCATAATTCATACCTGGATAAAAATTACATGTATTATTCACCACAGATACATAGACTTTTTGTTTGTCCAAATTTGTTCACCTCCATCTAAAGGATGAACGAATAAAAGTCCTGTTATTCATTGCATAATACAAAAACGACCCCAATTATATGAGGTCGTTTATTATAACAATTTATTTCCCTAAATACGCATTTAACATCCACGAATGCTTTTCTAAGCTTTGGTATGTTGCGTTTAATAGATCTTCTGTGCGATCATCACCTTCTTCAGCAGCAGTACTCATTGCCTTTTTCAAGGTATTCATAATAGTTTTAAAGTCGTTAATTGTTGATTCAACCATTTCTTCTGTTGTTTCTTTTCCTGTCGCTTCTTTAATAAGAGACAGCTCTAAATGTTCTTTTAATGTCGCAACGGGTTTGCCCCCACGAGATAAAATACGTTCTGCCACTTCATCTAAATTTAATGTTACTTCGTTGTATAGCTCTTCAAACTTTGTGTGTAATGTAAAAAATGAAGGCCCGTTAACATACCAATGGAAGTTATGTAACTTTGTATACTGTACAGACCATGTTGCTACTAACTCATTTAATTGGTTGTTTAATTCTTTTCTTTCCATTTCAATCACCTCATTAATTTATCTGACTAATCATAGTATTTCCTTTTAATATTAAATTGAAACATAATCGTCATGGATTAGTCTGATTACTAGCTAATATTTATTGTAAGATTAATGGAAGTACTATAGTTTAACGGAGGAATTCTATGTCTTTGACTACAATTGTAATTGTATGTATATGTATTGTCATCATTATTACTGGCCTTTTCTTAACGGCTGTCAATTGGGGCTATAAAGTAAATCATACAATCGATGAACTTACACACCATTCAGATGCAATTGAAGCTAAAAGTGAAAATAAAAAGAAACAACTTTAATCGAAAATAAAATATAGAGGTGAAAGTATGAGCTTACCAATCGTTCTTATTATTATCGTAACAATCATGGGAATCTTTTCTTTAGCAATTATTTTACTTGCTAGAAAAAACAACGTATCATTAAAGCATACTGTCGACACGAAACCAACTCGTGCGTATAAAAATGGAGAGTAAGAAATCTAATGAAAAAACTATTTATCGGCTTTATTCGGTTATACCAAAAGTACGTATCGCCAATGAAGCCACCTTCTTGTCGCTTTCACCCAACCTGTTCAAGTTACGGAATTGAAGCGATTCAAAAACACGGTGCAATCAAGGGTAGCTTAATGACAATCATTCGAATTTTAAAATGTCAGCCACTTCATCCAGGTGGTTTTGATCCGGTACCTGATAAATGGCCTTCGAAAAAAAAGTGATTTTCGAAGGCTTTTTATATTGTTTTTTTTCTGTACATCATGTATGATTAAAAATGTTAAAAACTTATAAATCGTAACAATTACTATTTAAGGGGTTCATAAATGAAAAAACTATTATTTTACGTCACGATACTTACGCTTCTGTTAGCGGCTTGTAGTTCCGACGACGCTTCTAAAGAAAATAAGACTACTTCAGGTGATTCATCCGACAAGCTTTCCATTTATACGACGGTTTATCCATTACAATATTTCGCAGAGCGTATAGGTGGCGATGCTGTAGAGGTTGCTTCAATTTATCCAGCAGGTGCCAATGAGCATACATTTGAACCAACCCAAAAAGATATGATGTCTTTAGCGGATGCTGATTTGTTTTTCTATATTGGACTAGGTCTTGAAGGATTCGTAGAAAAAGCAAAAAAAACATTAGCTAATGAAGATGTAAAACTGGTTCCTACAGCTGATGGTGTAACAGAAGACCAATTGCATATTTCTACAGGTCACACACATGCCGAAGCAACAGAAGAAGATCATGATCATGATAACGACGAAGATGCACACGAAGACCATGCCGATACGGAATATGATGCTCACGTATGGTTATCACCTATTATTTCTCAACAATTATCATTATCGATTAAAGACGAATTAGTAAAAGCCCTACCAGAGCAAGAAGCAACGTTCACAGCAAACTATGATCAACTAGTTGCCGATTTAAACACGTTAAACGCTGATTTTGAAAGTATGGCAAAATCAACGACTAAGAAAACATTCTTCGTCTCTCACGCGGCATTCGGCTATATCGCTGGTCACTATGGCTTTACTCAAGTACCCGTTGCAGGTCTTAACTCGCAAAGTGAACCTTCACAAAAAGAGTTAACAGCC
>JAZUES010000071.1:0-4256 GCA_045640265.1 Solibacillus sp.
CCGACTTCCGAGCTATACAAAATGATCCAACAATTCGACCTTTCAAAATAATAAAAAACGACCACTACCCTCCTAACTTTGAGTAGTGGTCGTTTTTTATTAGTAAGTAGATGATACAAGTAATTTAGAATACGTTACTTACGGTAGAGTTAAACGGAATGAAGGGCAGCGACTCCCAGGGGATAAAGCCTGCGCGGAAAATCCACTTGTATCGTGACTTAGTCACGATACAAGTTAGTTGGAGCCAGGCCCCCAGGAAAGCGTCTGCCCGTAATGGAGTTTAACGGACTTTCATTTAAAAAGAATACAATTTGTTGAAATTCCGTATAATAACCATTATCAAATCATCAAAAATACACAAAAAACTAACGATTATGTATTTAGAAGCTAGAATATTCGGAATTTATGTGAAAATCCAAAAATTACCCACCAAAATACGTGTTAATCTAAAGAAATAAATGGTACACTGTTGTTGAATATAATTGAAAAGAGGGAACTTCACATGAAAATTGCGATTTCTTCAGATCATGGTGGCAATAATTTACGCAAGGAAATCATGTCACTATTAGACGAACTATCAATCAGCTATGAAGATTTTGGCCCACAATCAAATGATTCAGTCGATTATCCAGACTATGCACGCCCAGTTGCTGAGAAAGTTGCAGCAGGTGAATTTGAACGAGGTATTTTAATTTGTGGTACAGGGATTGGTGTTTCCATTACTGCAAACAAATTTAAAGGTATCCGTTGTGCATTAGTGCATGATGTATTTTCAGCAAAATTAACACGTTGTCACAACGACTCAAACGTATTAGCGATGGGTGAGCGCGTCATTGGCCCAGGATTAGCACGTGAAATCGTTACTACTTGGTTAAATACAGAATTTGAAGGCGGGCGTCACGCACGCCGCATAGAAAAAATCTCTAAAATTGAACAAGAACAATTGTAGGTGATGCGGATGACAAACTTACACGATTTGCAAAAGGATTTAGCGCAAGCTCTACAAGAATTTGAGCAACAAGTGAAGTTTAATGAAAATCAGTTATTTGTAGTCGGCTGTTCTACTTCTGAAGTACTTGGTGAAAGAATTGGAACTGCTGGAGCACTCGATGTTGCGCAAGCTCTTTATGAGGAGTTCTCTAAATTTGCGCAAAAACATAAGCTTTATTTAGTTTTTCAAGGCTGCGAGCATATTAATCGAGCATTAACGCTTGAAGAAGATGCCGCGAATCTATACCATTTAGAACCCGTCTCCGTTGTACCAGTACGTACAGCTGGAGGTTCTATGTCCGCGTATGCCTATACACAAATGAAATCACCTGTAGTTGTTGAAGCAATTCAAGCACATGCAGGAATCGATATCGGACAAACATTAATCGGTATGCAGTTAAAAGCTGTGGCCGTCCCTGTTCGTACATCTGTGAAACAAATAGGAAATGCAGTGATTACATTAGCTACAACACGTCCAAAGCTAATTGGCGGCGAACGTGCACAATATAAAGTAAACCTTTAAAGGCACTTAATTAATCATTTTGAATTGGAAACTCCGGAAATTTCCGGGACAATATTTAGGGGGATAATATAAAATGGCATTTGAAAAATTAGCAGGACAAGACAAAGCAGTCTTAGACGCAATCCTATTAGAGAAAAAGCGTCAAAACACAAACATCGAGTTGATTGCATCCGAGAACTTCGTATCGGAAGCTGTTATGGAAGCTCAAGGTTCTTACCTTACAAATAAATATGCAGAAGGTTACCCAGGCAAACGTTATTACGGTGGCTGCGAGTATGTAGACATAGTAGAAGATATCGCGCGTGATCGTGCAAAACAATTATTCGGTGCAGCTTATGCAAACGTACAACCTCACTCAGGTGCACAAGCAAACATGGCTGTTTACCATACAATTTTAAAACCAGGTGACACAGTACTTGGAATGAACTTATCTCACGGTGGTCACTTAACACACGGTTCACCAGTAAACTTCTCTGGTATTCTTTACAACTTTGTAGAGTACGGTGTAACAGAAGATACAAATCTCATCGATTATGAAGATGTACGCCAAAAAGCTTTAGAATCTAAACCGAAATTAATCGTTGCGGGTGCTTCAGCTTATCCACGTGCAATTGATTTTGCGAAATTCCGTGAAATCGCGGATGAAGTGGGCGCTTACTTCATGGTAGACATGGCCCACATCGCAGGTTTAGTAGCAGCTGGTGAACATATGAACCCAGTACCATACGCTGATTTTGTTACAACAACAACACATAAAACATTACGCGGCCCTCGTGGCGGTATGATTTTAGCGGCAGACGCAAAATGGGAAAAAGAATTAAACAAATCGGTATTCCCAGGAATTCAAGGTGGTCCATTAATGCATGTCATCGCTGCAAAAGCAGTAGCGTTCGGTGAAGCATTACAACCAGAATTCAAAGACTACGCCAAACAAATTAAACTAAATGCAGCGGCATTAGCAGATTCATTAATCAAAGAAGGCGTTGAAATCGTATCAGGTGGGACAGATAACCACTTATTATTATTAAACGTAAAATCTTTAGGGTTAACTGGTAAAGTGGCAGAGCATGTGTTAGATGAAGTAGCGATTACAACAAACAAAAACACAATTCCTTACGATACAGCATCACCATTCGTAACTTCACGTGTTCGTGTAGGGACTGCAGCAATTACTACGCGCGGCTTTAAAGAAGAAGATGCAATCGAAGTAGGTAAAATCATTGCGTTAGTTCTTAAAAATCCAGAAGATGCAGCGACAAAAGAAGAAGCACGCAAACGTGTGGACGTATTAACAGCGAAATACCCCTTATATGCATAACGAATGAATTAAAATCATTTTACCTACTTTATGTAGATAAAATGATTTTTTTGTTTTTAATTGGACGTAATTAACTAAACTGTCAAATAGATTGTATTGTAACATTACAATTATTTGGATTATGATACAAATAGTATAAATATTAGGAACTATTTTCGTGAAATTAGGGGTGTTTGAAAAAAGTGGAAGAAGTAACATCATATATATCAAATGATCAAATGCTTCGATTTTTAAAGTTTACAAACGAATTAATTATTCAAGAAAATTCATTCAACCGAAAAATACAATATTTTTGCGCGGAAATAGATGCTATCCATCAAACCTTTACTACTTTTACGGCGATTAATGAAAAGGGAATTCAACAAATAACTTCTTCTCAATTTAATGAAGTATTACTAGTAGAGGAAGAAAAAAACTTTTATAAACGAATATTACAAAAAAGAACGCCAATAAGGTGGCAGGATTTACAAAGTTTGTCGCTACATCAAGATATACATAGCCGTATGAGGGCACAGGGTTTTAATGCCCATTATTACATACCGATTTATACTGAGAAAAACTGTCCAATTGGTTATTTTATTTGTTATTATAACCAAAATAAAAATGAGCATATGAACATTTTCCAACAGAACGAGAATATTAAAAAGATGGTTCAATTCATTTATAAAATTCAGCTTTATCAAACCCAAATTGAACAGTTAACATTAGTTGATGCTCATACGAACTTACCGAGTTATAAGAAATTTTTGGAGATTATTGAACAATATAAAACACAAAATAAAACAGGTGTCATTAAAATTGTAGAACCTGGTGAATTTTCGGAAGTAGTAGAACTTTTTGGACGTCCAGCGGGAGAGGCGTTGTTAAAAGAGCTTGGCAAGAGGCTAAAACGTTTATCGGCTAGCGAAAGTAGTGATGTAGCGCGGTTTACGAGTTCATCACTGATCATGTTTACGCCGATAGATTTTCAAACCATTGAAAAAACAAGAATAGTACCCATTAAAGATGCAGCGAATGAACCATTCATTATTAAAGGGCAACAAGTTTATACAACGCTAAAAATAGGGATTGCTCCGTTTGAAAAAGACTATACTGGATATGATGCCATTCGATTTGCAGAAAGTGCATTAACAGATTCAAAATTATTGCCAGGTACACGAATAAATTATTATATTGAACAATCTAATCGTATTTCTGAACGCAAATTATTGTTATTAAATCATTTGAAAAAAGCCTTACAGCAAAAACAAATTACAGCATACTTCCAGCCAAAATTTGAATTACGAAGAGGGCGTATTGCAAGTATGGAGGCATTAGCGCGCTGGATTTCACCGGAACTTGGTTCTATTTCAACCGGTGAGTTTATTCCAGTAGCTGAAAATTCGGGGCTAATCCGTGAACTAGAACTACAAATAATTGAACAAG
>JAZUES010000072.1:0-1713 GCA_045640265.1 Solibacillus sp.
TAAATCACTTCCGTAGACCATTTGTGGTGAAATCGGTAAATCCCCTTGAACTTTCTTTACGATTGGTTCATCCGACCAGCCAATATACTTCCGTTCGATATTTGCCTGCGTTTTTTCATGACGGATTAAATGAAGAACAACACCGCTAGCCATAAAAGCACCTCCATTCCTTCTCCAAACGCACCGAGAAGGTCCCCACTCATACCACCAAAATGCTTCATCGACCATTTACGGTACAAGAAAACCGCACATAACATGATCAGCACGAAGATAAAGAAATGGAAAAGTTCAAAATAAAGCCACGCTGCAAATACAATTATGCTAAAGAAGCACAAAATAGTCTTCAATTGCTTTGGTACCACTACCCCTTTAAAATAAGCCGCTAATCCTTTTTGTTTCGATGTAGGCATCGTTAAAAAATAAATAAGCATTCCCACGCGTGCGATAAAAGGTATGAAAACAATAAATGGCAAACTATCAAATTGACCCTTTTCTAACATTTCGTAAATAAAGCCGATTTTTAATAATATTAAGCAAACGACACTAATCACACCGAATGCGCCAGTACGTGGATCATCTAAAATTTCTAATCGCTTTTCTTTTTCTCCATAAGAAAAAAAGGCATCACTCATATCAATCCAGCCATCTAAATGTAGCCCTCCTGTCAGAAAAATCATGCCCACAACGAGTAAAATGGCTATTAACACATTTGAAATATTACTATAACTCCACAATAAATAAGTGCCCCCACTTAATAGTGCACCCATTATTAGCCCAATAATCGGTAAAAATGCATACATCCATGTGACCGATTTTGCATTCATTTCTAGTTGCTTTTTCACTGGGATGGCGGAGAAAAACTGCCATGCGAGTAAAAAGCCCGTTCCACTATTTTTCAACTTGCACACTCCTTACTTCCAACGCTTTACAAGCTGAAATTGGACTTCATATGCTTCTGTACTGTGCCTTACTAGCCATTGATGAAATTCCCCTAATGTTTTGCGGTACACATTCACTTCTTCATAAGCTGAAGCTGGCTCATCTAACACTTCATTTGAAACAATAATTATTTTAACACCTTGTTTGTTCCAATAGTGTAGTTGTTTTTGAAATGCTGCGATTTGCTCCGAGACAAAGCATTGAGGCTCTTGAATGCTTTCTGCACGAAAAAGAACATTTGAAAGCCAAGTTGTGACACATTCAAAGAGAACAACATCCTGCTTCGTTAACGTGTTTAATGTATCAGGAAATTCACACTGCATCTCAATTGTTTGCCATGATATAGTTTGCGCCTGACGATCTTGCCGATGACGAGCTATACGACGTGTCATTTCTTCATCAAAAGCAACACCTGTCGCAATATAGGTATACCGCTTGTCTGCGCCAAACTGTACTGCAGTTTGTTCGGCAAATGCACTTTTACCACTTCTGACGCCACCTGTTATAAAAATCATCATTTTCGCTCACCACCTATAAATAGTAAAAGAACAAGCTCATTACCTGAGCCTGTTCCTCTATTGTAAACTCATATCAATTACCGTGGCAAAACTTGCTCCGAATTCGGCTTTGATTGATCAGAAATTTAATCGACCAAAGTGTTTGGACACTGTAAGCAGTTAAAATAATTCTGGGTAAACTGTTTCGGCCATAATTCGAACTGCCTCACCAATACGTGGCGCAGGTCGAGACATGACATCACCATCAACTAAATAA
>JAZUES010000073.1:0-10805 GCA_045640265.1 Solibacillus sp.
ATGCAATTGTAAATAATGAAGATGGTATGGAGGATGGGCAAGGTATTCGTTTTACGGATTTCCATTTTAACGAACAAGATTATTTAATTTATGGACGACTTTTTGGGGAAAAGAGAATTGTTAATGATGCGAATAGTGAAAGTGATGTGTTATTAAGAATAAAAGATGCAAAAGGTGAGATATTTATTGATGAAATTTTAATCCCCGCTGGTGAAAGTATTAAATTTAAAGATTTAAAACGAGGGGAAAAATATTATTTTGAAATAAAAGCCCCACCAGGTCGTTTCATGATTAATGCAGTATAGGGTATAGGGAGAAGAGATAAAATTGATACAGATTAACTTACGTTTCCAAATGCAAGTTAGGGAGTATCCCAAAACCACTGTTTGGGAAGGTGTACTTCCACAGATTAGTGCGGAAGGTATCAAAAAATTTTGAAACTTATATCTCAAATATCCGTATTCCATATGTATAGTATTTAATAATGGAATGAGGGAGGAGTAAAGTTGAAGCTTTGGTGGGTTGGAAATGTATTTTGGTTAGTAATTTTTTCTGTGCTGGCAATTATTATTGGAACAAGACAAGTAGATGGCGCGGGGGCTATTCAAACACCTGAAATAAGAATTATTACATTTATAATTTTAGGTGTTGCATTTGTATTTGTTCTTATAATACAACTAATCTGGTTTTATTTTGTTCGTAAAAGAGTACGTCTATCATAGAAGTCCCACACAAAATAGCTACGAACCTTGTGAAATCACACGTTTCGTGGCTTTTCTTATGCACATTTGTTGAAATCCAGTCATAGCAAGGGTTTAGGGACATTTTGGACACGCTGCATTACCTAATCGGGATTTCCTTTAAATAGAAGTGACTCTCGGCTCGGCAACAGGCAGTTCAAAAATCCGCAGTGTTGGTTCAATCTTACCGGAATCCTCATCACCATGGACTCTTAGCTTAATAGCATAAATCCTCCTACACTGAGCACATTAAATCAGTAGGAGGTGAATAATATGAGTAAGAATAATAAGAAGACATTAAATGAAAGAACGCATAATCCCTTTGAAACTTTTAAAGAATTACATCATAACAAAACGAGTCACAATCGCAATCCTGAGGACAATACAGCAGAATTTGCCGAAGAATTTGATTCTAAACTAAAAAATAAAAACAATAAAACGAACCATGACAAAAATCAACAATCGAACAAAAAGTAATTCATAAAGAAATAGGGACGAGATGTTGATTTAACAACATTTCGTTCCTTTTTAATATGGGTCGTGTGCTTTCAAAACTATTCAGTAAGAGATGTAAACATCACACATACTCCAAAAACTTTTGAATGATTCGCAAATGAGCGCTATTTTGTTTATGAATTGTCCCGAATTCTATTTGATTATTCCATTGAAATTGAAAAGGGACTGCGATAATTTCTCCACTATCCATATAAGGATCATTTTTTAGCATTAAGTCGGAAAGAATACTAATGCCTATTCCTTCTAGTACTGAGCGTTTAATGACTTCTGTATTCGTTGTTTTAAAAATGACCTTAAGCTCAGATATTTCGAGTTGAAATTCTTCCATCATTTCATGGTAAAACTGACTATCATATAAGATAAAATACTCATCTTGAATATCCTGAACGGTTAAAATTTTTTTTAAAGCAAGCTTTGAATTTTTAGGAACAATTGCCGAGAAAGCGCCATTAATTTGCATCGGACGAAAAGAAATCTGGTTATTAAATTTTTTATTGGAATCATGAAACAAAGCGATAAACCCCATATCAATTTTCTCGTGCTGAAGCGCATTTAATGTTTCTAAATTTTCCATTTCATGTATATTTACTTTTATATGTGGATAGTCTTTTTGAAAACGTGACAAAATTCCAGGAAGAAATGTCATGAAGATACTTGGAATTGTCGCAATATTGATTTCACCCTTGTAAGAGGATTGGATCGATTGCATTTCTAAATTTAATTCGTCCATTTTGTTTAAAATCTCCAGAATTTTGTAAAGAATCGTCTTTCCTTCCTCCGTAGGAATCGTTCCTTGTCGCGAACGATGAAATAAAGGAATGCCTACTTCTTTTTCGAGTGACGTAATCGATTGGCTAATTGCAGACTGTGTTACATGCAAGTTTTCAGATGCGATTGTAATCGATTTTGTTTGAAGAATTTCACGAACATAATAAAATTGTTCTAATTTCATTATTTCTCCCTCCGTTACTTAATCTGCGTTAATGTTAACATTAAATATACTAATTTTACATTAATAATAGTTAATATTACAATGAAGTAACAAAGCGAAAGAAAGGGTCTTTTAAATGAATCAACCACAACGTTTATGGACGAAAGATTTTATCCTCGTTTCAGCCATGAACTTTTTATTAACATTAGTGTTTTATTTACTAATCGTTATAATGGGTGGATATGCAATAGAAGTGTTTCATGCGTCTACTAGTCAAGCAGGCCTCGTTTCAAGTATTTTTATGGTAGGTGCCTTAATCGGGCGTCTGATTATGGGACGATATATTGAAAAAATCGGCTACCGTAAATTATTATTTGTCGGTCTGATTTTATACATGCTTACATCCGGCTTATATTTTATCCAAACCGGAATTGGCTTTTTGCTTATAACTCGTGTCATTCACGGTGTGATGTTAGGGGTTACTCTTATGGTGGTCACAGCAAGTATCGCACATATTATTCCTCCTAGTCGAAGAGGTGAAGGAATTGGTTACTTTAGTTTAAGTACGATTTTAGCCACTGCTATCGGTCCATTCCTCGGAATATTACTTGTCCAACATGCTAGTTATAATGTCATTTTCGCTGGTTGTGTTGGTCTAGGGGTTATTAGCTTAATTGTTGCGCTAATGGTCAATATTCCAAATCCTGTTCATACAGATGCACCGCCAGAAAAAATGTCACTTTCGCTTAAAAGCTTTATTGAACCGCGAGCTCTACCTATTTCGATTGTCATATTAGTACTTGCATTTTGTTATTCAAGTGTTTTAACGTATATGAATTTCTATGCCAATGAGCTAGATCTTGCAAAAGTGGCAAGTTTCTTCTTCATTACCTATTCGATTGCGATTATAATTTCACGTCCATTCTCGGGGAAACTATTAGATAAAAAAGGTGCCAATTACGTTATGTATCCGGCAATTGTCATTTTTGCTCTAGGGATGTTGATTTTAAGTGCAGCACATTCAGGATTAACGTTTTTACTTGCGAGTGTATTAATTGGTTTTGGCTACGGCAATATTCAATCGTGCTGCCAAGCAGTTGCTATTAAAAGCGTACCTCCAGAAAAAATCGGATTATCAACATCGACATTTTCTATCTTTTTAGATTTAGGTCTTGGTTTTGGCCCGTATTTATTAGGAGCCGTGATCGCGATTTTATCATATAGACAGTTATATGCAGTACTTGCTGTTGTTATTTTATTAAGTATCGTGCTCTATACATTTTTATATGCACGTCCAAATAAAAATAAAAAACAGCCTGTCGCATAAATCAAATTGTTCTTAGTTGAAAACCGTTAAACGGTATTCATTCATATATATAACTAAGATAATTCACTAAATGCTGCTGCTAAAAGCTTAGTGAACAAGAAAAGGGGTGTCCAGAAATCGTATTTCGGACACGTCTTTTTTGTTTGAACTTATAATCAGTCATTATAAATTTGTCTTTATTTTTAATATTGTTGTAAAGAGACTGTAACATTTATTTGATATTATTAATCTCGTAGAATAATTCGCGACATAAAAATACTATAAAGATATAGAGGGTTTATTTAGATATGAATAATTTAACAAAAACAGTGGCTTCTGTAGCACTTGGTACATCACTATTATTTTCCACGGTAGCCAGCGCATCTGCTGCCACTTATACAGTAAAAAATGGCGATACATTATCAAAAATCGCTAAGCAATATGGTACGCCTTATACAACAATTATGAAACAAAATGGTTTAGGATCAACAGCTCTTCATATTGGTCAAAAATTACAAATTGGTAGTACATCTACTAAAGTTGTGAAAACAACTACGGCAAGTTCAAGTACATATACAGTTAAAAGCGGTGATTCACTATCAAAAATCGCTAAAAAATATGGTACGACTACGGCAAACTTAAAAAAATTGAATGGTTTAGGATCAACAGCCCTTCGAATTGGTCAAAAATTGAAAGTTAGTGGAACATCTACTGCATCTACTACCGCTGCGAAAGCAACTACGGCAAGTTCAAGTACATATACAGTTAAAAGCGGTGATTCACTATCGAAAATCGCTAAAAAATATGGTACGACTACGGCAAACTTAAAAAAACTGAATGGTTTAAAATCAACAGCCCTTCGAGTTGGCCAAAAGTTGAAAGTTAGTGGAACATCTACTACAAAAACATCAACAACGGCATCTACTACAAGTAACAAAAGCGTTGCTACAATTGCGCAAAAATATGTTGGTACACGATATGTATTTGGGGGAGCTTCTCCTTCTGGTTTTGACTGCTCTGGTTTTATTTATTACGTGTTTAAAAAATCTGGGAAATCAATCGGACGTTCATCAGCGTCTAGTTACTATAAAATGTCTAAAAAAGTTTTCACACCTAAAGTTGGAGACTTAGTTTTCTTTAGTAACACATATAAATCAGGTATTTCTCACGTAGGTATTTATGTCGGTAGTGGAAAAATGATTAGTGCAAGTGGTTCAAAAGTAAGTGTTGCATCATTCTCAACAGGTTATTGGAAAAAACATTTCACTAGTTACGGCCGAATTTAATAAACTTTAGTCGAATTTAATAAACTTTAAAAGAGGTACAAACACTGTCAAAACAATGCTTGTACCTTTTTTTAGATTTTTAGAAGATTGTTTTATGAGAAAAGCATTTTATGAATGCCATACAAATGGCACCAGAAATGATGCCGGTATTCTACCGTGATATGGGTGAAAAACTTAGTTGAAAAAACAGTAGTAAAAGATTCTTAATATTTCGAGCCATTTTGTAGAAATGCAAAATGGCTTTTTTAATGTGCAATTGCAGCTAATTTCATGGTTCCTTCTGTATACGTTGTTTAATTTACAATAAAGTCGTTTAAAGAATAATAAAGGCAATCACTTTGGAATCGATTTTTAATGGTATAATATTTACCTAAAATTCCAATTAGGGGGCAGGCAATGAAAACTTTTGGTAAGCGTAGTTATGATTTGAATTATTGGAAAAGAACTGGAGCGTATGCTGTCATTCAAAATGATCATCAACAATTTTTATGTGTAGAAGATTTAGATGGAAATTTATTTTTAGTTGGAGGAGGGGTTGAAGCAAATGAAACTACTGAACTTGCATTGTTAAGAGAGAGCATTGAAGAAACGGGTCATGAAATTCATATCGTTGAGAGTATAGGTAAAGCTGAAAGACATTGGGTTTCAGCAAAATATCCTCTTGACTCTCAACACAATATCGGAATATTATACGCTTGTGAACTATTAGAAAAGATAGCAGAGCCAATTGAAAAGGAAACAATGCGCTGGGTCGATTTCAATTATTTAGAAAAGCATCTTTTCCATGAACATCATCTATACTTAATAAAACAGTACTTAAATATTTCATAATTAATATAAAGCTTTATACATAAATCATTCCCAAACAAGGTTTTGGGGACATTGTTGATAAAGTAAAAAAGAAGCCTGCTCATCAATATTTTGAGCAGGCTTTCTTACGAATAATTAATAAAAAATAGCATATTGGGAATCAGATTTATGTGGATTTACAACATTCAGCCAAAAAATGTACCTACACCGCTTTGGAAACCTTATAATTACAATTTATGTCTATATTAAAAACTGGAAGTAAAAAGGGGGCATCATTATGTGGCTAATATTAGGTCTTATTGCAATTGTAGCAACTTTTATAAATCTTTATATGTATGGAACAGGCAAAGATTATAAATTGGCAATGGCAATGGGGTTATCATTTACAGCATTGACACTCTGTGCAGAACATAGCCTTGTATCTAATTGGATAAAAGGTGAAGATTGGTCAGCTTTAAGCGAAGTACCTAATTTTGGAAGGGTATTATGGTTTTTGACGATTGTTTCTATCTTACTAAATATAGCACCTGTACTTTTAGAACTTAAAAATAAAAAATAATTACTTATTGGCGTTTATACGAGTTTAAAACACCGCTTTGAGAATGTTTTGAAGGATTATTTAAGCTTATAGAGAAATGTAAGAAGAATGAATTCCCGATGAATTCGTTCTTTTTGTTTTTTATAAATGGATTATAGATTTTCGTGTTGAATTTATTGAACGTACCGGAAAGTAAAGGAGGGGGAGTTATTTATGATAAATATTTTCGTTGGGTTAATCTTTGTCTTCTTCAAGACAAATTTAAACTTTCTGGATATTGGAGTAACTTATTACGTAACCAATATTATTGGATTTATATCTATATATTTGGGGATAAACGAGTTAGGGAAAATGAATCAAAAACTGTTAAAGATCAGACCTTATGTCATTATCATGATTGCGCATAGTCTTATCTTTTTCTTGTTAAATGTTACAGGTAATTCTCCGTTAAAGATAGCTTTGTCAACTACACTAGAGGTAATTATAGCTTTAGTAGGGCTTGTTTTTATTATAGCGGGTATGTTTTTAGTATTTATAATTATTTCCCTGATAATGGACGATTTAATTAGTAAAACGAATAAAAAGCTGTTATATAATCTAGTAAACATTATAATGCTACTATTCATCTTGTCAGGTATAAGCGCTTACTTTAAGAATTATATTCCAATGGTAGCAACCGTTCTAATGGGTGCTTTATTACTACTGGAAGTAATATTTTTAATTAGCTATTATTACGTTTTTCTTTCAAAAGATGAAAAATACATATAAAAGATTCTGTTCTTGCCATTGCAAAAGGAACTTCGCCTATATTTCCCCCATTAGCACTAATGTTCATAAGGCCAAAGAAATTCCACATGCTTTACATACCTTTAGGGGGTATGCTAATATGAATTTTATTAGGAGGTTGATCTAATGGGAAATGAAGTAAATGATGTAACTTGCCATACAGAAGAAGGTACCTCTTGTAGAAAAAGTCACCATTCGGAACGTTTCAAAAAGGATATGACGACGCGTTTAAATCGAATTGAAGGACAAATTCGTGGGATTAAGGGCATGATTGAAAAAGACGTCTATTGTGATGATGTTATTACACAGCTTTCGGCTACTCAGTCTGCACTAAATAGTGTCGCCAAGATTTTGTTAGAAGGCCATTTAAAAGGTTGTGTTGTGGATCGACTTTCAGAAGGCGATGAAGAAGTACTTGATGAATTACTTGTTACCATTCAAAAGCTTATGAAAAAGTAACTTTTTTAGCAATTATATACCCCAGTGGTGTATATAAAATAAATAATCATTCATATTAAGGGAGAGAATCAATTATGCAAAACGTAACATTAAATGTTCAAGGAATGTCATGTGGTCACTGTGTGAAAGCAGTAGAAAGTGGCGTAAACGAATTACAAGGTATTAATGAAGTATCAGTAAACTTAGAAGATGCAAAAGTAACAGTGGCGTTTGACGAAGCACAAGTGTCAGTAGAAGCAATTAAAGAAGCCATTGAAGAACAAGGTTACGACGTAAAGTAATTTAAGTAGAGTGCTGTTAAAGGCACTCTCTTATTTTCATGGAAATATACCCCCGTAAGGTATATACAGGAGGGGACACTAAATGACTGTAAAAGAAAAAAATACAACCATTCAAATAACAGGTATGACATGTGCTGCCTGTTCAGCACGTATTGAAAGAGCACTCAATAAAATGGATGGTGTCGACCAAGCAACCGTTAACTTGGCACTTGAAAAGTCATCGATAAAATATGATGCAACGAAATTAACAGAAGATGATTTCGAGAAAAAAATTGAGGCGCTTGGTTACGGTGTCATCAAACAAAAAGCAGAATTAGATATTACAGGCATGACATGTGCTGCCTGTTCAGCGCGAATTGAAAAAGGTTTAAATAGAATGGATGGTATTTCTACAGCCAATGTCAACTTAGCATTAGAAAAAGCAACGATTGAATTTAATCCAGCGCAAGTGTCAGTTGCTGATGTCATTGCTAAAGTAGAAAAGCTTGGATATGGTGCGCATCAAAAACAGGATGAAAAAGTTCAAGTCGATTATCGCGAAAAAGCGATTCAACAACAAAAATGGAAATTCATCATGTCAGCTATTTTATCATTACCATTACTTTGGACGATGGTAGCCCATTTTTCATTTACATCGTTTTTATATGTACCTGATTTTCTAATGAAGCCATGGGTACAACTAATTTTAGCAACACCCGTTCAATTTATAATCGGCCGACAATTTTATGTGGGAGCCTATAAAGCACTTCGTAATGGTTCAGCAAATATGGATGTACTTGTAGTCATGGGTACTTCAGCGGCTTACTTTTATAGTGTGTATCAAATGATTGTGATGAATGGCTCACATCACGCACCACATTTATATTTTGAAACAAGTGCAGTCCTGATTACACTCATTCTTTTAGGAAAGCTATTTGAAGCAAAAGCAAAAGGTCGTTCATCAGAGGCGATTAAAAAGTTAATGGGACTTCAAGCAAAAACAGCGATAGTCCTACGTGATGGTAGCCAAGTGGAAGTACCATTAGAAGAAGTAGCCATTGGCAATATTCTCTTCGTAAAACCAGGTGAAAAAATCCCAGTAGACGGTGAGATGCAAGAAGGCCAAACAGCTGTTGATGAATCAATGCTAACAGGTGAAAGCTTACCCGTAGATAAAAAAATGGGTGACGTTCTGTATGGTTCAACAATTAACAAAAACGGTTTCATTAAAATGAAAGCAACAAAAGTTGGTCGGGATACAGCACTTGCACAAATTATTAAAGTAGTAGAAGATGCGCAAGGCTCTAAAGCGCCGATTCAACGTTTAGCTGATAAAATTTCAGGCATTTTTGTCCCAATTGTTGTAGGAATTGCGGTATTAACGTTTATCGTTTGGATAGTATGGATTGATCCGAGTAACTTTACGCAAGCGCTTGAAGTATTAATTGCGGTATTAGTGATTGCTTGTCCATGTGCGCTTGGTTTAGCAACACCTACTTCAATTATGGCTGGTAGTGGTCGTGCAGCGGAATTTGGGATTTTGTTTAAAGGTGGCGAGCATCTAGAACAAACGCAAGCCATTGATACAGTTGTTGTCGACAAAACAGGAACGGTTACACATGGTAAACCCGTATTAACCGATATCTATGTCGCACAAGGAGTAGAGGAAGAACAATTCCTTGCGTTAATTGGCGCAGCAGAAAAACAATCTGAACATCCATTGGCACAGGCCATCGTTCAGGGCATTGAAGAAATAGGCATTGAATTAGCGAATATACAATTTTTTGAAGCAATCCCTGGCTATGGTGTGCAGTCTACTGTATCCGGTCAAGGCGTCATTATTGGTACACGTAAATTAATGCAACAATTCAATATTGATATTACAAATGTGTTACCACAAATGGAACAATTAGAAGCGGATGGTAAAACAGCAATGTTAGCTGCAATTAATGGGGAATTCGCAGGGTTAGTAGCAGTTGCAGATACGATAAAAGAAACGTCTAAGCAAGCGGTAGAGCGTCTTCAACAAATGGGCATTGAAGTCATTATGATGACAGGTGACAATGTTCGTGCTGCACAAGCTATTGGTAAAGAAGTCGGTGTGAATGCTGTTATCGCAGAAGTATTACCAGAAGGAAAAGCAGACGAAGTAAAAAAACTTCAAGCGCAAGGCAAAAATGTGGCGATGGTTGGTGATGGTATTAATGATGCGCCAGCTCTAGCAACAGCGAATATCGGTATGGCGATCGGCACGGGCACAGATGTTGCAATGGAAGCTGCGGACATTACATTAATTCGTGGAGATTTAAACAGTATTGCCGATGCCATTTTAATGAGTCGCAAAACAATGCGTAATATTAAACAAAACCTATTTTGGGCATTTGCCTATAATGCAATAGGTATTCCAATCGCAGCATCAGGCTTCCTTGCTCCATGGGTAGCAGGTGCGGCGATGGCATTTAGTTCAGTATCTGTTGTATTAAATGCCCTACGATTACAAAAAGTAAAACTAAATAAATGAAAAAAAGAAAACTTTTATACAAGTTCGAAAACAAATTGGGTGTCGACCCCAGCAATCACCGAGGATAGGAGAAATTTAATGCGTAAAAAACTTGGAATGACCATGATTACTTTAGTTAGCTTAGTGACACTTACCGCTTGCGGAGGAAATGACAGTGAAGAAAAAAATCAACATGAAACCAAACAACATGAAAGTGGCAATTCACATCAGCATCATTCAAGTAATGGAGAGCTTCCAGAGGGTTTACAAGCAGCAAAAAATCCTACATTTCCAGTTGGCAGCACAGTAATAATGGAAGCTGACCATATGGAAGGGATGAATGGGGTAGAAGCAACAATTGTCGGTGCGTATGATACGACAGTTTATGCTGTTACGTATACACCGACTACTGGTGGAAATCCTGAAAAAGAACATAAATGGGTGGTTCATGAAGAACTACAAATTGATGATAACGAACCTTTAAAACAAAATTCGAAAGTCATTTTAAATGCGGATCATATGGAGGGCATGCAAGGGGCAACTGCTACAATTGATACGATAGAAGAAACGACTGTTTATATGGTTGATTACACATCAAGTTCTGGAGAGAAAGTAGAGAATCATAAATGGGTAACAGAAAGTGAATTAGTGAAAAAATAATAATTATTAGCGC
>JAZUES010000074.1:0-18351 GCA_045640265.1 Solibacillus sp.
AAACCACATTTCGTGAAACCACTTCAAAATAACAATCGCATCATCCGTCAAAGTGGAGCATTTATCGTCGGAGGGCTACAGAATAGTGATGATTGTATATCATCACTAAACCAATTACGACTACGAAATGCGGATGGTTTAAAGGTGAAAATTATTATTCCGCAAGCGCATAAAAAGGGTATTAAACAAGCGCTGAATATTGTTGGGATTAATGAGTCAACCATTTATCCTGAAATCGATCGGGTGTCAACGTATTTGAAAAGTTTATATCGTTAAATGCTAATAATTTGTAAATTATTACAAGAAAAGGTTACCTTAATTAAAAGGTAACCTTTTTGAAATATTAAAATTTGGCGTTTGGAAAAATATCTTGAATCGATCGTGATAATTTTAAAGCATTTAATTGAAATTGGTTGTAATACTTTTCCGAACCAGCACCACCGATGAAAAAGGAAATATGTTGATGTGCTTGTGCTAATTTTTCGAGCGTATAAATCGACTGTGTGTGCTCTGTAAATGCAATATCCGTTGAACCTGTCAGTAAAACAATTACGGGCTTTTTCAGTGCAATGGTTGACTGAATGGCTGTTGGCGCGGGGGATGGGCCGAGCATCGATGTTTGATAGCCGCGCAACATACATTGAATAAGCAAAATTTGCATTGGAATTTCATGTCTTTCTCCAGGTAGACAGCTTCCTAATACAAGTGGCGCATCTTCGGGGACGAAAAAGTGTCGACGAATATGACATAAAAAATCACGAACGGTTTGGCTACTAATTGCTTCTTGATATTCTCCCCAAGCGTTTTCACACCAAAGTTCCCCAACTTCATGTAAAAAAGGAATAATAATTTCTTCAATTAGCTTCTCAATACCGAATTTATGAAGGGCTTGCTCGAGCAAATGCAAAATTTCGCGTTCATTTCCTTCTGTCCCAGCTTGAATGAGGGCACTTTTGAAATGGACCGTTGGATTAGCTTCAGGTGAACTTTTTTGTTTGGTATAATGCTCAATCGCCTGTTTAATTGTCATGCCGCTATTCGTAAGAGAAGTAAGTTGTATCAAGGTTTGTACTTCGTCTTCGCCATACATTCGATAACCATTTTCTAATCTTTGAGGTTGGATAATTTGATAGCGATCTTCCCATTTTCGTATCACTTGTTTGGAAAGTCCTGTAATTTCAGAGACTTGTTGTATGGAATAAGATGTGGGATTCAAATTTAAAGCACCTCCTAACGAAACAATTATTAAGTTCTATTCAATCGAAAAAAAAACTACTTGTCAAATGTTTTTCGTTTCTTGTACAATGTTTGTATAAGGTTTGGTGATGGTAACTAACTTTATAAGTAGTTGCCTGTAGTAATAATAGGGAAAAATGCTAGAGATTAACACGGAGGAGGAAGTGACATGTCGAAGCATCCATTAGAAAAATGGGGCCATATCATGGGTGGGAAAAATACGCGATGGATTGTTGCGTCACTATGGATTATTGTTGCCATAGTACTTGCACTTATTTTCCCGCAAATTAATGGTGTAGAAAACTATGCGGGGGAAGAAATTCCTGAAGCCTATACGTCTGTTCAAGCCGGGAAAATGATTGAAGAACAATTTGCATCAGATAGTGGTATTCCATTATTAATTACTTGGTATAAGGATGCAGGGTTAACAGAAGCTGATTTAACAAACATTCAGCAATTATATAAACAATTAGCAGAGAATCCATTGGACGGTCAACAAACATTGCCACCATTCCACGAGATGCCTGTTCAAGCGTTAATGGGTGCGGTATCGGAAAATGGGAAAGCAATTGTGACACCAGTATTCTTTTCACCTGATAAAAATAGTGATGTGTTAAAAGAAAACTTAGCTAGCATTAAGGAAAGAACAGAAGCACAATTCGGTGAAAATCCATATGAGACGAATTTAGAAGCTGACGGCTTACATGCGCGTTTCTCTGGTCCAGTAGGGATTTCAATCGATGCGACTGACTTATTCAAATCAGCAGATTTTCAATTAATGGTCGCTACTGTTGTAATTATTTTAGTTATTTTGTTAGTAATATACCGTTCGCCAATTTTAGCAATTATTCCGTTAGTTGTAGTAGGAATCGCGTATTTAGTTGTTAGTCCATTACTTGGTGCGATGGCCGATAATGGCTGGATTGATAAAGATGCACAGGCAGTAGCGATAATGGTTGTATTACTGTTTGGTGCAGGAACGGATTATTGTATCTTCTTAATTACACGTTATCGGGACGTATTACTAGTTGAAGCAAACAAATTTACTGCTTTAGCAACAGCCATTCGCGAATCAATAGGTGCCATTATAATGAGTAGCTTAACGGTTGTTATTGGCTTAGCAACATTAGCTTTAGCAGACTATGGTGCATTCCAACGCTTTGCGGTTCCATTTAGTTTTGGTGTACTTGTAACAGGCTTTGCGGTTGTAACCTTACTTCCAGCCGTTCTTGGAATTTTAGGTCGAGCAGCCTTTTGGCCATTCGTTCCTCGTACAGTGGAAGCAGAAAAAGAGCATGCCGAAAAGAGAAACAAACCATATAAAGAGCGGAAGCCAAATCACCGTTTCATGCGTACAGTAGGTGAGTTTGTAACATCAAAACCTTGGTTAGTTATCATTGTAGCTGGTGCTATTTTAATTGGCCTTGCATATAACTCTACGAATATTAAATACAACTATGATTTAATTTCTTCATTCCCAGAGGATATGCCTTCACGTGAAGGATTTACAATTATTGCTGAAAACTTTACACCAGGTGAATTAGCACCAGTTCAGCTTTTAGTGAATGCAGAAGGCGCGGATTTAGACATCACAAAAGAGCTAGAAGCATTACCATATGTAGGTCTTGTAGAAGACATGCGAATTGGTGAAACAAATGCAAACATTCAACTTTATGAAATCGATTTAGATAAAGATCCATATTCAAACGCTGCAATGGATGACGTTGAGCAAATGAAAGAAGATGTAAAATCGATTTTAGCGAAGCAAAACTTAGAAGATAATGAGTTTTGGATTGGTGGCGAAACAAGTGCACAGCTTGACCAAAAAGTAGTTCAATCGGGTGATGAGAAACTAATTCAACCAGTAATGATTATTATTATTTTCGTTGTATTGTTAGTGTACTTACGTGCGATTGTTACATCGATTCAAATCATGCTTACAGTATTAATTTCTTTCTTCTCTGCATTAGGAGCAGGATGGTTAATTATCCACTATGGTTTAGGTCATGAGGCGATGGCAAGTGCGATTCCTCTGTATAGTTTCGTATTCATTATTGCGTTAGGAAATGACTACAATATTTTCATGATTTCAGATATTTGGAAAAACCGTAAGCGTGGCATCCCACACAAGCAAGCTATTTCAAAAGGGATTGCATCAACGGGTGCAGTTATTACATCGGCAGGGTTAATTTTAGCAGGTACATTCTTAGTATTAGCATCATTACCAATTCGATTATTAGTACAATTTGGTATCGTAACAGCAGTAGGGGTATTACTTGATACATTCGTTGTGCGCCCACTGTTAGTACCAGCACTTATTACGGTGTTTGGTAAATGGTCATATTGGCCGAATAAGAAGATGAAATAATGAAAAGGAGTATGGAATCTTAAAAATTCCATACGCCATTTTTTAATGCTGTGAAAGGGAGCCGGATTGCAGGCGGTACATCAGTTCATACTTACCACCAAGAGCGACAAGTTCGTCGTGATTACCTTGCTCGACAATTTCACCGCGGTCTAATACTAAAATTTTATCCGCGTTTTTAATTGTTGATAAACGATGGGCAATGATAAATGTTGTACGTCCTTGTTTCAAGACGTCCATCGCATGCTGAATAATCTCCTCTGTTTCGGAGTCAATATTCGATGTTGCTTCATCTAAAATTAAAATTGCTGGGTCGAATGCTAATGCGCGGGCAAATGAAATTAGTTGGCGCTGACCAGATGAAAGGGTACTACCTTTTTCGATTACTGGTTCATCTAGCCCTTTTTCGAATTTTGCTAACACACGGTCCCCACCAACTGCTTCTAATGCCTTTTCAATCGTCTCACGTGAAATACGTTCATCATTTAAACTGACATTTGTTGCGATTGTTCCAGTGAAGAGGTAAGGGTCTTGCAGTACAATCCCCATATGCTCACGAATCGTTTGTCGCGGTAATCTCGTAATATCCTGACCATCAATAATGATGCGCCCTTTTTGTGGATCATAGAAACGGAATAGTAAATTCATAATTGAACTTTTCCCTGAACCTGTATGACCTACCAGTGCAATGGTTTCACCTTGTTTTGCTTCAAAGTTAATGTCTTTAAGTACGTATTCATTATCTTTATAAGCGAATGATACATGGTCAAAAACAACATTTCCTTTATAACGGTCGATACGTTCTTTACTTACATTTTCCCCTTTTTGATTTAACAGTTCAAATACACGAGAACCGGCTACAAGTGAGCGTTCTAATTGTGAAAACTGATTGACCATGTTCGTAATCGGATTGAATAGTCGCGTAATATAGTCAACGAATGCATATAAAGTACCCGCTGATACTGCTTCAGGTAACGTCATCGATTGTGTGCCGAAGTAAAACACAAATACCGCAAACATGCCTAAACGTAGAATATTTACTAAGTTATGGGATGTTGCTGAGTCTAAAATGAGTAGTTTTCGGTGATATGCGTAATGTTCATCATTCATCTCATCGAATTCTAACTTCATTTGATCTTCTCGACGAAACGCTTGAATAATGGTCATCCCGTTAATGGATTCGTTAATCATCGCATTAATATCTGCGATTTTTGTACGAATGACATGATTGTATTGTGATGCGTATTTTCGATATAAAATCATCCAAATATAAACGATTGGAATAACGAGTAGCGCAAATAAAGCCATCTTCCAATTTAAAATGAATAGCGCGATATAAACCCCTGCAATGGTAATGAAACTATTCGCAAATTGTGAAAGTACGGTTACGTACAGATTACGAATCGCTTCGGTATCGTTTGTAACGCGCGCGACAATTTTACCAGCTGGTAAATTATCGAAGTACTCGATAGGCAATTTTTGAATATGCCCAAATACATCTTTACGTAGCTGTTGAATGACGTGGTTTGACCCGCGTTGTAAGTAAATGTTCATTAAATAGCGGAACACTGCTGTTAATACAGCTAATACGAAGAAAATAGCAAGTAAAATCGCAATTGGTTTTGCTTGTAGTGTTCCCGGCTCCATATAATGGTCGATAATATATTTGGCAATAAACGGTCCTGCGATATCGGTCGCAACACCAAGTGTTAATAAAAATAATCCGATTAAAATCGGCTTTTTAAATTTTAATGCGTATAAATACAGTCGTTTCGATGTACTCATTCGCGCACCTCCTCTAGCTGCTGGCGGTCAAATTGCTCTTTATACCAACCACCTAAATGAAGGAGTTCCTCATGTGTACCACGTTCCACGATAAAGCCATCGTCAAGCACGATAATTTCATCTGCATGTTGAATACCAGATAAGCGGTGTGTGGAGATAATTGTTGTCTTTCCAGCACGCTCTGTTTGAATATTTTCAATAATCTTTGACTCTGTTTTCGCGTCTACAGCTGAAAGTGAATCATCTAAAATTAGGATTTCTGGATCTTTAATGAGTGCACGTGCAATCGATACACGTTGTTTTTGCCCACCAGATAAGGAAACCCCTTTTTCACCAACGAGCGTTTCAATGCCAAGTGGTAAGTTTGTTAAATCCTTTTGGAAGTCAGCTAGGCGAATGGCTTCATCGATGTCAGCGGCCGTCGCATCTTCTTTTCCAAATAAAATATTTTCACGAATTGTGCGAGAAAAAAGTACGTGATCTTGTGGTACATAGCCGATCCAGTCTAAAATTTGCTCTTTCGCCATGTTTGCAAGGTCCGTATCGTTAATGACGATTTGACCGTTACCAAGTGGATATTCACGTAGTAGCTGACGAATGAACGTTGTTTTCCCAGCACCCGTTTTTCCGACAATTCCAAGCGTTTGCCCTTTTTGCAAATTCAATGAAATTTGCTGTAAATTTTTCATTTGAGACAGCGGATATTGGAACGTAAATTCCGAAAATCCGATTGAGTTTGGCATTGCATATGTTGTAGGTGATGTTGGATTTTGAACATCTGCTTCGTAGTCTAATGTTTCTTGTACACGATCAAGCGATGCGCTACCTTGCTGCATCACATTGATAAGTTCTCCAATCGCGAACATCGGCCAAACGGCTAAACCTAAGTAAACGTTGAATGATACAAGCTGACCAACTGTTAATTCGCCGTTCGAAACAAGTACTGCACCAAGTCCTAATGCAATGACATAACAAATCCCTGTACCGATTTTTGTAATTGGCATAAATAAACCGTTAATATAGGCAACCTGCATGTTCTTCTCGAAAATATTTCCACTCATTTCCGCAAAACGATCTTCATCTTTGTTTTCTTGCACGTAAGCGCGGATAACACGTGTACCTGCAATCGATTCAAGGACACTATCATTCATTTCACCGAATGCCTCTTGAGCTGTCATATAGCGCTCGTGCACAATTTTTCCTAAATATTGAATAATGATTGCCATCACTGGAATCGGCAACATCGCAAAAATGGTTAGCTTCCATGAAATGAAGAAACCCATTGCTAAAATGATGAGTGCCATGAACACTGTCGAATCGATAAGCGTCATAACACCAAAACCAGCCGTTAAGGTCACGGCATTTAAGTCATTTGTGGCTTTGGCCATTAAATCACCTGTACGGTTTTTTTCGTAAAATGTTGGCGTCATTTTTAAAAACTGCGCCATTAATTTTTTACGTAAAATACGATCAAGTGCAATGGCACCACCGAATAATTGATATTGCCAATAGAAGTTCAATGCATAACTGAAAAGTGCTGCAAGCAAGATAAAACCGACGTACTTAAATAATTGAGTACTATCCATTTCGCCAATTGTCATGACATCAATTGCTTCGCCTAAAATCCAAGGCGGTAACACTTCAATCACACTGGCAAGAATTAGTAACGTAATGGCAAGGGTGTATTGCTTACGATACTGTTTAAAAAACCATTTTAATTTTACGAATACATTAAACATACATTAACCTACTTTCTTTCTGAGATGTCTTTGAGCTACCCATCATCATATCGATCCTGTTTTAATAGTTTTCGTTGCGTGAAAAAAGACATAGTCATGCCCTCCTAAAATTTTTTTACACTAAATTGGCAGTATCTTTCGTTAGAAGTCAATAAAAAAGACACCAATCCGATTTTTCGAAGAGGTGTCAAAACGAAAAAAGGGTACAGGCAATTCCATACCTGTACTCATTTTAAATTACGCGCAATTACATAAATTAAATAATTCAGGCTAGGCAATATGATGTTGTGGGTTGATTTTGTTTTTTACAATTACAATTGGGTTCATCATATTCTTAGCCTCCTTTACCGTTAATTTATTTAGTGTTCCTTAATATTAGTGGAGGGAACTATAATTGTCAATATTTTTTGAAAACATTTTATTTTCCGTTTTGTTTTCTTTTGTGACGAAAAACTTACAGTACTTCAGGATATATTTACGAAATTAAGAAAATATGGTACATTTTTGTGAACTCAAAAGGAGATGAGCACAAATGGGTAAGTTAGTTGTTATTACAGGTTTAGATGGTTGTGGGACAAGTACTGTAGGAGATCAGTTGCATTTTGAAGATCCAGGTTCTTCATTATTAAAATCACCTCCCTATCCATTTTCTTCAAATCGTCATGATATAGATGGAAAGTTATTCCATCAATCACCAACTGCACATTATTTATACTATTTAGCATCAAATGTTCATTTAACAGAAGTGGTCAATCAAAAAATGGCGGAGCACGATAACAATATTTATTGCATTCGTCACTTTATCGATACAGTTGTTTCGCACCGCGCAAAAGATGTTGACGTAAAGTATGAATATGAAACAGAGCTTTATTCGATTCGTAAGCCAGACTATATTTTCTATTTAGATGTGGAAGAAGGCGAACGTCAATTACGTTTAGATGCACGTGGACGCGGCTTTTTGGATGATCAATTAAACGATGAATTATTACGTCAGCGCTTTGTAGAAGAGTTTAATGCATTAGAAAGTGAGTTTATTCGCATTCAAACGACTAATCGTGAGTTAGCGGAAATTATCACAGAAATTCAAAGCTATATTAAATAATATATATCCTTTCTATTGTGACATTGTTGTTCATCGTGGAAAGGATTTTTTGATTAGGAGATGATTTGATGAAGCAGCTTTGGACAAATGGCACAATTTATACGATGGAAAGTGCTACAGTAACTGAAGAATCGGTACTTGTTGAAAATGGAAAAATCATTGCAGTAGGCACAGATGAGCAATTACGACCTTTAGCAGATGAAGTGATTGATTTACAACAAGCGACGATGTATCCAGGCTTTGTCGATAGTCATCTGCATATGATTGGCCATGGGGATAAGCTGCAACGCCTTAATTTAACAGCTGTTCAAAGCGCTGAGCAATTACTTCAAGCGGTAAAGGATGCTGCACAAGGCTTACAATCTGGTGAATGGCTAATCGGGGATGGCTGGAATGAAAATCAATTTATTGATGGGCGTATTCCAACAAATGAAGAGCTAGATGCTGTTTGTGAAAATCCTCTTATACTAAATCGTGTTTGTCATCATGTTGTGTTAGTTAATTCAACAGCACTCAAAGCAGGTGGAATTACAAAAGAGGTAGTAGATCCGGAAGGTGGAAAAATAGGCCGTCATAAAAATGGTGAGTTAAATGGTTTATTTTATGAGCAGGCAATGAAACTTGTAACATCGGTACTACCAATAGAAGGAAAAGCGTACAAGGAAGCATTAAAAAAATCTTTATCGTTAGCGATTGACGATATGTTGCGCTATGGTTTAACGGGTGGACATACGGAAGATATGAGCTATTATGGTTCATACGAAAATCCTTTAACTGCTTTCAATGAAGTGATTGGTACGCAGCAAAATTTTCGTGTGCATTTACTTCGACATCATACAGTGTTTGAACAAATGATGGAGGATGGGGCTTCTTATAAATCGCCCTTTGTAGAAGCGGGTGCAATGAAGATTTTTGCGGATGGTTCATTCGGTGGTTCAACAGCAGCTTTGCTTGAACCATACGTGAATGACCCACAAAACAAAGGACTGTTCATTCATACAAACGAACAAATGGAAAACTATGTTCAGCTTGCACGAAAGTATGAAGAAGCCATTGCTGTTCATTTAATTGGGGATGCTGCAATGGAACAAGTACTTGCCCTCGTGGAAAAATATCCAGCACCTGCAGGTAAACGAGATCGCTTCATTCACTGCTGCCTCGTTTCAGAAGACCAATTAGTACGTATGAAAAAGTTACCGATTATTTTAGATTTACAGCCTGCATTTGTACCGTCTGATTTCCCGTGGGTACTTGAAAAATTAGGAACGGAGCGTAAAGGACATCTTTATGCTTGGAAAACCTTTCTTGATGAAGGACTTATGTGTGCAGCAGGAACAGATGCACCGATTGAAGCAATTTCTCCATTAGAAAATATTTATGCAGCCGTAGAACGAAAAAAAGTGGCAGATATTCATAATGGTTATTTCTCTGAACAAAAATTGTCGCGCTATGAGGCGATAAAAATGTATACAGTTGGTAGTGCACAGGCCGTTTGCAAAGAGCATGAGCGTGGGTTGATAAAAGTAGGGTATGATGCAGACTTTTCAATTTTTGATCGCGATTTATTTGAAGGGACAACTGAACAAATGCTCAAAGCAAAAGCACTGAAAACGGTTGTAGCTGGTAAGATTGTATTTGAGAGAAATCAAGCATGAAAAGATAAGAAGGGGTTGTACTTATGCAGCCGATTCAAAACGTATTACCGCCAATTATCGATGAAAAAACACAAGTTTTGGTTATTGGTTCCATGCCCGGAAAGCAGTCATTAGACAAGCAACAATATTACGGTAACCCGCGCAATCATTTTTGGTCGATTATTGGGCGGCTTTTTGAAACGGAAATACCCGAACGCTATGAAAAGCGGATTGAGTTGCTACGTTCAAAAGGGATTGGCTTGTGGGATTCCATTCAAAGTTGTGAGCGGCAAGGGAGCTTAGATGCAACGATTAAAAACGAAATTCCCAATGACTTCGAAACTCTTTTTAGGCATTTCCCACAGATTCGGCTTGTGTTATTTAACGGGGGTAAAAGCTTTGATGTGTTTAAGAAGAAAGTCGGGTTATCTCTTTTAGAAGGGCGACACTTCGAAAAAATGCCCTCGACTAGTCCGATTCCAGGAAAAAATATTAAATCCTTTGAAGAAAAGGTGGAAGCATGGCGAATCCTAAAAAGTTATTTAGAAAAATAAGTTGTACAAGTTTTTCTAATAGCGTCTATAAAAAGAGTTCGATATGATAATGATATTGAATAAAAGGGGGAATTATATGTATCGTGTAGCAGAAGATTTTGTACAAGATTGGGTAGCATCATCGAAGGGTGCGTTAAAAGTAATGCAAGCAATTCCGGATGATAAAATGGATGTAGCCATTGTAGAGGGACATAATTCACTTGGTTGGTTATCTTGGCACTTGGTAAGTGTAGCAGGTGCATTTGGTCATTTTGCAGGCTTACAAATACCAGCACCAGGTCCGGACATGCCACAGCCTGAAACGATGAAAGAAATCGCTGAAAAGTATGAAATGGTAGCAGAAGCATATAAAAAAGAAGTAGCCACATTAACAAAAGAACAGTTAGAAGAGGAAATTCCTGCTTTTGGTGGTTCAATGAAGCGCGGCGAGTTATTAAGCAAGGTCATTATGCATCAAACACATCACGTTGGGCAAATGACCGTATTACTACGTCAAGCAGGTTTAAAAGTACCACCAGTAATGGGTCCAACAAAAGAAATGATTAAGTAAATACATGAGCTCCGAACTTGTTTCGGGGCTTTTTTGTAGTGAAAGGAGTCATCTATGTTTGGAACAATAGTTAACGTGGTTTTGATTATCATCGGAACACTCATTGGAACATGGTTAAAAAAAGGCATTAAAGAAGAATATCAAAATGCCCTATTTAATGCAATGGGCTTTGCGGCACTTGCACTCGGGGCTAATGCCATCGTGCAAAACATACCTAATAGCAATTATCCCGTATTATTTATTGTAAGCTTAGCACTTGGTAGTTTTGTAGGGACGGTATTAAACTTAGACGGCAAATTCAATACACTAGTTGGTCGCTTTGGCAATTCGAATTTAAGTAAGGGGCTGTCAACGGCTATTTTATTATTTTGTATTGGGACGTTATCGATTTTAGGGCCAATTGAAAGTGCATTACATAATAATCATACATATTTATTAACGAATGCCACACTCGACTTTGTGACATCCATGGCGTTAGCTGCTACATACGGCATTGGCATTATGTTTGCGGCTGTCGTGTTATTTTTCTGGCAGGGGTGCATTTATTTACTTGCGCAGTATTTAGAGCCGTTCTTAACTGATGCACTCATGACAGAAGTATCGATCGTTGGGGGTGTGCTTATTTTTGCATCGGGGTTATCAATTTTAGGCATTAAAGATAGCAAAACCCTTAATATGCTACCGGCTCTTCTCGTACCAGTGGCATGGTTTGTTCTACGTTTACTATTTTAGGCGTATCAATACAACGAAAAACAACAATTTGCAAACTGGCAAATTGTTGTTTTTCTATTTTGGGAAAACCTCATTTTTTTAATTAAAGAAATAGTCATAGCCATTTTTCGCGAGTAACGTCACTGTGACAATGATGAACAGAATGCGAACGTAGCCACTACCACGTTTGATGGCAAATTTAGAACCAATGACAGCGCCCACAATTTGTGAAGCCCCCATGATAAGTCCATATGTAAAATTGATATGCCCTAAGCAAATAAACATTAAAAGTGCCCCAATATTACTAGAGAAATTTAAAAACTTTGCATTGCCAGCTGCTTTTAAAAAGTCATAGCCAACCATTAAAAATGCAAAAATTAAAAAGGAACCTGTACCAGGACCTAAAAAGCCATCATAAAAGCCAATGAAAGCAATGACGAATAAAAACAATATGTATTTATTTCGAGAAAGCTTTTTAACGGCTGAAATACTGCCCCAATCTTTTTTGAAAATCGTATAAATTGCGACTGCAGCTAGCATAACTAACATGAGTGGCTTTAACAAACTTGGGTCCATTAAATGGACAATCCAAGCCCCAATCATTGAACTAAAGAAGGTCAATGGAAAGTATTTTGCAACGGATTTTATATCGAGCTTACCAGAACGATAAAATGTAAGCGTACTCGTTAAGGCCCCCATCGTACTCGCCAATTTATTTGTTGCGACGGCTGCAGATGGGCTCAACCCTGTAAATAGAAGGGCAGGAAGAGAAATAAGACCACCGCCACCTACTACAGAATCGATAAAAGCAGCTAAAAATCCAAAGCAAATCAAAATAATAACAAGATGAGGGTCTAAATCAAACCCCATAAAGCAGACCTTCTTTCTAAGTAATAGTAAAATGCTAACGAAATTAAAATAGAATGTAAAGAGAAGAGGTGGAAATAGTTAAACTATTTATGGGGTTATGCTATGGTAAATGAATGAATGATTGGAAACGGAGATTTTATCATGAAAGATTATCAATTTTTACTATTCGATTTAGATGACACATTACTTGATTTTGGCGCGGCAGAAAAAATAGCATTGCCCAAATTATTTGCAGCACATGAAATTCCTTTAACGCCTGAAATAGAAGCAGTCTATCATGAAATCAATTCAGGGCTTTGGCAGGCACTTGAAGAGGGGAAAATTACGCGTGAACAGTTAATGGAAACCCGTTTTGGTAAAACGTTTGAGCAGCTTGGCCGACATGTGAATGGTCGTGAAATAGACGAAGAGTACCGTAGTTATTTAGCTGAAAGTAAAGTTTTTGTAGAAGGTGCTTTGGAAGTGATCCAAGCGTTATCTCCATATTACGAGCTTTATATTACATCAAACGGTGTTTCAAATACGCAAAGTAAACGATTAGAAGTAACAGGACTAGCGCCTTATTTTAAACAAGTATTCGTATCCGAAAATACAGGCTATCAAAAGCCAATGAAACCGTTTTTTGACTTTGTTTTCGAGCATATTCCAAATTTTGATCCAACAAAAGCGATGATTATCGGCGATTCGTATAGTGCCGATATTATGGGTGGTGCTGGTGCCGGAATTGATACATGTTGGTTAAACCCGCATAAAAACCCAACTAAAGTGGTGCAACCAACTTATATGATTGAAAAAATTACGCAGCTTGTAACGATTTTAGGTAATAGCAAAATTATCTTAAAAAAGTAAAAGAAAATAGTGTATTTTTGATGGTTTGCGTAATAAGAGAAGGTCGAAGCTTTAACAAAAGTAGTCCATAGGTGCATAGAAATGATTTACAATGTTTGTTAAAATGATAGGTAACGATGCACGCAAGGAGTGAGCATAATGACACTATTTTTTGTAATTGTAGTGATTGCTATTTTAGGTTATTTTGTGGTGAATATATATCGCCATGATAATACCGAATTTTATAAATTAACAGGTTACTCGTATTTTGATTTATGGACAAGTAAAAAGGTACGTATGGCACATAATTTAATAAAAGCTTTGGATGATGCAAAAGGTTCTCATAAAATGTTAGTTAATCTTCAAGTTCCGGTGAATAATGAACTTCAAATGATTGATTCAGTTTTATTACATGAATCAGGTATTTACATCATTCACGTACAAGAAAAATCGGGCTGGATTAATGGACGTGAACAAGATATCCAATGGACAGAGCTACTACATAAAAATAAATCGCGATTATTTGAAAATCCAATTCACGAAACAAAAAGATTAAGTTACGCTTTGCAAGATCAGCTTCCAGAAATGAACGATAGTATGTTTCATTCGGTCGTTCTTTTTACAAATGATTGTTCATTTCAACAAGTAGAAATTCATTCAGAGGATGTCGACGTCATAAAGGCATCCGAATTAAAACAATGGGTCAATTCGTTAAATGGAAAGCATTTGTCTGAAACGGAAATTCAGTCCATTTATGCTGCAGTAGAAGGCATGATGAATGTGAAAAATACAACGTTAAAGGTAAATAACCCAGTGGCATCTACAAATTAATAGTCAATAAGAAATAGTGTTAAGAGTTAAATAGTATCAAAATGTGCTCACTATTAAAAAAGTGGGCATTTTTTATTTCATATTAATCAACTTTTTGATATTCTTCATACGTCTAATAAGTAACGAGTATAGAAGTGTGGGGGTAAGAGAGATGAGCAGAAAATCAAAAGGCTTCGGTGTGCTATTAAGTTTCCTATTTTTAATCAGTATAATTTTTATCGGTTCTGAGTCAGCTTTCGCAAGCAACAAGCAAACTACGAAAAGCCCTACATACATAGAACAAATAGCTTTTGGAGAATTTATAACCCGATTAAATAAGCAAGCACCCATTGAATTAGCGTGGAGTAAACCAGTTCTAGTGCAAAAAGGCGGACTTCCTAATTTTATTCGAAACTGTAAAACATATATAGCGGTAAAAGGATTACTAGTAAAAGAGGAAGAAAAAAAACCACAACAGTTAGAAAAGCCAAAAGTGATACAACCTGAAAAACAACAGGTACAACTGCAACCACAACCACAAAAACAACAAGTACAGCCAAAGCAACCTGTTCAGGCTGAGCAGCCAACAGCAGTGAAAAAACAAGTTGCGTTAACATTTGATGACGGACCACATAAAAAAGTAACCGATTTGATTTTAGCTGTACTGCAAAAGCATCATGCAAAGGCTACATTTTTTGTGCTAGGTCAAAATGTTGCGAGTCTTCCAGATGTGTTACAGCGAGTCCATGAACAAGGTCATGAAATTGGTAATCATTCATGGAGTCACCGCAATTTAACGAAGCTAACTACTGAAGAGCTTTCGAAAGAAATGAATGATACAAATGAACAAATTTATAGTGTAATTGGTGAATACCCATCAATATATCGACCGCCATTCGGAGCTATCAATGATCAGGTAAGACAGGAAATTTCAATGACACCAGTATTATGGAATGTGGATACAATGGATTGGCATCATAAAACACCTGCCAAAACAATAGAAAATGTAAAACAACAAGCAAAAGATAAGAGTATTTTATTAATGCATGACATTTATGAAGAGTCCTACGAAGCGTTAGATGCGGTCATCACCTATTTAGAGCAACAAGGTTATGAATTTGTGACAGTGAGCGAGTTAGAACAATTGTAGGTAGGCTAGGGGAATAGTGAAAACTATTTCCTTTTTTTTATTTATTCCGAAGTGTGGTACGATACAAACGAACAACTAAAAGGGGAATCCACGATGGGTCTATTATCAAAACGAGCGTTAAGTATTCAACAAATACAACAACATATAAAAATTTTTGCTTGCCCCATTTGTAAAACACAAATGGAAATTAACGAAGAGGGAAAAATGAGCTGCCAATCGAACCATTCGTTTGATGTAGCAAAACAAGGCTATTTATATTTATTAAACCGCCCTGTTCATTCGATGTACGGAAAGGAATTATTCGAGTCACGTCATGCGGTTATTGCCGCAGGTATTTACGATCCGATGCAAAAAGCAATCGTTGATGAAATTAATGTACAGTCACCGATTGTCCTTGATACAGGTTGTGGTGAAGGCTCACATTTACATCGTATTTGCCAGCAAATAGACGAAGTAATAGGTGTGGGCGTAGATATTTCAAAAGAAGGCATTGTCGCAGCTGCAAAATTTTATGGCGACGAACTTTGGTGTGTAGGGGATTTAGCGAATAGTCCCTATAATGAAGAATCATTCGATGTTATTTTAAATATTTTATCTCCTGCGAATTATGAGGAATTTAAAAAGCTATTAAAGCCTGGTGGGAAAGTCATTAAAATTGTCCCACAAGAAAATTATCTAAAGGAACTACGTGTGCAAGCATTTGCAGATTCAGAAAAAGAAAGCTATACGAATTCGCAAACGGTGGAGCGTTTTAAAGATAGCTTTACCCATACCGAAGTAAAGCGCATTACGTATACCGTACCATTATCACAGGAACTTGTTCCAAAATTACTTGAAATGACTCCGATGGGCTGGCATATTGAACATAAAGAAAACATTCAATTACAACAAATTACGATTGATTTAGATTTATTAATTGGAATGGAGCGTTAACAAATGAAAAAAGTTTTGGTGTTAGGTGGAACGCGTTTTTTTGGTCGGAAATTAGTGGAACGATTGCTAGAAGAAAACCATGACGTAACGATTGTAACGCGTGGCAAATCAGAAAATCCATTTGGTAATGCAGTTGAACATATTCAAGTAGACCGTAAAGATACAGAAGCCTTTAAACAAGCAGTAGCAGGGCGAAACTTTGATGTTGTGTACGATAATATTTGCTACTCACCAAATGAAGCGAAGCAGTTTTGTGATATTTTCAATGGATCCATTGGTAAACTCGTTTTTACCTCAACACTATCAACTTATGAAGCGAATGGAAAACCGCATATAGAAGCAGATTTTGATCCCTATACGTATGAAATCGTGATGGGCGAAACGTCAAAATTTACATATGGAGAAGGCAAACGCTTAGCAGAAGCGGTATTTTATAAATTTGCACAGTTTCCTGTTGTAGCCGTTCGCTTTCCAATTGTAATGGGTGAGGACGATTATACGCGTCGGCTACATTTCCATGTGGAGCGTATTTTAAATGGCGAACCTATTGGATTTGTAAATATGGATGCAAAAATGAGCTTTATTCAAGCAACAGAAGCAGCTCGCTTTTTAGCATGGGTAGGGATGAATGATGTAGAAGGACCAATTAATGCAACGGCAAATGGCATTATTTCTCTAAAAGCGCTTATCGCTTTAATTGAAGAGAAAACAAAAAAACAAGCGAAAATTGCTTTACTAGGAACAGATGAAATTCGATCGCCATATGCCGTACCAGCTTCTTGGTATATGACAACCGAAAAAGCACAGCGAGCAGGCTTTACATTTAGTGAGCTCGATGAATGGTTACCTCCATTAGTTGAAGCAATTGTAAAATCGAGTGCGAAATAGTAGACGTTGAAGAAGTACGCTACTATCGCTTACAATAAAAATAGATTAAACATAAGGTAGGATAAAAACGTGTATAAATTTATTGCAAATGTTGTAAAGGGAATTTTAGGTGTTAACGGCGCAAAAGCAAAAGTGTATGGGCTTGAAAATGTACCAAAAGAAGGCGGCTTTGTGATTGCATGTACGCATAACGGCTACATTGATATTTTGAATTTAGGCGTATCAATATTACCGCGTGAAATCCATTTCATGGCGAAAAAGCAATTATTCGATATAACAGGTTTAGGTTGGTTAATCAAAAACTTAAATGCGTTTCCAGTTGATCGTGAAAATCCAGGACCAAGTGTCATTAAAATTCCGCGTCAATTAATTAAAGACGGGAAGATTGTTGGGATATTTCCAAGTGGTACACGCAGCTCTGAAAACTCAGAGTTAAAAGCAGGAGCTGTAACGATTGCCCAATTATCAAAAGCACAAATTGTACCCGCTGCTTATATCGGACCGAAAAGTGCTAAAGGTGTATTTAAACGTCAAAAGGGATATTTAATTTACGGAAAACCTTTTATGGTGGAGTCAGGTAAAGAAGGCCGTGACATATCTGTGCACTTTTTAGAAGAAGAGTTAACGCGATTAACGAAACAGCTAAAAGAAATGCATCCAGAAGTAAAATAAAGAAAAGAAAGCTGTACGGAAATCCCGAGCAGCTATTTTTAGTGAATAAGAAGGAATTAATTTCAAGGGAATTCACATAAGAAAAGACATGATTTCGCGCTATTTGGCGCGAAATTTGTTTTTCTAATAGGGGGATTACATATGAAGAATGTGTTATTTGTATGCTTAGGTAATATTTGTCGCTCACCAATGGCTGAAGCAATTATGCGCGATTTAGTACAAAAGCGCGGATTGACGAGTGAAATCAAAATTGATTCTGCTGGAACGAGCAATTATCATATTGGCGAGCAACCCCATAAAGGGACAAAAGCAAAATTACAGGAGTTCGGGATATCTACAACTGGTATGAAGGCACGTCAGTTAATGAGCTCGGATTTACAAAACTTTGATTATATCGTTTGTATGGATGCGAGTAATGTTGAAAATACAATTGAAATGTTACGTGCACAAGGCAATACAAAAGTGTTCCGATTCCTTGATTTAACACCACATAAAAAGGATGTGCCAGATCCGTGGTATACAGG
>JAZUES010000075.1:0-6634 GCA_045640265.1 Solibacillus sp.
AGGTCAGCTAACATTTTACGGTTAACTTCGATACCTGCTAATTTTAAACCGTGCATTAAACGGCTGTATGAAAGTTCATGCATACGAGCTGCTGCATTGATACGAGTGATCCAAAGACGACGGAAATTACGTTTCTTTTGACGACGGTCGCGGTATGCATATTGACCTGATTTCATTACTGCTTGGTTAGCTACTTTGTATAATGTATGTTTTGAACCGTAGTAACCTTTAGCTAATTTTAAAACTTTTTTGCGACGAGCGCGTGTTACTGTTCCGCCTTTTACGCGTGGCATAGAAATTACCTCCTGCTTATTCTTTCGAATATTAGTTGTATTTTTGTTTGTGAATAATCTTTTAAACGGTCAAAGATTATTTCATGTAAGTTAATAATGTACGAATACGTTTGAAATCGCCTGAAGTTGCAACTTTAGCTTTACGTAAATGACGTTTTGCTTTAGTAGATTTATTGGCGAATAAGTGAGAGCCGTAAGCACGGTCAAATTTTAATTTACCAGTACCTGTTTTTTTGAAACGTTTCGCAGCTCCACGGTGAGTTTTCATTTTTGGCATGTCGATTTCCTCCTAAACTGTTTCTACATACGTATTATTTCTCGATCTTCGGTTGAAGAACTAAGAACATGCTTCGGCCTTCCATCTTCGGTTTTTGTTCAACCGTAGATACTTCGGCACAAGCTTCAGCAAAGCGATCTAACACACGCTGACCAATTTCTTTGTGTGTGATTGCACGACCTTTAAAGCGGATACTACATTTAACTTTATCGCCTTTTTCAAGGAATTTGATACCGTTACGTAGTTTCGTTTGGAAATCATGTTCATCGATTGTTGGGCTCAAACGAACCTCTTTCATCGAAATTACTTTTTGATTTTTACGAACTTCTCGGTCTTTCTTTTGCTGTTCGAACTTAAATTTACCATAGTCCATGATACGAGCGACTGGTGGTTTGGCTTGAGGGGCCACAAGGACAAGATCCAAGTTTACACGGGTAGCAATCTCAAGCGCTTCGGTACGTGTTTTAAGACCTAGCTGATCACCATTATGGTCGATTAGACGAAGTTCACGTGCGCGAATGCCGTCGTTTACATACATGTCTTTGCTAATAATAATCCACCTCCAAGAGTGTGTCGCGAATACATGATTTAGTGTAAAGTATAACCCGGTCGAACGGTACAACTCTGCGATATGTCCATATGTCTTCTCGTTTATACAAACAAAAAGGACGGACATTTGAGATGTCCGCCCGCTATATGTGCATACGCGTACAAGCGTAAAACAATTCAACGTGTCTATACCTGGTCGTAACTTATAAAAGCACTTGTCAGGTGAGAAGCGGGCAGCCTCTACTTTCAAAATTTGTATTCATAACTTAAATAATCTTAACACGTCTTATATAAGTCGTCAACTATTTTATTTACCTTTTAATTTAAAAGATACATAATCTATATTTCATAATACAAATCCCCTATCCAGCAACTATGCACTGAATAGAGGATTTTGCTCTTTATATTATTTAGTAGCTTCTGCTTTGATAGTTGCTAAGAACTCATCGAAGTTAATTGTTTCTGAATCTTTAGAGCCGTAACGACGGATGTTTACGCTCGCGTCTTCAACCTCTTTATCCCCGATAACAAGCATGTAAGGGATTTTTTGCATTTGTGCTTCACGGATTTTATAACCAAGTTTTTCTTCACGGTCATCCATTTCTACACGAACGCCAGCTGCTGTTAATTTTTCCTGTATTTCACGCGCATAATCAAAATGCACTGAATTTGATACAGGAATAATTGTCGCTTGAACTGGTGCTAACCAAGTTGGGAATGCACCTTTGTATTCTTCGATTAAGAAGGCTACGAAACGTTCCATTGTTGATACAACACCACGGTGAATTACTACTGGACGTTGTGGTTGACCATCTTCGCCAATGTAAGAAAGGTCAAAACGTTGTGGTAATAAGAAGTCAAGTTGAGCAGTTGATAACGTTTCTTCTTTACCGATTGCAGTTTTTACTTGTACGTCTAATTTTGGACCGTAGAACGCTGCTTCATCTTCTGCTTCGAAGTAGTCTAAGCCAAGCTCATCCATTGCTTCTTTTAGCATACGTTGTGCAGTTTCCCACATTTCATCGTCATCGAAATATTTTTCTTTGTTGTTCGGGTCACGGTAAGATAAACGGAATGAATAGTCGTCTAATTCGAAGTCTTTGTAAACATCTAAAATTAATTCAACTACTTTTTTGAATTCCGATTTAATTTGGTCTGGGCGTACGAAAATATGTGCATCGTTTAAAGTCATCCCGCGTACACGCTGTAAACCTGAAACCGCTCCAGACATTTCGTAACGGTGCATTGTACCAAGCTCTGCAATACGTAGCGGTAAGTTACGGTAAGAATGTAAGCCGTTTTTAAATACCATCATGTGGTGAGGACAGTTCATTGGACGCAACACTAATGTTTCGTTATCCATTTCCATTGGAGGGAACATGCCGTCTTGATAGTGATCCCAGTGACCAGAAGTTTCATATAATTTTTTTGAACCAAGTACTGGTGTGTAAACATGTTTGTAGCCAAGTGCTAATTCTTTGTCTACGATGTAACGCTCAATTGTACGACGAATTGTTGCACCGTTTGGTAACCAAAGTGGTAAACCTTGACCTACAGTTTGTGAAGTCATGAATAAGTCTAATTCTTTACCAATTTTACGGTGATCACGCTCTTTTGCTTCTTCAAGCATTTGAATGTGATGTTTTAACTCGTCTTTTGTGAAGAAAGCTGTACCGTAAATACGTTGCAACATTTTGTTATCTGAATTACCGCGCCAGTAAGCACCAGCTAAAGAAAGTAATTTGAACTCTTTTAATTTCCCTGTAGATGGTACGTGCACCCCACGACAAAGGTCAAAGAAATCACCTTGGTAGTAGATTGATACTTGCTCATCTGCTGGAATTGCTTCAAGTAACTCTAATTTGTACTCGTCGCCCACTTGTTCGTAAATTTTTTGTGCTTCATCACGAGAAACGTTTTTACGATCGATTTCAATGTTTTCAGCAATAATCTTTTTCATTTCTTTTTCGATTGCTGGTAAATCTTCAGCTGTGATTGGTGTTGGTGAATCGATATCATAGTAGAAACCTGAATCGATTACTGGACCGATTCCTAATTTTACATCTGGGTATAGTCGTTTCACTGCTTGTGCAGTTAAGTGAGCAGTTGAGTGACGTAAAATTTCTAAGCCTTCTGGAGATTTGTTCGTAATAATCTCGATTGCACCGTCTTCTTCGATACCTGTTTTTGCATCGATTAAAGTGCCGTTGATTTTACCTGCTAAAGTTGATTTTTTTAATCCTGGACTAATTGAACCTGCAACGTCTAATGTTGAAGTTCCCTTAGCAAATTCCTTTACTGCGCCATCTGGGAATGTTAATTGAATCATTTCTGACATGTTGTTTTCCTCCTTTATTTTTGGCAGTGCACTTTTGGGCAAAATAAAAAGCACCGTCCCAGCAAAGGGACGATGCTTGAATGCGTCGTGGTGCCACCCTTCTTCCTTCTCACCTACGTGAAACAGAAGCTCTCGGTCAGTTAACGTACTGAGAAACGATGATGGATTAGCCCCATCACTGCTCCAAGGTAGTAAAGTTGAACGCTTGTGCTAGGAAGCTTGCAGCCATGACTTCCCTCTCTAAAAGCTAGTTCGTTAACTTGTTATCCTTTTCAAAGCATTTAAATTGTTGTAATTACGTACAAAGTATACGCTCGTTTTTTATGAAATGCAACTATGAATAAAAGAAATTTTTTCACAATTTAGATTCGACGGTTAATCCCATCCAATTGAATCGGAATCGTTACTGCTTTAATACGTTCCATAATACGAGCAGCCTTCACAACTTCTATATCTCCGCGCTGCGACTGAGCTAAGTGATGTTCAAGTCCCGCATAATCAAAGTTTGATGTAATAAATGTCGGTAGTTCTTCACTCATACGGTAATGTAAAATTGTTCCCAAAATCTCATCACGCGTCCAAGCCGACATCGTTTCTGCACCAATATCATCCAGCATTAATACTGGGGCCTTTTTTACATAATCAACTTTTTCATTTAACGAATTATCACCAATTGCATTTTTCATTTCACGTAAAAATTCTGGTACGAATACCACAACTGAACGTATTTTTAATGTAGCTAATTCATTCGCAATCGCACCAAGCACAAAAGATTTACCAACACCAAATTGACCATATAAATAAAAGCCTTTTTTCGGCAATTCACCTGTACGTTTGTATGTTGCCACAAACTCTGCGGCTTGATCTGCAATACTTAATCGTGAATGATTGTCGATGGCTAAATCTTTTAATGTCGCCTTTAATACATCTTTAGGCATATGCATACTTGAAATCATATTTGCTACTTCACGACGTTCGTTTTCTCGCATTTTTTGCTCACACGCTACGTAGGAAATGTCAATCACGTTGCGTGTAATATACAGCTTTGGTACATAGCCTTGCAATAAATTATTACATGATTTCGTATCACCACATCCACAGCAGCCGGTCGCTTGATTAATGAATTCATAAAGCTTTGGTAAACTAATATCGACCATTTCTTTTGTTACTTGATCTTCATGTTCTTTTAAAAATTGCTGTACTTTTGGATGCTCAATTGTATCACGACGCATCTTTTCAAAACGTTCTTCAAACGAAGGCATACGTTTTTTTATTTCATTTAATTGATTGTTTATCGGTTCGATTATTATTCACCTGCCCCGTCTTGTTGTCCAAGTTTTTTTAAGATTTTTAAGCGCTCTTGTTCAAAATCAATGGCATTTTCCTTTTCAGGCACTGGTTTTTCGTTACGTTTATAAAACCAGTCTGGTATCTGTTCGTCGCGCCCATTTTTCCGATTGTACGCTGGCTTTTTCGATGGTTGCGTACTCGGTTGTTTGACAGTCGTACTTTCTAGCTTCCACTGCGCATATTTATCACGCTCTTGACGTGCTAACTCCATCGCTTCTTTTGCTGTTTTTAACTGTTTGCGATTCCAGTGATCTGCAATTTTTTCAACATAGTTTTTAGGTAACTTCATATCCGTTGAAAGCATAACATATTCCAATAAAACATTAACTACACCAATCGGCATGCTATATTTCACAACTAAATCTTCTGCAATTTGAATCGATGAAGGAATCGGCTCTTTCCCGTTATTCACGTCACGCAATACTTGTACAGGTGGTGTTGTTTCTAAATATTGAAGTAGCTCTTGCTCTTTTGTTAAATTTTCTTTCGTGACACTATCCTGCTTCGGTTCAAATGTTTTCTGTAACGTTGGTGCCTCAGTGGAAATCGTTAATTTATAATAATCTGCAGCTGCTTTTTTTAAACGCTCTGTCGTTAACTTATTGTGGTCATCCAGCGCTGAAATCACAACTTTTTGCATTTGTAATGGTGTTAATTGATACATGAATGCAAGCTTTGCAATCGTTTCCTTTGCTTGAATCGTTAAGGCAGCACTTGGAATTAATTGTTCGGAAAGACCTGCTTTCAATAAGTTGAAATCAAATTGTTCAAAGTAAAATGGATAATCTGATGCCTTCTTATGTGTTTCTTCATAGTCATCAGTTGGTAAGCTCATATTCACAGGACGATAGACGTCGACAAATGAACGTGTCACTTCTTCAAAGTTTTCCTTATTTTTCTTCGCCAAAAAGCGTTGACGGAGTTTACGATAAGAAGCCTCTCCAATTTTACTAAATAAAAACATCGATAATAGTGGGTCTTTAAAAAATTGCGGTGCATCAAGTGGGCGAACAAGTTCATATATAAAGTGACGACTCGTATTTTCGTCTTTTCGCCATGTGCGTAATAAGCCAATTGCTTCTAGTGCAATTCTGGCTTCAAACACCTTTTTTAATGGCATCGACAATACATTCATTAAGTAATAATGTGATAATTGCTGTGGTGCATGACTTTCCGCTTCAGCCCATAACGTTAAATAAAGACTAATCGGCTCAGAACCTGTTAATGGCTGATAAAAAAGCGTTATTAATTGACGTTCATTTGTAGATAGGGCGTGAGGGAGCGTTATTTCAAAATGATCCGTAGGCTGTAATTCATTAAAGTGAATCATTTTTTTATCTCCCCTCCTTAGTTATTTTCCATTCGATTGACGAGTCATAATTTCCTTCAACTCTTCAATAAATACCGTAATATCTTTAAATTGGCGGTAAACAGATGCAAAGCGTACGTAAGCAACTTCATCCACTTTCGATAAGTGATCCATTACCATTTCGCCAACATCTTCAGAACGCACTTCTGCATTCCCTATACGGCGTAGCTCTTTTTCAATATCAAAAACAATTTCTTCTAATTGTTCTAATGGAACTGGACGTTTTTCACATGCACGAATTAACCCTCGTAACACTTTCTCACGGCTGAACTCTTCTCGAGAACCCTCTTTTTTTACAACAATTAAAGGTGTTTCTACGATTTTTTCGAAAGTAGTAAATCGGAAATTACAAGATTCACACTCACGACGTCTACGAATTTCTTTATTATCATCAACAGGTCTTGAATCAACAACACGCGTTCCGTTGTATTGACAAGCTGGACATCTCATATTTTTTT
>JAZUES010000076.1:0-32431 GCA_045640265.1 Solibacillus sp.
GTTATGCACGAAGGAACACGCAATAAAGAGTTAGGCTTACCAGGGATTCCGTCAATTTGTGAATCGGTACAAATCGCACGCGACGTACTTCTTGCTGAAGCAGCAGGTGCTCGCTACCACGTATGTCACGTTTCCACAAAAGAATCGGTTCGTGCTGTGCGTGACGCAAAAGCTGCAGGCATCCGTGTAACAGCAGAAGTTTGCCCACACCACTTATTACTTGAAGAAATGGACATTCCATCAGATGACGCCAACTGGAAGATGAACCCACCATTACGTGCGAGCGAGGACAAAGATTCCTTACACGCTGCGCTACTGGATGGCACAATTGATTGCATCGCAACAGATCATGCACCACATACAGTAGAAGAAAAATGCTGTGGGATGGTTGGCGCACCATTTGGCATTGTTGGCTTTGAAACAGCCTTCCCATTACTTTATACAAACTTCGTAGAGTCTGGAAAATGGACTTTAAAACAATTAGTAGACTGGATGAGTGTGAAAGCTGCACAAATTTTTAATCTACCATACGGAACATTAGAAATTGGTGCTTCAGCAGACTTAGTAGTAATCGATTTAAATAAAGAGCGAACAATTGATGCAGAAGGGTTCGTGACAAAAGGTCGCAACACACCGTTTAACGGATGGGTAGCAAAAGGTTGGCCAGTCATGACAATTTGCGAAGGTAACATTGCATATCAGGAGGCAGAATAATGAAGAAACGCTTATTAATTTTAGAAGATGGTACGGTATTTACAGGAACTGCATTTGGTAGTGATGCAGCTAGCCAAGGTGAAGTTGTGTTTACAACAGGGATGACAGGTTACCAAGAAACATTATCAGATCCTTCTTTCTACGGACAAATTGTTACATTAACATACCCATTAATCGGGAACTACGGCATTAACCGTGATGATTTTGAATCCATTACACCAGCCATTCGTGGGTTTGTCGTACGTGAATTAGCCGACCAGCCATCAAACTGGCGCTCAGATATGTCATTAGGTGCATACTTAGCTTCTCAAAATATTCCTGGTATTGAAGGGATTGATACACGTAAGTTAACACGTATCATCCGTGCAAAAGGTGCAGTTCGTGCGATTTTAACAGAAGCAGATGCTGACGTAGATGTGGAAAAAGTCGTGGCAGAATTACAAGTAACACCGTTCATTACCCATCATGTACGTGAAGTATCGCCAAAAGCACCGTACCCATCACCAGGTCGTGGAAAACGCGTTGTATTATTAGACTTTGGTATGAAGCACGGTATCCTACGCGAATTAAACAAACGTGACTGTGACGTAATCGTTGTTCCTTACAACACAACAGCTGAACAAATTTTAGCGATGCATCCAGATGGCATTATGCTTTCTAATGGTCCGGGGAATCCAGAAGATGTAACTGAGGGTATCGAAACAATTAAAACTCTAATCGGAAAAGTGCCAATGTTCGGTATTTGCTTAGGCCATCAATTATTCTCACTAGCATGTGGTGCCAAGTCATTCAAATTACCATTCGGACATCGTGGCGGCAATCACCCAGTCAAAGATTTACGCACAGGTCGTACAGATTTAACTTCTCAAAACCATGGTTACGCGATTGATATTGCTTCATTAGAAGGTACAGATTTAGAATTAACGCATATCGCATTAAACGACGGTACTTGTGAAGGAGTACGTCATACAAAATATCCAGTATTCACAGTTCAATATCACCCAGAGGCTTCACCAGGTCCAGAAGATTCAAATCACTTATTTGATGAATTTATCGAAATGATGGAAAACGAAGTAGCAAAGGAGAACCAACATGCCTAAACGTACAGATATAAACACAATTTTAGTAATTGGATCAGGTCCAATCGTCATCGGACAAGCAGCGGAGTTTGACTATGCAGGTACACAAGCATGTCTTTCATTGAGAGAAGAAGGTTACCGCGTTATATTAATTAATTCAAACCCAGCAACGATTATGACGGATACAGAAATCGCAGATAAAGTATACATCGAACCTATTTCATTAGAATTCGTATCACGTATCTTACGTAAAGAGCGTCCGGATGCCATTCTTTCAACTTTAGGTGGTCAAACAGGTTTAAATATGGCAATCGAGTTGGACGAATCAGGCATTTTAGATGAGCTTGAAATTGAAATTTTAGGAACAAAATTAGATGCCATTCATAAAGCAGAAGACCGTGACCTTTTCCGTAACTTAATGTATGAATTAGGTGCACCAGTACCAGAGTCGGACATTATTCATAATATGGATGAAGCGAAAAACTTCGTTGCAAGAATCGGTTACCCAGTTATCGTACGCCCAGCCTTCACTTTAGGTGGAACAGGCGGAGGGATTTGCTATAACGATCAAGACTTACAAGAAACCGTAACATCAGGTTTAAAATATTCACCTGTAACTCAGTGTTTACTTGAAAAATCAATTGCAGGCTTTAAAGAAATTGAATATGAAGTAATGCGTGATGCTGCAGACAACGCGATTGTTGTATGTAACATGGAAAACTTCGACCCAGTAGGTATTCACACAGGGGATTCAATCGTTGTTGCACCAACACAAACACTATCAGACCGTGAAAACCAAATGCTACGTAATATTTCACTAGATATTATTCGTGCTCTTAAAATCGAAGGTGGCTGTAACGTACAGTTAGCGCTTGATCCATATTCCTTCCAATACTATGTAATCGAAGTAAACCCACGTGTATCTCGTTCATCAGCATTAGCATCAAAAGCAACGGGGTACCCAATTGCGAAACTAGCAGCGAAAATTGCAGTAGGATTAACACTAGATGAAATTAAAAACCCAGTAACAGGTTCAACATTTGCTTGTTTCGAACCAGCGCTAGACTATATTGTTGCGAAAATTCCACGCTGGCCATTCGATAAATTCGAATCAGCAAAACGTAACTTAGGTACACAAATGAAGGCAACAGGTGAAGTCATGGCACTTGGCCGTACATTTGAAGAAGCATTATTAAAAGCAGTTCGTTCACTTGAAACGGGGCATGTACATATCGAAATGAAAAACCCGGAAAGTTTAACGGATTCTTGGATTGAAAAACGTATTAAAAAAGCAGGCGATGAGCGCTTATTCTTCATCGGAGAGGCCATCCGTCGTGGTGTAACAGTAGAACAAATTCATGAGTGGTCGGCTATCGACTTATTCTTCTTAACAAAATTAAAGAAAATTGTTGATATGGAAGAAACACTTGCTACGAACAAACAAAACAAAGACGTATTACGCACAGCAAAACGCCTAGGCTTTGCCGATAAAAAAATTGCACAGTTATGGGATATGACGGAGCCAGAAGTTTACGCTTACCGTAAAGAAAACGGCATTATTCCGGTGTATAAAATGGTCGATACATGTGCAGCAGAATTCGAATCAAATACACCATACTTCTACGGTACGTATGAAGACGAAAACGAATCAATCAAATCAGATAAGCCGTCTGTTATCGTACTCGGTTCGGGTCCAATCCGTATCGGTCAAGGAGTAGAGTTCGACTACGCAACAGTTCACTCGGTGTGGGCGATTCAAGAAGCAGGTTATGAAGCAATTATCATCAACTCAAACCCAGAAACCGTTTCTACAGACTTCTCAATTTCGGATAAATTATACTTCGAGCCATTAACAATCGAAGACGTGATGCACATCATTGACCTTGAGCAACCAGAAGGTGTAGTTGTTCAGTTCGGTGGTCAAACAGCGATTAACTTAGCGGATAAACTAGAAGCAAACGGTGTGAAAATTTTAGGTACATCATTAGAAGACATCGACCGTGCAGAAAACCGTAATAAGTTTGAAGCAGCCTTACAAGAGATGGGTATTCCACAACCTGCTGGTGAAACAGCTGTATCGAAGGAAGAAGCATTAGTAATCGGTGCAAAATTAGGCTTCCCAGTATTAGTACGCCCTTCATACGTACTTGGTGGACGAGCGATGGAAATAGTCTATAACTTAGATGAACTTGCTTACTATATGGAACACGCAGTTGAAGCATCACCAGATCATCCCGTACTTGTTGACCGTTACTTAACAGGCCAAGAAATTGAAGTAGATGCCATTTGTGACGGCGAAAACGTGTTAATTCCAGGAATTATGGAGCACGTTGAACGCGCAGGGGTTCACTCTGGTGACTCAATCAGCGTTTACCCGCCACAAAAATTAACAGATGCACAAAAGGCAACATTAGTCGATTACACGACCCGTCTTGCGAAAGGCTTAGGAATTATCGGTTTAATGAACATCCAATACGTAATGAGTGAAGGTAAAATTTACGTAATTGAAGTAAACCCACGTTCAAGCCGTACTGTCCCGTTCTTAAGTAAAATCACGAATATCCCGATGGCTAACATTGCAACAAAAGCTATCTTAGGTCAATCAATCATTGAACAAGGCTATCCAATTGGCTTGGCTGAAGAGCGAAAAGGTGTGTTTGTTAAAGTACCGGTATTCTCATTCGCGAAATTACGCCGTGTAGACATTACATTAGGACCTGAAATGAAATCAACAGGTGAGGTAATGGGGAAAGATGCTACTTACGAAAAAGCATTATACAAAGGCTTCGTAGCAGCGGGTATGGAAATCAAAACACATGGGACGGTTTTATTTACCGTATCAGATAAAGATAAAGAAGAAGCAGTCATTCTAGCAAAACGCTTCTCAACAGTAGGCTACCGTATCGTTGCAACTGAAGGTACAGCTAAATTATTCGAAGCAAATGGCGTGAAAGCAGACATCGTCGAAAAAATCGGCGGCAAAGGAAAAACATTAATCGATATGATTCAAAATGGTGAAGCACAATTAGTAGTCAACACACTTACGAAAGGCAAACAACCAGCACGTGACGGCTTCCGTATTCGTCGTGAATCAGTAGAAAATGGTGTTCCTTGCTTAACATCACTTGATACAGCTGAAGCCATGTTACGAGTAATTGAATCGATGACATTCACAGCAGAAGAAATGCCAAAAGCGGAGGTTGTACACTAATATGATTTGTCAAGAGAAAATGACTGTTGTCAAACAAGCAGAAATTGCGACAAACATTTTCGAATTGACACTACAAGGGCAACTGGTTCAGGACATGATTCCTGGCCAGTTTGTTCATGTAAAGGTGTCAGACACATTCGAACCACTGTTACGTCGACCAATCAGTATTGCCAACGTTGATAAAGAAAAAAAAGAATTTACAATGATTTATCGTGCGGAAGGGCGCGGTACGAAATTTTTAGCGACAAACCGTGAAGGACAAATGGTTGATGTGCTAGGACCATTAGGAAATGGCTTCCCAGTAGATGCAGTAAGCCCAGGTCAAACAGCACTACTTGTTGGGGGCGGAATTGGTGTACCACCATTACATGAGTTATCAAAACAACTAAATGCGCGTGGTGTCAAAACAATTCACGTACTAGGCTTTCAATCTGAAGATGTATGTTTTTATGAAGAGGAGTTTAACGCTTTAGGTAACACGTACTATGCGACAGTAGATGGCACAAAGGGGACAAAGGGGTTTGTTACCACCGTATTCGATGAAGTACAACCTGAATTCGATGTGTTTTATTCTTGTGGTCCCTTAGCGATGCTACGCGCATTAGAAGGGTACTATCCAGAAAAAGAAGGCTACTTATCGTTTGAAGAACGCATGGGTTGCGGTATTGGAGCATGTTTCGCTTGTGTATGTGACACGACAGATAAAATAGAAAAAGATTATGTGAAAGTGTGCTCAGATGGGCCAGTATTCCCGAAAGGAGTTGTGGCACTATGAGCCGTTTAACGATTGAAATCCCAGGACTTGAATTAAAAAACCCCATCATGCCCGCGTCAGGATGCTTCGGTTTTGGACGTGAATATGCGCAACTGTATGATTTATCAAAACTTGGCGCCATTATGATTAAAGCAACGACTGTTGAAACACGAAAAGGAAATCCAACCCCACGTGTAGCGGAAACATCAGCAGGGATGTTAAATGCAATAGGCCTTCAAAACCCAGGTATTGATAAAGTAATGGGAGAAGAACTGAAATTTTTAGAAGGCTATGATGTGCCAATTATTGCGAACGTAGCAGGAACAGAAGAAGCAGATTATGTTGAAGTGGCAGCGCGTATCTCAAAAGCACCGAACGTAAAAGCACTAGAATTAAACATTTCATGTCCAAATGTTAAATGTGGAGGAATTCAGTTCGGTACAGATCCAGAGACAGCAAAACAATTAACATTGGCAGTAAAAGCAGCTTCAAGTGTACCTGTCTATGTAAAGTTATCGCCAAACGTAACGAATATTGTCGATATCGCCAAAGCGGTTGAAGCAGGAGGCGCAGACGGAATAACGATGATCAATACACTAGTAGGTATGCGTTTAGATGAACGTACAGGAAAACCAGTAATCGCAAACGGTACTGGTGGGTTATCTGGTCCGGCGATTAAACCGGTCGCAATTCGTATGGTTTATGAAGTGTATAAGGCAGTCAACATTCCAATCATTGGGATGGGTGGTGTGATGTGTGCACAAGACGTTATTGATTTCATGTCAGCAGGCGCATCAGCAGTTGCGGTAGGTACGGCGAATTTTGTGGATCATTTTGTATGTCCGACAATTATCGATGAGTTACCAGCGAAATTAGATGCACTTGGTGTAAACCAAATTTCAGAACTTATCGGAAGGAGCCATCGTTAACAATGAATACAAAACCGATTATTGCTCTTGATTTTTCAGGTGAGAAGGATGTAATGAACTTTTTAATGCAATTTGATGAAAAATTGTTCGTCAAAATTGGCATGGAACTATATATGCAGCAAGGTCCAGATATTGTTCGCAAAGTAAAAGATCAGGGACATGATATTTTCTTGGATTTAAAATTACACGATATTCCAAATACCGTGAAATCAGCAATGAAGGGCTTAGCGCGCCTAGGTGTGGATTTAGTCAATGTTCATGCTGCGGGTGGACGTGCAATGATGGAAGGTGCATTAGAAGGATTAGAAGCAGGAACTGAAGTGGGTAAAAAACGAGCGGCATTAATCGCAGTAACGCAACTAACATCAACGACAGAACAGCAAATGCAGCAAGAGCAAAAAATTGCGTTATCACTAAATGAATCCGTTCTACATTATGCACAATTAACGAAAGAAGCTGGTTTAAATGGGGTTGTCTGTTCTGTTCATGAAGCTAGAGCAATCGCGGATACATGCGGCGAACATTTTTTACGCGTAACACCAGGCATTCGTATGCTTGGAGGCGAAGCGCATGATCAAAAACGTATCGCAACACCGAACGGAGCCAAAAAGGATGGCTCATCACTAATTGTTGTAGGACGTGCGATTACAGGTGCAGAAAACCCAGTAAGCGCGTATAAAAAAGTTTGTGAATTATGGGAGGAAAAATAAATGTCATTACAAAATGAAATCGCACACGCAATGTTAAAGGTAGGAGCTGTTGAATTAAACCCAACTGACCTTTTCACCTGGGCTTCTGGAATTCAATCGCCTATTTACTGTGATACACGTTTAACTATTTCTGATCCAATCATTCGTAAACAATTAGCAAATGGTTTAGCGGCAGTAATTAAAGAAAATTTTTCTGAATGTGAAGTCGTTGCAGGGACAGCAACAGCCGGTATTCCTCATGCAGCTTGGGTTTCAGACATTTTAGAATTACCAATGGTTTATGTACGTTCAAAAGCGAAAGAGCATGGACGAGGTAATCAAATTGAGGGTAAATATGCACCGGGTCAAAAAGTTGTGGTCGTAGAGGACATCATTTCGACTGGTGGATCTTCCATTGTAGCAGTAGAAGCCTTACGTGCTGCGGGCTGTGAAGTATTAGGTGTTGTATGTGTCTATACATATAATTTACCAAAAGCAGAGCAAGCCTTTAACGAGGCAAATACGAAATATGTTTCCCTTACAAATTTTGACTTTTTAATTGAAGCTGCAAATGAATCTGGATCGATAGAAGAAAATCAAATTCCTTTCTTAAAAAACTGGCATAAAGATTTAAAAGAAGGAAATTTAAAATAAAAAAATATTAAAATAATTCAAAAACGTGTGAAAGTACAGAAAATACTCTTTACACGTTTTTGTTATAGTTATATAATTCTTTTATGCCAATTATCATTTTTTTTAAAAATGAAGTTTAATAGAATCAGTCTTTATTAAACTTTCGAAAAATTGCTTTAAAAGTGGGAAAATGGCTAATAGTTTATTTAAACTGGTATTTATTAACTATTTTATGCTTCTAATTATTAGAAAATTTAAATTTTAAAGAATAGTTTGCTATTTATGAAAGAAAAGAGTTAAATTAGAATAGTTAGAAAGTTTAATAATTGACATTGTACATATTTTATGGATAATTTATATTTAAATACATAAATATTACAGAAGTATGACATTTTACGAGACTGAGTTTTAGGCAGCTTAAATAGAGAGATTAGTTGAGACAGAGTAGGGAATTTAAGGAAGGAGCGATTATTTAGTGTCTACGAATGAATTATTAACAATCCGCGAATTACGTACGAGTTTTCGTATTAAAGAAACTTACTATCCAGCTGTAGACAATGTTTCATTAACGCTTCGCAAAAATGAGATTTTGGCCATCGTTGGGGAATCGGGTTGCGGTAAAAGTACTTTAGCGACATCAATTGTAGGTTTACACAATGGAAACAATACAAAAGTTGAAGGTGAAATTCTTTATAACAATCAAAACTTAGTAAAATTGAATGATGAACAGTTTAATAAACTTCGAGGAAATGATATTGGGTTTATATTCCAAGATCCATTATCAGCATTAAATCCTTTAATGCGTATTGGAGATCAAATCGAGGAAGGCTTAGTTTATCATTCGAAGTTAAACAAACAACAGCGCATGCAGCGTGTATTAGAATTGCTAGATCAAGTAGGAATTCCAAATCCACAACGTGTAGCAAATCAATTTCCTCACCAATTATCAGGTGGTATGCGTCAGCGTGTTATGATCGCCATTGCCTTATCAGGTAAGCCAGCAATCATCATTGCCGATGAACCTACAACTGCACTTGACGTGACAATTCAAGCTCAAATTTTAGACTTGTTAAAATCACTACAAGACGAGATTCAATCAGGAATCATTCTAATTACCCATGACTTAGGCGTTGTAGCGGAAGTCGCAGACCGAGTTGCCGTAATGTATGCAGGTGAAGTAATTGAGGAAGCATCGGTAGTAGAACTATTCAGAGATCCGAAGCACCCATACACAAAATCACTTTTAAAATCGATTCCACAAGCAAACAGTGAGGGCGATCAATTAGAAGTAATTCAAGGGATGGTACCTTCGTTAATAAACTTACCACGTGAAGGGTGCCGATTCTCATCTCGTATTCCATGGATTGACGCTTCAGCACACGAAGCTAATCCACAACTTCATGAAGTGGCACCAGGACATCTTGTACGCTGTACTTGCTGGAAGAATTTCCATTTTAAAGACGAGGAAGGGAGCGTAAATCGATGAGTTTCATGCAAGTTGAAGATTTAAAAGTTCACTATCCTATCAAAGGTGGATTTTTCAATACAGTTGTTGACCATGTATATGCTGTAGACGGTGTAACGATGGAATTCGAACGTGGAAAAACTTACGGTTTAGTAGGGGAATCAGGTTCAGGCAAATCAACGACTGGTAAAGCAATTATCGGATTAGAAAAAATTACATCAGGAAAAATCATTTATGAGGGTGAAGATGTAACGAATGCACGTCGTCAACGTGATTCTGCTTACAATCGTGATATTCAAATGATTTTCCAAGATGCGCATTCAAGTATGAATCCGCGTAAACGTGTATTAGATATTTTAGCAGAGCCAATTCGTAACTTTTTGAAATTATCGCCTCAAGAAGAGCGCAAACGTATAAATGAATTACTTGCCATTGTTGGAATGTCAGAAGATGTATTACTAAAATATCCACATGAATTCTCAGGTGGTCAAAAGCAACGTTTAGGTATTGCACGTGCAGTAGCATGTAATCCGAAAATGATTATTGCCGATGAACCAGTTTCAGCACTGGATTTATCTGTACAAGCACAAGTTTTGAACTTTATGAAGGATATTCAAGATCAATATGGAATTAGTTACTTATTCATCTCACACGATTTAGGTGTTGTTCGCCATATGTGTGATCATATTTCCATTATGTATAAAGGACGTTTTGTAGAAACAGGAAAGCGTGAAGATATTTACACGAATTCTCAACATATTTATACGAACCGACTATTATCAGCAATTCCAAATATTGACCCAGAAACACGTATCGAGCGTAAAATCGAACGTCAAAAAGTTGAAGCGAAATATAAAGAAGAGCAACATAAATATTACGATCAAGATGGAAAAGTACATCCTTTAAAATCAATTTCAGATACGCATAAAGTAGCGATATCTGAGGCAGAAAAGGAGCGTGTATAGTATGTGGAAAACGATTGTTCGACGCGTATTAATTATGATTCCGCAGCTATTTATTTTAAGTCTCCTAATCTTCATTTTGGCAAAACAAATGCCAGGAGATCCGTTCACAGGTTTAATTACACCGGAAACAGATCCATCTGTAATCGAAGAACTGCGAGAAAAAGCGGGCTTAAATGATCCATGGTACACACAATATTACAACTGGATTGCTAATGCAGCACAAGGTGACTTAGGTCAAAGTTATACATACAAAAAACCAGTTGCAGATATTATTGGTGACCGTGGTATGAATACATTATTACTATCATTACTAAGTGTTATTTTAGTATATGCAATAGCAATTCCACTAGGGGTAATTGCAGGACGTTATCAAGAATCATTTGCAGATAAAACGATTGGATTATATAGCTTTATCTCGTATGCGATTCCAACATTCGTACTTTCTTTAATCTTCTTATACATTTTCGGTTATCGACTCATGTGGTTTCCAACGAGTGGTACGGTCGATATAGGACTCGACGAAGGAACGTGGGCATATTACTGGGACAAATTCTATCACTTATTATTACCAGCAGGAACATATGCAATACTAGGTACGACAGGTATTATTCAATATTTGCGTACTGAAATTATCGATGCGAAAACGATGGATTATGTTAAAACTGCAAGAAGTAAAGGGATTCCAATGAAGAAGGTGTATTCACGCCATATTTTCCGTAATTCATTACTTCCAATTGCAGCATTCTTAGGTTTCACAATTACTGGTTTACTTGGTGGATCAATTTTCATCGAATCTGTATTTGCGTATCAAGGTATGGGTAAATTATTTGTCGAATCAATTTTAAGTCGTGACTACAGTATTATTACATCGCTAGTTATGTTATATGGCTTCTTAGCATTATTAGGTAGTCTATTGTCCGATATTATTTTAAGTATTGTAGACCCGCGTATTCGCATAGACTAATTAATTTATAATGACTAAGGAGAGGTGATTTTAATCATGGAAAACAAAAATGAACAAACAGTAGAAAAGTTAGAATCTCAAAGCTCTCCACCAACGGGTATTCAAGTTATTTTCCGAGAGTTTAAAAAAGATAAATTAGCAATGTTCTCACTAGTAGGAATCACAGTATTAATTTTAGGCGTTTTAGCCTTAGCATTCTTCATAATTGACCAAGCGGCAGTTATGAAGATTCAATTATTAGAGCGTTTTACTGAACCTGGTGTTCGAGGCTATGTTTTAGGTGCAGATGAAGCTGGACGAGATATGCTCGGTCAATTAATCATCGGTGCGAAAAACTCAATTTTAATCGCCATTGCCATTACGATAATCACAAACGTACTTGGTATTGCTCTAGGAATTATTATGGGATATTATGGTGGATTTATCGATAATTTCTTCATGCGTATTATCGACTTCTTCATCACATTACCAACATTAATGATCATTATCGTAGTTGTAACGATTGTTCCGAGATACGGAATAACTGAATTAATATTAATCATTGCAGCATTTCAATGGATGGGGACGGCCAGACTTGTGCGTTCAAAAGCACTTTCTGAAGCACGACGCGATTACATAAGTGCCTCTAAAACAATGGGTACAAGTGATTTTGCGATTATGTTTAAAGGTTTATTACCAAACTTAAGTTCACTGTTAATAGTTGAAGTTACTTTAAGCTTTGCTGGTAACGTTGGCATTGAGACAGGGTTATCGTTCTTAGGATTCGGTTTACCACCGTCAACACCAAGTTTAGGAACTCTAGTAAGTTATGCCATGAACCCGATTATTTTATCTGGTAAATGGTGGATATGGTTACCTGCATCTATACTAATTTTAGTTATGATGCTTGGTATAAATTACGTTGGTCAAGCGTTACGACGTGCGGCTGACGCAAAACAACGATTAGGATAAAAAGAGGAGGAAAAACAATGAAGAAAAAGTATTGGTTATTACTTTCTACTGTTTTCGCAATCATGTTAGTTCTTGCTGCATGTGGCGATGACGAAGAATCATCAACTGAAAAACCAGCTGAAACTGATTCTGGTAAAACAGAAGAAAAAGCAACTGAAGGCGGTACTACTGCTGAAGCTCCAACACTTCCAAGTGAAATAACAAATGATGGGGACGTTATTGACGGGGGTACTTTAAAATTCGCTTTAGTAACAGACACTCCATTCCAAGGTGTTTTACTTACAGAGTTATATGAAAATGGATATGACGCAGACATTATGGAATTCATGTCAAACTCAATTTTCGACGTTGACGGTGACTTCTTAATCACTGATGAAGGTATCGCAAAGTTAGATGTTGATGCTGATAACAACAAAGTAACAGTTACAATCCAACACGATGTTAAGTGGTCTGATGGCGAGCCATTAACTGCAGATGACATCATTTATTCTTATGAACTAATCGGTCACCCAGACTACACTGGTATCCGTTACGACGGTGACTTCGAAAATATCATCGGTGCTGCTGAATATAAAGCAGGTACTGCAGATTCAATCTCAGGTATCAAAAAAATCGATGACAAAACTGTAGAAATTTCTATGACTAAAGTTTCACCAGCTATCTATTCTGGTGGTGATGGTTTATGGGGTGCGGCTGCTCCTAAACACCAATTAAAAGATATTCCAGTGAAAGACTTAATCTCTTCTGATGCAGTTCGTAAAAATCCTGTAACATTAGGTGCTTTCAAAATTGATAAATTAATAGATGGTGAGTCAGTTCAGTACGTTGCAAACGAAAACTACTGGAAAGGCACTCCAAAATTAGACAAAATCGTTTTACAAGTAGTACCGCCATCTTCAATTGGTGAAGCATTACGTACAGGTCAATATGATATGTTATCTTCTTTCCCTGCTACTCAATATGATGGTGTGAAAGATTTACAAAACTTAACGGTTTTAGCTCGTCCTGAAAAGGCTTATTCTTACCTTGGTTTCAAAGTAGGTAAATACGATCAAGCTAATTCGATTAACGTAACTGATACGGAAAATGCCAAAATGGGTGACGTTAAATTACGTCAAGCAATTGGTTATGCAATCGACGTTGAACAAGTAACTGAACGCTTCTACCAAGGTTTACGTTCTCGTGCAACTTCGTTAATTCCACCAGCATTCGCTTCATTCCATGATAATTCTTTAACTGGTTTCAATTATGATCCAGAAAAAGCAAAAGCGTTATTAGACGAAGCTGGCTACAAAGATGTAGATGGCGATGGTATCCGTGAAGACAAAGACGGAAACAAATTCTCTATTAACTTAGCTTCTATGTCAGGTACTGATACTGATGAAGCAATCGTTGAATACTACCGTCAAAACTGGAAAGATGTCGGTTTAGATGTACAGTTAACAACTGGTCGTTTAATCGAATTCAACAGCTTCTATGATAAAGTAAAAGCTGACGATCCTGAAATCGATATGTTCATGGCTGCATGGGGTACTGGTGATAACCCATCTCCACTTGGTTTATACGGATCAACTGCTGCATTCAACTATAGCCGATTCACTACTCCTGAGTTAGAAAAATTATTAGTAGATATCGACTCTAAAGAAGCAATCGACTCAGATTACCGTGCAAATGCATTCAAAGCATGGGAAGAGTACATGTTTGCTAATGCAACAACAATTCCAACATACTTCCGTACTGAAATTTTACCAATCAACAAACGTGTAAAACACTATAATGCTGATTACGCTAACCTAACAGAATGGGGCGAAATCGAATTAACTTCTGAAAACCCAATTAAATAATTTTCAGTAGTGGGGGAAACCATCTAGAATTTCTAGATGGTTTCTTTTTGGTCGATAATAAAGTATAACTTTCTTTCAATATAATATAGTAAGAACATCATGTTGAGCTATATGGCACAACATGTGTCTTTCTAACATTAGAGACAAAGAAAAGGGATTTGCATAAATTTATGCAAATCCCTTTTTCTAAAGCTTAAATTTACGAACGAGGTAGTTTAAATCCTGTACATTTTGGCATAGTTTAATTGAAACGTTATTAATTTGTTCTTAATCCAATTTCTTGTGATTGCTACTTAACTTGTTGTTAAATATAGAATATTTGAAGTCGATTAATGAATTGATGCCTTTTGAATGATTGAATCTATTATTATTAATTTTACACATATTTTCCGTTACTATCATTTAATGATAAATTTTCTCTATTTATAAAGGTGTTTTCTTGTTTGAGTAGAATATTACTAATGAAGGGTTTAAGGGGATACATATTTTACTATTAGTTGAATAGTTTTATAAGTAATTATTTGGCCTTTCCCATATTTAATTAAAATATGGCGTAAATCATACATTTTATGAAGGCATACAAAAGAAGGAGGAATTAATTGATGGACACAGTTTTAAATGATCGAATTCGATATCAAGGATTGGAGGAAAAAGTCGTATCTGCTGAAACAGCAGCTTCTTGGATTAAGGATGGAATGGTATTAGGTATGAGTGGATTCACTCGTGCAGGCGATGCTAAAACAGTTCCTCTAGCGCTTGTAGAAAAGGCGAAAACAGAAAAGTTTCAAGTAGATGTTTACACAGGTGCATCACTTGGTCCAGAAGTGGATCAAGTGGTGGCGGAAGCTGGAATTATCCGTAAGCGTGCTCCTTATCAAGGGGACCCTGGTATTCGTAAAGCCATTAATACAGGGCAAGTACTGTATTCTGATATGCACTTATCACATAATGCAGAACTTATTCGTCAAGGCATTATCGGTCCGATTGACTTTGCGATTATCGAGGCGACAGCCATTACAGAGGACGGTCAAATCATTCCGACAACTTCAATCGGCAACTCGCCTATTATTGTGCAAATGGCGAAGGAGATTATTATTGAATTAAATCCTGAACAACCAAATTTAGAAGGAATTCATGATATTTATCTACCAGGTATGCAAGGGGAACGTGAGCCAATCCCATTACTAAAAGCAGGGGACCGTATCGGAACAGTAGGTATCCCGGTTGATGTAAGCAAAATCAAAGGAATTGTTCATTCGACAATTAAAGACGCACCTTCGTTAATCGTTGAGCCAGATGAAGAAACGGAACAAATTGCACAGCATTTATTAGCATTCCTACGGGATGAAATCAAAGTAGGGCGCTTACCGAAAAACTTATTGCCACTGCAATCGGGTGTAGGCTCAGTAGCGAATGCCGTATTGAATGGTTTTTTGAACTCTGAATTTGAAGAACTTGAAATTTATTCGGAAGTTTTACAAGATGCAGTGTTCCATTTACTTGATGCGAATAAGGTAAAAATTGCTTCGGGTACGTCTATAACGTTAAGTAAAGAATGCGGCGACCGCGTTTACGGTAATATTGATCAATACAAAGATCGTTTAGTTTTACGACCACAAGAAATTTCAAATCATCCAGAAATCATTCGTCGTTTAGGTATTATTGCAATTAATACGGCACTTGAAGTCGATATTTATGGTAACGTCAATTCGACACATGTAATGGGGACGCATATGATGAATGGCTTAGGTGGTTCTGGAGACTTCACTCGTAATGCGCGTATCGGTATTTTTGTAACGAAGTCTTATGCAAAAGGTGGCGACATTTCATCGATCGTCCCAATGGTTGCGCATCATGACCATACAGAGCATGATGTCGACGTTATTGCGACAGAACAAGGAATCGCTGATTTACGTGGAATGGCTCCGAAAGAACGTGTAGAAGCAATCATTGAAAACTGTGTACATCCAGACTATAAAGAGGCACTTCGCGACTATTATAATCGTGCAGTTGAAGTTTCGGGGAATGCACATACGCCACACAATTTAGAAGAAGCGCTAGCGTGGCATATTAAATATAAAAATGAAAAAACAATGAAATAATAAAAACGAGCGCATCCATTGTCGGTGCGCTCATTTCGTTATTTTTTTAATTGCATGATAACCGCTTCATCTGGTGTGACGAAAACGGTCTTTTGTTCGAAGTAGATGACAAATCCAGGTTTAGATCCATTTGGCTTTTTCACATGGCGAATTTCTGTATAGTCAACTGGAACGGAAGCAGATTCGCGTGCTTTACTAAAGTAAGCACTTAACATCGCGGCTTCTTTAATCGTTGCTTCATCGGGATTTTCACTATGAATCACAACATGTGAACCAGGAATATCTTTCGTATGCAGCCAAATTTCGTTGCGTTTCCCGATTTTAAAGGTTAAATAGTCATTTTGTTTATTATTTTTCCCAACAGAAATGACGATACCTGTAGAAGAAATGAATTTTTCAGGTTCAGGCTTTGTTGGTTTCTTTTTGCGTTTTGATTGACGTAAACGAAGTAAGCCTTGTTCGGCAAGTTCTTCGCGAATTTCTTCAATATCAGATGGAGAAGCTTGTTGCACTTGTTGCGAAAGCATTTCTAAATATTGAATGTCTTCTTTTGTTTTTTCTTGCTGTTCTTCAATCATAATAAGCGCTGTTTTGGCTTTATTGTATTTCGTATAATAGCTTTGTGCGTTTTCAATTGGCGTTTTACGCGGACTGATTGGTATACGTACTTTTTCGGTAGTTTCACTGTAATAATTTTCAACATCTACGAATTCAGCACCTTTTGTAAAGTTATACAAATTCGCCATTAACAGCTCACCATATAGTTGGAACTGGTCTAAATTTTGTGCGCGTTCGAGATCTTTTTGTAATTTTTTTTGTTTCAACTTCAATTTATTTAACTCATTTTGTAGCCAACGTTCTAAATCACCCGCTTGTTGCTTTACACGGTCACGTTCTGCACGAGCAAAAAATACACGGTCTAACAATTCTCCGAGTGTTGCAAAAGTGGTCACACTACCTTGTAAATGTGTCAAGTTAGTAGGAGAAAAATAACTTTTACTCTCTTGCTCTATATAAGTCGGCTTGGCAATGGTAACAATTTCATTCATTAATTGTCGGCTTGCTGTTACAACGTCTTGAGACTTTAGACGATATAATAATTCATTTGAATGAAGCGGTGAGAACCCAGCAAACTTTTCGATGATGTCTTTAGTTGAGACATCGCTAGTGAAAAATTGCTCAATTTCTTTATCTGTTAAGCTGCTTAATGAAACTTTGTCTTGCTGTGGTGGTGCAATATAAGGCTGTCCAGGAAGCACGGTACGATAGCTATTAACTGAAGGAGGTAAGTGCTTCAAGCTATCGATGATTTTATCGTTTTCTGCATCAACTAAAATTAAATTACTATGACGGCCCATGACTTCAATAATAAGCTTACGTTTAACTGAATCCCCAATTTCATTTTTGCTGTCTATATTTATTGTAATAACGCGTTCGAATCCATCTTGTATAATAGATGAAATAAAGCCACCTTCAATATGTTTGCGTAATAGCATACAAAACATCGGAGGATCAGCTGGGTTTTCAATCGATTGTTCTGTTATATGTACGCGTGAATAGGAAGGGTGGATTGAAAACAATAGTTTTGAATTTGTACCAGCAGCGCGAATTTGTAAAACAACTTCAAGCGCATTCGGTTGATATATTTTATTAATTCGTCCAGATGAGAGCATTTGTAATTCTTTGCTCATTGAACGTGTAAATAGCCCATCAAATGCCATCTTCATTCCTCTTTCGTAACGATATTCTCTAATCTTTTTACCTATCATACCACTTTTTTGGATGCATGCTGTAGTTGTGCATTTATTATGGATACGCAAAAAAAATTTTTATAATCATCTTTAATAAGAAATTACTTTATTTCATGCCATTTTGCAGAAATTGTGTTTTTTCTACCGTAAACGATTGCGCATAAATGGACAAATATATGATATAATTGGAGCAATATGCAAAGAAGGATGTGACGAACCTTGGTGCGTAGTATGACCGGATTTGGTAGGGGGGTCACAACAACGAAAAATTTTCAACTTACGGTTGAAATTCGTGCTGTGAATCATCGCTTTTTAGAAATAAATACAAAGTTCCCTAAGGATTGGATGGAATCAGAAGTAATTGCAAAAAAAATGTTGTCGGATGCTGTTTCTCGTGGGAAAATAGATGTTATCATTTTTCTAAAAGAGCTTCATGAAGCGCAGCAGTCGATTCGTATTGATTGGACATTACTGAATGCTTTTATTCAAGCGAAAAATGAACTTACACAATCTGTTCAAATGGAAGAAAAGTGGACGATGCAAGAAATTGTCAGCTTAGACCAAGTGTTACAAATTGAAAAGGTTGAATTTTTGCAAGGGGAAATAATTGAAGCGGTTAAATCTGCATTATCAGAAGCAATACACAATTTAGTCAGCATGCGTGAGCGTGAAGGACAAGAATTACGTCATGTCATGTTACAATATAAATTTGAACTTGAGCAGCAAATTATACAAATTCGAAAAGAAGCACCGCAAGCTGTTGCAAAATATCGCGAGCGTTTGCTTGGTCGGTTACACGAAATTACAAGTGGACAAGAAATTGAGGATCGTTTGTTAACAGAAGTTGCGATTTTTGCAGAACGTATTGATATTACAGAAGAGCTGGATCGTTTAGAAAGTCATTTTGGACAATTGTCTGAAACATTGACCGAAACAATAGCAATTGGTCGCAAGCTTGATTTTATTATGCAAGAGATGAATCGTGAAATTAATACAATTGGCTCAAAAAACCAATCTGCAGCATGCTCAATCGCCGTTGTACAAGCAAAAACAATTTTAGAAAAAATGCGTGAACAGGTACAAAATATAGAATAGTAAAAGGAGTTACATATGAATAAACGACGTGGATTATTAATTGTATTATCGGGTCCATCAGGCGTTGGTAAAGGTACAGTTCGTAAAGAACTATTTTCCCAGCCTGACACGAATTATGAATATTCGATTTCGATGACGACACGTAATCCTCGCGAAGGAGAAGTAGATGGTGTAGACTATTTCTTTAGAACACGTGAGGAATTCGAAACGTTAATCGAGCAAGGCGGTTTACTAGAACATGCCGAATTTGTAGGCAATTACTATGGAACGCCTCTTGCTTATGTAGAGGAAACGCTAGAAGCTGGTCGTGACGTTTTTTTAGAAATTGAAGTTCAAGGGGCAGCACAAATTCGTGCAAAAGCACCAAATGCGTTGTTTATCTTTTTAGCACCACCGAGTATTTCAGAACTGGAGCAGCGTTTAGTTGGTCGAGGTACTGAAACAGAAGAGGTTATTGCTCGTCGTATCGCTACAGCTCGTGTTGAAGTTGAAATGATGAGTCTGTACGATTATGTCGTAGAAAATGACCAAGTACAAAATGCTTGTGATAAAATTAATGCCATTATCGTAGCGGAACATTGCCGTCGTGAACGTGTCGAAAAACGCTATTTGTCAATGTTGAGAGGAGAATGAAACCATGTTATACCCATCAGTAGATAAATTAAAAAAACAAATCGATTCTAAATACTCATTAGTGAGTTTAGCATCAAAACGCGCGCGTCAAATGCAAGAAGAGGGCGGAGAACAATTAGATTCTTACGTTTCTTACAAACCAGTTGGTAAAGCGTTAGAAGAAGTTGCTGCAGGTAAACTTCGTAAAGTGAAACAAGATGCTTCAACAGTTTACGAGGATGAAGTTTAATTTCATCCAAAAATTAATTTGATATGACTTTGAGTAGAAGCTCCCTTAGAATTTTTCTTTGGGGGCTTGTACTTTGAAAGGATGGTTTTGATGATGAAAAAAAATAATGTGTTACTTTGCGTTTCAGGTGGGATTGCTGTTTATAAAGCGGTTGCTCTTGTTAGTAAGTTATCCCAAGCAGGGATGAATGTTAAAGTCATCATGACCGCTTCAGCACAAAAATTCGTCACGCCTTTAAGCTTTCAAGTAATGTCTAAAAACGATGTGTTTTACGATACATTTGATGAAAAAGATTCAAGCGTCATAGCACATATTGATATAGCTGACTGGGCAGATTTAGTTATCGTTGCGCCTGCTACGGCTAATATGATTGCAAAAATGGCTCATGGAATGGCTGATGACATGATGACAACAACGCTTCTTGCGACAACGGCTCCTGTATGGGTAGCGCCAGCAATGAATGTGCATATGTATGAACATCCAGCTGTCTTAAGAAACATCACGCAACTTCATGAAGATGGTGTGAAATTTATTGAACCGTCAGAAGGCTTTTTGGCGTGTGGTTATATTGGAAAAGGGCGTTTAGAAGAACCAGAAAAAATTACTGAGCTAGTTGTGAATCACTTTAATGACCAGCTAAGAAGCGATGTAAAATGATGATTGCACAAGTAATCGTCGACGTTTCTGCGTATCCCGTCGATCGTCCTTTTGATTATTTAGTACCAGAACAGTGGGAAGAACTCATCGATACGGGCTGTCGTGTGAAAGTGCCATTCGGTCCACGAAATGTACTCGGTTTTGTCGTTGGAATTAAAGCAGAAACAGATGTCCCATTAAATAAAATTAAACCAGTAGCTGAAATTTTAGATTTAGAACCGATTATAACGGATGAAATGCTAGCGTTAGCAAAATGGCTCAAATTGCATACAATCTGTTATGAAATCGATGCACTCCAAGTAATGATACCAGGTGCATTACGGGCTAAATATGAAAAATTCATTGTACTTTCCAGTGAAGTTGAAGATTTACCTAAGGTGCTACAACCTTTCTTTGAAAAAACGACTAAAGTGAATGTAAAACAGTTCGAAAGAGAAGGGTTATTAAAGCAGGTAAAGCAAGCCATTCGAGAAAATTACTTAACGATTGAAAATGAAGTAAAGCAAAAAGGACGAGTGAAGCAAGTTAGAAAAGTTCAAATTGCTTCGTTACAAACAATTGAAGAAGTGGAAAAATCAATTTCTACAAGAGCACAAAAGCAAAAGCTTCTAGTGGAATGGATGAAATCGAACAGTGGTGCGGTCATATCTCCTGATGAAATTTGTGAAGCACTTCATATAACAAATGCAGTATTAACGAGTGTCATTGAAAAGGGCGCGGCGCAATATATTCAGCAAGAAGTTTACCGTGATCCCTATACAAAAGACATTGTTCCAACAGACTTTTTACAATTAACTTCAGAACAACAAGTGGCTTTAGAGAAAATTACCAATGCCATTGATGATAAACGTAGTGAAACATTTCTACTACACGGCATTACTGGTAGTGGGAAGACAGAAGTATACTTACAAGCAATTCAACAAACGATTGCACAAGACAAGGAAGCGATTGTACTTGTCCCTGAAATTTCATTAACACCCCAGATGACAGAACGTTTTAAATCTCGATTTGGAGATCAAGTGGCCGTTATGCATAGTGGTTTATCTGTTGGTGAAAAATATGATGAATGGCGAAAAGTGCAACAAGGGAAAGTGAAAGTAGTCGTTGGTGCAAGGTCTGCTGTATTTGCTCCGTTTAGTAACTTAGGGCTCATCATTTTAGATGAAGAGCATGAATCAACGTATAAACAGGAAGATTCACCACGCTATCATGCTCGTGATGTGGCGATTTGGCGTGGAGATTATTACAATTGCCCCGTTATTTTAGGAAGTGCAACACCGGCACTAGAATCATTTGCTCGCGCAAAAAAGGGTGTTTATACATTATTAACTCTAGAAAATCGGGCGAAGAATCAAGCGTTACCAACCGTTCATATTGTAGATATGCGTGAACAATTACAGGCGGGAAATCGCTCCATGTTTTCGGAACCGCTTATGGATGCGCTACGAGATCGTCTCGATAAAAAAGAACAAACCGTGCTATTTTTAAATCGCCGCGGCTATTCGTCATTTGTGCTATGTCGCGATTGTGGGACGACGGTTCAATGTCCAAACTGTGATATTTCTCTAACGTATCACCGCTATCAAGAAAAGCTAAAATGCCATTATTGTGGCCATGATGAATACGTTCCACAAACTTGCCCTCAGTGCCAAAGTGAAAATATTCGCTATTTCGGTACAGGAACGCAAAAAGTGGAAGAAGAAATCTATAAGTTATTCCCAGAAGCGCGCGTGTTACGAATGGATGTTGATACAACGAAGCAAAAGGGCTCTCATGAAAAAATACTGGATGCGTTTGGTGCGGGTGAGGCAGATATTTTACTCGGAACACAAATGATTGCGAAGGGATTAGATTTCCCAAATATTACGCTTGTTGGTGTACTAAGTGCAGATACATCGCTTCATTTACCAGATTACCGAGCAGCAGAAAAAACATTCCAACTCATGACACAAGTAAGTGGACGTGCAGGACGACATGAAAAGCTTGGAGAAGTATTTATTCAGACATATACACCGGAGCACTATGCGATTGAATTATCAAAAGAACAATTGTATACGCCGTTTTATGAACGTGAAATGCATACAAGACATTTAGCAGGTTACCCGCCGTATTATTACATCGCACTTATCCAAGTTTCTCATGAGGACGTCATGATGGCGGCAGAATATGCAGAGCGCGCAACACAATACTTGCGTTCGAATTTGTCGTTTAAAGTGTCGGTTATTGGACCAACAACAGCAAGCATTAGCCGTCTCCAAAATAGATATCGCTATCAATGTTTGATAAAATATAAAGTAGAGCCGAATTTAATTCCTGTGCTGCTACAATTAATTAAAATGTACCGCTCAGAATGGATAAAAAAAGGTATCGTGCTAACAGTTGATTTAGATCCAACAATGATCTAGTTCATATAGAAAGAGGTAAATAATAATGGCTATTAGAGAAGTAGTGAAAAACCCTGCGAAAGTTTTATCGCAAAAAACAAAAGAAGTTGAAGTAATCACTGAAGAAACGATTCAGTTACTTGATGATTTATATGAGACAATGGTTGAAAATGATGGTATTGGAATTGCTGCACCTCAAATTAATGTAAGTCTTCGTGTGGCAATTGTTGAGCTTGGGGAAGATATTTTAGAAATGATTAACCCAGTAGTTCTTGAAACACGTGGCGAAGAAGTAGAGGGCATCGAAGGGTGCTTAAGCTTCCCAGACTTATTTGGTATGGTAAAACGCCCTACTTACGTAAAAATTGAAGCATCTGACCGCGAAGGCCGCGTTTACGAATTAGAAGCAGAAGACTTTGAAGCACGTTGTATTTTACATGAAATCGACCATTTAGATGGTGTATTATTCGATTCGAAAATGACACGTGTATTAACTGAGGAAGAGTTAGAAGAGTTATACGCAGACGCTGAGGAGGAATAATCGATGACAAAAATCGTATTTATGGGAACACCCGCCTTTTCAGCACCGATTTTACGTATGCTTCACGAAGAAGGATACGACGTATTAGCTGTTGTAACACAACCAGATCGCCCAGTTGGTCGTAAAAGAGTGTTAACTCCGCCACCAGTAAAAGCAGAAGCGGTAGCACTTGGTTTACCAGTCATTCAGCCGGAAAAATTACGTGGCTCACAAGAGTTACAGGAAATTTTAGCATTAAAACCAGATTTAGTTGTGACAGCAGCATTCGGTCAAATTTTACCGAAGGAATTGCTCGTTGCTCCAAGCCTAGGTTGTATTAATGTCCACGCTTCGTTATTACCAGCATATCGTGGTGGCGCACCAATTCACCAAGCAATTATTGATGGTCAGGCTAAAACAGGTGTGACAATTATGTATATGGCAGAAAAATTAGATGCGGGTGATATTATTTCACAACGCGAAATCGTCATTGAAGATACTGACCACACAGGTGGTTTATTTGATAAGTTAAGTGATGTGGGTCGTGAGTTATTAAAAGATACATTACCTTCTATAATTGACGGCACCAATAAGCGAATCAAGCAAGATGAATCACGAGTAACCTTTGCGCGTAATATAAGCCGAGAGCAAGAGTTAATTGATTGGAATAAAGATGCACGCACAATATATAATCAAGTGCGCGGCCTGCACCCATGGCCAGTTGCTTACACAACATTTGAAGAGGCAAACTTTAAAATTTGGTGGGCAAAAGTAGGCGAAACTGCTACAAACGCTGCACCTGGTGAAGTCGTGAAAATTGAAAAAGACCATTTTGAAGTAGCAACAGGTGATGGTGGAACATTAGCATTATTTGATATACAACCAGCAGGGAAAAAACGTATGACAGCAGAAGAATTTTTACGTGGTACGGGCTCGAAATTACAGATTGGGGACCGTTTTAAATGAGCACAAAAAAGGCAGTAATTTGGGATGGTAATGTACGTGATGCAGCATTAACGATTTTATTAACAGTCGATAAAAGCCAAGCATATAGCAATTTACTATTACACCAAACAATTGAAAAGTATAAGATTGAAGCAAAGGACCGTGGGCTATTAACTGAGTTAACTTACGGAACTTTACAACATAAATTAACACTAGATTATTATTTAGATCCGTTTATTCGTGGAAAAGTAGATATTTGGGTGCGTTGGTTACTACGTCTGTCTTTATACCAAATGCATTATTTAACACGTATTCCAGCACATGCTGCAGTAAATGAAGCAGTAGAAATTGCGAAACATCGCGGACATAAAGGTATTGCCTCAATGGTCAATGGTATTTTACGTTCAATCATACGTGAAGGTGTTCGTTCTACGGATTTAATCGAAGATGCGAATGAGCGTTTAGCGGTAGAAACGTCTCATCCACAGTGGTTAGTCGATCGTTGGGTTGAAAGCTATGGTTATGAAAAAACGCGTGAAATGCTGTTAGAAAACAATGTAGCGCCACTACAAACAGTACGTGTAAACACAACGAAAGCAACAGTGGAGCAAGTACTAACAACATTAGAGCGTGAAGGTGTCAAAGCACGTCGCAGTGAATTTATACCCGAATGTATTCACCTTGAAAGTGGACAAGCAGCCCGTACAGGCGCGTTCCGCAACGGACTTATAACCATTCAAGATGAAAGTTCAATGATTCCAGCAACCGTATTAAATCCATCTTCAGGCATGAAGGTGCTTGATATGTGTGCAGCACCAGGCGGTAAAACAACACATTTAGCTGAAAAAATGAATAATGAAGGTTCGATTTTAGCGACGGATTTACATTCGAAAAAACTTGATTTAATCGATGAAAATGTGGCACGCTTAGGATTAAATATTATTCAAACAGCACCACTTGATGGTCGTAAAGCAGCAAACTTTTTACAAAAAGAAAGTTATGATGCCATTCTTGTTGATGCACCATGCTCAGGCTTAGGGGTAATGCGTCGTAAGCCAGATATTAAATATACAAAACGTGAAGAGGATTTAGAGTCTTTACAAACAATCCAACTTTCGATTTTAGATAACGCAGTCCAACTTTTAAAACAAGGTGGTCGAATGGTGTACTCAACATGTACAGTAGACCGTCGAGAAAATGAAGGTACGGTAACAGCCTTTTTAGAAGCACATCCAGAAATGGAAACCATGCGCTTAGAAAATTTACCAACACAACTAGAAGCGAAACAACAAGATGGAATGTTACAAGTATTCCCTCAAGATATTGGTAGTGACGGATTTTTCGTTGCTGCATTCGTAAAAAAAGGAGCGTCCAATTAAAAAATGGAGCAAGAACAATTAAAACAATTTGATGACCGTATTCAGGATTTAGTGGAAGAAGTATCAGACAAACCAGTACGTCGTGAGAAAAAAGAAAAACCACAATTAAAACCTTCTATCTATTCATTGCGTCTAGATGAAATGAAGGAATGGTTAACTGCAAACGGAGAAAAAGCATTCCGCGCGGGCCAAATTTATGAGTGGTTATATGAAAAACGTGTTAAAACATTTGAAGAAATGTCGAACCTTTCAAAAGGCTTACGTGATAAGTTAGAAAAAGAATTCGTATTAACAACCCTATCAACAATCGTTAAACAAGAATCAAAAGATGGCACAATCAAATTTTTATTCCAATTACAAGATGGCTATTCAATTGAAACTGTATTAATGCGTCATGATTACGGAAATTCAATTTGTGTAACTACGCAAGTAGGTTGCCGTATTGGTTGTACATTCTGTGCTTCAACTTTAGGTGGATTAAAACGTCACTTAATGGCAGGGGAAATCGTAGAGCAAGTAGTAAAAGTACAACAACAATTAGACGAATCAGATGAGCGTGTCTCAAGTGTCGTAATTATGGGGATTGGTGAACCATTCGATAACTATGATGCGATGATGAACTTCTTAAAAATTGTGAACGATGATAAAGGGTTAAACATCGGTGCACGTCATATTACTGTTTCAACTTCAGGGATTGTACCAAAAATTTATCAATTTGCGGATGAAGGTATGCAAATTAACTTTGCGGTATCGCTTCATGCACCTAACCAAGAAGCGCGTCAAAAGCTAATGCCAATCGCGCGTGCTTACAAATTAGAAGAACTAATGGAAGCTGTTAATTATTACACTGAGAAATCAGGACGTCGTGTGACATTTGAATACGGTTTAATGTCAGGTGAAAATGATACAGAGGAAGTTGCATTAGAATTAGCGAACTTAATTAAGAACGTAAAATGTCACGTGAACTTAATTCCGATTAACTACGTACCAGAACGCGATTATATCCGTACATCTCGTAGTAAAATTTTCGCCTTCGAAAGAATATTGAAAGAGAAAGGTATTAACGTAACGATTCGTCGTGAGCAAGGCGCAGATATTGCGGCTGCATGTGGCCAGTTACGTGCACAAGAACGATCACAAGAAACAAAGTAGGTGGACTAATAGTGAACTTTACAGTGGAAAGTGATATTGGGTTAAAGCGAACAATAAATGAAGATCGGGCCGCGTTTTTTGAGCGTCCTGATCATTTTAAGCTTGCAATTTTGGCAGATGGTATGGGTGGTCATAACGCAGGCGATGTAGCAAGTGAAATGGCGATTACGGGCATGCAACAGCTTTTTCTAAAAGTCGATGCACAGAATTTAGCATCGAAGTCATTACAAAAGGATTGGCTGCGCGATGCTGTCTCGCATATTAATCAAACAATTTATCAATATTCATTAACGCACGAAAATTGTACTGGTATGGGCACGACGATGATTGCTATACTAATTGATCATAATGACTGCTTAATTAGTCATGTCGGCGATAGTCGGGTCTATCATTTTACAAAAAACGAAGTAGAGTTAATTACACGAGACCATTCATATGTCAATATTTTAGTGGAAAACGGTGAGATCAGTGAAGAAGAAGCACAACACCATCCACAACGCAATTTCATCTTAAAAGCGCTAGGTACAGAAGTTTCAATTGAACCAGACTTTTATGAAATGACGTTAACAAATGAAGCCTATTTACTAATATGTTCAGACGGTTTGAGCAATAAATTAACACCCCATGAAATGGCAGCGATTATTACGTTACCGAATTCGATACAAGAAAAAGGTAAAAAGTTAGTACAGCAGGCCAATGATAGTGGCGGAGAAGATAATATTTCCCTTATTTTGATGACAACAGGGCAGGAGGTGTAGGAATGCTTGTAGGAAAACACATTAGTGGCCGTTATAAAATTTTACAACTAATTGGTGGAGGCGGTATGTCAAATGTGTATCTAGCACATGACATCATTTTAAATCGTGATGTAGCGATTAAGATTTTACGTTATGATTTTACAAATGAAGAAGAATTACACCGTCGTTTCCAGCGTGAAGCATTGTCTGCAACAAGTCTTACACATCCGAATATCGTTACGGTTTTTGATGTCGGGGAAGATGAAGATATGCACTACATCGTCATGGAATACATTAAAGGGAAAACATTAAAACAATACATACAAGAGTTTTCTCCTTTATCTGCAGCGCGTAGTGTGCATATTATGAAGCAGTTAACTTCTGCGATGGCGCATGCCCATGAAAATGGAATTATTCATCGTGATATTAAACCGCAAAACATTTTGATGGATGAAGATGGCAATGTAAAAATCACTGATTTTGGTATTGCAACTTCACTAGGAGCAACATCGTATACACAAACGAATTCAGTGATAGGAACGGTTCATTATTTATCACCTGAGCAAGCGCGTGGCGGGTTAGCGACGATGAAATCTGATATTTATGCCCTTGGAATTGTCTTTTATGAATTACTAACAGGGGAACTACCGTTTTCTGGTGAATCGGCGGTTTCTATTGCATTAAAGCATTTACAATCTGAAACGCCTTCTGTTCGTGAGTTTGATGCATCGATTCCACAAAGCGTTGAAAATATTGTATTAAAGGCAACAGCCAAGGATGCGAATCATCGTTACAATTCAGCAGAGGAAATGGAAGCTGATTTAGAAAGTTGTTTATCAATACAACGCACTAACGAGCCAAAATTTATGCCACCTATTGATAATGATGCAACGAAAATTATTCCTATTATTAAAGATCCCAAACCAATAAAAAATGTGAGAAATTCAGTGACTGAGGAAACTGTATTACTTAAAAAAGAGCCAGTAGAGCCAGTATTACCTAAGAAAAAATCAATGAAGAAATGGCCATTAATTGTGGGGATTATCGTTGCTTTGGCAATTATTGGAACGGTTTTAGCATTTGCCTTAACACCAAATAAAGTGCCAGTGCCTGATGTAACAAATAAGCCGGTTGAAGAAGCAATTCAAGAATTAAAAAATGCAGGTTTCAAAATTGGTGAGCAAGAAGAGCTAAATCATGAAGAAGTTGAAGCAGGACGAGTAATTGAAACAAATCCGAATGCCGGACATGAAAAGGTCAAAGGAACGGTTATCGATTTAATGGTTAGTATTGGGAAAGAAACGGTCTCTATGGATGATTTTGTCGGTGATCAAGAAGAGCAAGTGCGGTCTATATTAGAGCAACAAGGATTTAAAAGTGTAGACGTGGATTATGTATACTCTGATGAAGATAGCGGGAAAATTATCGAGCAGTCTCCAGAAAATGGCGAAGAAATTGTTATAAAAGAGACGGACGTCCTTTTAACAGTTAGTAAAGGTCGTAAAGCGGAGAAAGTTACTAGCTTACATGGCTATAATGAAGCAAATCTTAAAGCATACGAAAGAAGTTCAGGCTTTAAAATTAAAGTAACAGATGAAAAGTATTCTGATTCGGTACCGGCAGGAAGTGTTTTAGAACAATCACCAAAAGAAGGAAAAGAGCTTACAAAAGGTGAAACGATTTATGTCGTACTATCAAAAGGACCAAAAGCGAAAAAAGAAAAATTATATTCACTTTCAATTGAAATCCCGTATGAGCCTTTTGAGGAAGGTATGGAACAAACGGTAGAGATTTATATTCAGGATAAAACGCATACAATGATCGAACCAATTGATAAGATTGTTATTACAGAGCAAACAACATATTTAATTCAGCTTGTCATTGTAGAAGGCGATAAAGCAGCATATAAAATTGTTCGAGATAAAAATGTCATCGAAAGTAATTCAATCACGTATGACAGTTTACCGTAATAAGGAGGAATTAGATGGCGCAAGGCCAAATTCGAAAGGCATTAAGTGGTTATTATTACATTGAAAAAGAAGGTAAACTTATTCAATGCCGCGGACGTGGGATTTTCCGTAATCGTGGTGAATCGCCATTAGTAGGTGATTTTGTTGACTATACGTACGATGGCGAATCAGACGGTTCTGTTGAAAAAATTCATGAACGCAAAAATGCATTAGTACGTCCACCTATTGCCAATGTTGATCAAGCATTGCTTGTTTTTTCAGCGAAAGAACCAGATTTTAATACGGTGTTATTAAATCGCTTTTTAGTCGTATTAGAGTCGTTCCATGTACAACCAATCATTATTTTAACAAAGATGGATTTACTAAATGAATCCGAACTTAAGAACTTACAGCAGTACATTGCGGATTATGAAGCAATTGGCTATGAAATCATTCAAACGTTTATTGATGATCCTTCTTTAATAGGAAAAATCCAGCCGATTCTTCAAGGGAAAACTTCCGTATTAGCAGGACAATCTGGTGTTGGAAAATCAACCTTATTAAATACTTTATTACCTGAATTAGACTTGAAAACTGGGATTATTTCAAAAAGCCTAGGTCGTGGGAAACATACGACGCGTCATGTTGAGTTAATCGAAGTGTGTGGGGGCTTGCTTGCTGATACACCAGGATTTAGTTCGTTTGATTTTGATACAATTGAAAAAGAAGAGCTGACTTCTTGTTTACCAGAATTCCAACGCATTAGTGAAGATTGCAAATTCCGTGGTTGTTTACACACAAAAGAACCGAAATGTGCCGTTAAAGCAGCGGTAGAAACGGGAGAAATTCGTCTCTATCGCTATAAACATTATGAACAATTTTTAGAAGAAATTACAGATCGAAAGCCGAGGTACTAATCATGATTAAAATTGCACCATCAATTTTAGCAGCCGATTTTGCAAAATTAGGTCAAGAAGTGAAAGAAGTAGAAACAGCAGGAGCTGAGCTCATTCATATTGATGTAATGGACGGGCATTTTGTTCCGAATATTTCATTTGGTGCGATTGCATTAGAAGCTATTCGTCCACTTTCTACATTACCTATGGATGTTCATTTAATGATCGAAAATCCAGATCAGTACATTGAACAATTTGCAAAAGCAGGTGCTGATTATATTACAGTTCACGTAGAAGCTTGTCGTCATTTACATCGGACGATTCAGTTAATTCGTTCATACGGTGTGAAGCCAGGTGTTGTATTAAATCCACATACACCAATCGAAACGATACAACATGTTCTAGAAGATATTGATATGGTGCTATTCATGACAGTAAACCCTGGATTTGGTGGTCAAAAATTCATCAAATCGGTTGTACCGAAAGTTGCCGCATTATCAAAAATCATTAAAGAGCGTGGCTTAGCTATTGATATCGAAATTGATGGTGGTATTAATGCCGAAACAATTATCCCTTGTGCAAAAGCAGGCGCAACGATTTTTGTAGCAGGCTCTGCAATTTATGGTAAAGAAGATCGCGCACAAGCTTTACAAGAAATTAAACAAGCTGGAATGGATGCAATAAAATGATTGTAGCCATTTGCGCGGGCGGCCCCTTAAGTGAGGTCGCTTTTTCTTTAACAGCCGATAAATGGATTGGTGTTGACCGAGGTGCGCTTTATTTAATCGATCAAAACATTATTCCACATACGATTGTTGGAGACTTTGATTCGGTAACAGCGGATGAATATGCGCGAATTTCTGAAGTTGTTTCGCATGTCGAGCAATTCCAAGCAGAAAAAAATGAAACTGACACCGATCTAGCATTACTTCATGCGATTCATTATGAACCAACAGAAATATGGTTAACAGGTGTTACGGGAGGACGTTTAGACCATTATGAAGCTGCCTTAAGGTCGCTTTATACATTACAAGCAAAGTATCCGCATATTTTATTTAAAATCATCAATCCTCATAATGAAATTCAATTTCTTTTACCAGGGATTCATACATTAACGAAGTCTCCATTTAAGTATGTATCGTTCTTTGCCTATGGTGAAATATTGCATAATGTTACATTGCGCGGTGTTAAATATGAAACAACCGATGAAATGATTGAACAAAGGACGTCTCGCTTTACGAGCAATGAACTGCTAAGAGAAGGGTCTATTTCGTTTGAGGGCGGCATATGCTTGATGATAAGGAGTAAAGATTAGAGGGGGACGCTTGGTGAAAGTTTACACATTTCAATTACCAAAATGGCTAAGTGGTATGGCAAGAGGCTGTGTAAAGTTGTTTCGAAAAGAGAAAAAAGAATAAATAAAAATGGTTCTAGCACGTTTACATGTGTTAGAACCATTTTTATTTTAAAAAATAAAAAAGAGCATCAACGTTAGTCGATGCTCTTAACGCGATTAAACGCGTTCGATTTTACCTGATTTTAAAGCACGGGCAGAAACCCATACACGTTTAGGCTTACCGTCAACTAAGATACGAACTTTTTGAAGGTTAGCACCCCAAGTACGTTTAGAAGAGTTCATAGCGTGTGAACGGTTGTTACCCGAACGAGCTTTACGGCCAGTAATTACGCATTGTTTTGGCATTGTAAAATTCCTCCTTACAGCTGAATCTGAAATCTATATTTCAGTTCGATATTTCACATACCATAATAATTTAACATACCTCCTGAATGAGTGCAAGACATT
>JAZUES010000077.1:0-5950 GCA_045640265.1 Solibacillus sp.
CGGAGATGTTTTCTCACCGTCTAACCATACAGAACCACCTGCAGATTTACCAAATTTCGTACCATCTGCTTTTGTTACAAGTGGAATTGTAATACCAAATGCTTTTGCGTCTTCGTCATGTGTTTTACGAATCATTTCTAAACCAGTTGTAATGTTCCCCCATTGGTCCGAACCACCAACTTGAATACGGACATTATGATTGTCGTATAAGTGGTTGAAGTCGATTCCTTGGATCAGTGTGTATGTGAACTCAGTAAATGAAATCCCGTTATCTAAACGTGAAGATACAACGTCTTTATTTAAAATGTAGTTTACGTTAATTAATTTCCCGTAATCACGTAGGAAATCGATTAATGACAATTGTCCGATCCAATCATGATTGTTTACTAAAACTGCACCGTTCTCAGCATCTGATGAAAAATCAAATAGACGTTCCATTTGTTTTTTTAGACCTTGTACGTTTTTATTGATTTGTTCCATCGTTTGTAATTGACGCTCTTCAGAACGACCTGAAGGATCCCCTACAGTACCTGTTGCGCCACCTACTAATAATACAGGTGTGTGGCCTGCTTTTTGGAAGCGACGTAATGTTAATAATGGAACAATGTGACCGATGTGCATAGAATCAGCTGTTGGGTCAACACCAACGTATAATGAAACCTTTTGATCGTTAAGTAATTTTTCCATTCCTTCAGCATCAGTTTGTTGGTATAACAAACCGCGCCACTCTAAATCCTGTAATAATTCATTCATTGTGAAACTCTCCTTTTACATGTTTTGTCCTGCATGTAGGTAAAATAAAAACGTCCCTACACGCAAATTGCATGCAGGGACGTCAAATAGTTTAATTTAACGCGGTACCACCCGGCTTGAAGAAAAAATTTTCTTCCACTTTAAGCGTCTATATCGTGACGAACCGTTCAAGCTCCAAGTACGTAATTCATGAAATCACTTTGTCTAGCTTTCACCAACCGCTAGCTCTCTAAAACAGGGAATGTCTTCACTACTGCAAACTCATCTATGCTTGAAAATTTATATTCTTTATTCTACCTAATAAACGCTCGTTGTCAATAACTATGTTCGTTCAGTTAACAAATATGCTATAATAAACAAGATTTTAGGAGGTCGATAATGTGAAAGAATGGCTTGAAAAATTAAATGAAAAAATCGAAATCCTTGTTTCCTCAAAATCGATGCGCCACTTCCGGATCACGGGCGGTGTATTTTGGAACTTATTCCTTTTAGCTATTATTTTTCTTGTCACAGTTACAATCTTTGTCGGCAGTGTCGGTGCAGGTTACTTCGCTTCATTAGTAAAGGACGAGCCTTTACGATCGAAGGAAGAAATGCGTGAGCAAATTTTTAGCTATGAAGAAACAAGTGAAATTTATTTTGCAAATGATCTTTACATTGGAAAAATTCGTACAGATTTAGACCGTCGCGAAACATCACTTGCCAATATATCACCAATGGTCATCAATGCTGTACTTGCTACAGAAGATGAATACTTCCGTGAACACCCTGGTATTGTGCCAAAAGCAGTAATACGTGGACTTTTACAAGACGTATCGAACTCTTCTACGCAAACAGGTGGTTCAACACTTACACAACAATTAATCAAAAATCAAATTTTAACGAATGAAGTGTCGTATGAACGTAAAGCAAAGGAAATTTTACTCGCCTATCGTTTAGAACACTTTATGACAAAGGAAGAAATTTTAGAGGCTTATTTAAATATCATTCCTTATGGACGTAATTCATCTGGCCGAAACATCGCAGGTATTGAAACGGCGGCACAGGGAATTTTCGGTATAAAAGCATCTGAACTGAATTTACCACAGGCGGCCTATATTGCTGGTATTCCGCAAGCACCTTTCAAATATACACCTTTTACAAATAAAGGTGAGAAAAAGAGTGTAGAAGGAATAAAGCCTGGTGTTGACCGAATGAAAACGGTATTATACCGCATGCAAGAGGTCGGCTATATTTCTGAAAAAGAATATGAACAAGCAATTACTTATGATATTACCCAAGACCTTAAAGACTACGAAGAACGTCCAGAAGATCAATACCCTTGGTTAACAGCGGAGCTTGAAACGCGTACAAAAGAAATTTTTGCGCAAATGCTTGCTGAAAAGGATGGAATTGACCCTGCACGTTTAAAAGAAGAATCCAATATAAATGAAAAATATACAATTTTAGCAGACCGTACGATTCGTTCTGGTGGCTATCGTATTTATTCGACAATCGACAAAGATATGTATGATGCAATGCAAACCGTAACAGACGAATTCACTTTATATGGTCAAACATATAAGAAAAAGGTGAAGGACCCTGAAACAGGCGAAGAAGTTGAAGTGGACGTTCCTGTTCAGACAGGTAGTATTGTCATTGATAACAAAACAGGAAAAATTTTAAGCTTTGTGGGTGGTCGCGACCATTCATTAGAACAATTAAATCATGCAACACAAGCTTATCGATCAAATGGTTCAACGATGAAGCCATTACTTGCCTATGCCCCAGCACTTGAGTATGGTGTTATCGGTGCAGGTAGTCCGGTTGTCGATGTAAAATTCGTTCGTGAATACGATGATTATAAACCAGTAAACTATAATCCCGATCAAGAGCTTGGGATTATCCCTGCACGACAAGCGTTAGCTTCTTCTCAAAACTTACCAGTATTACGCTTATACGATTCGATATTAGATCGACGCCCTGCTACGTATTTAGAAAAAATGGGCTTTTCCAAATTAACTGCTGGTGACTATGTCAACTTATCGACAGCTATCGGTGGATTAACCCACGGGGCTACTGTTGAAGAAAACACAAATGCCTATGCGACATTTGCCAATGGTGGTAAATTCGTTGATGCCTATATGATTGAAAGAATTGAAGATTTAGATGGAAATATCGTTTATCAACACGAAGTAGAGCCAGTCGATGTCTTTAGTGAAGAAACAGCCTATATGATGACGGATATGCTACGTGACGTCTTAAAACAAGGTGGTACTGCATCACGTGCGCAAAGCTTATTAAAGTTCTCGTCTGACTTTGCCGCCAAAACTGGTACAACTCAGGACCATAAAGATGTTTGGCTAGTTGGTTACAATCCAAATATTTCAATAGGCGTGTGGTTAGGCTATGACCAACCGAGAACATTATTTGCATTTAATAATAAGTATCAACACCCAAGTTATCGTGTTAATACACTTTGGGCGAATTACATGAATGCATTATATGATATTGATACTGAATATATCGGAGTAAAAGAAAGCTTTAAGAAACCTGCCGGCGTAGTGACTGCAGAATTCTGTGGTATTTCTGGATTAGCACCATCCTCATCTTGTGCGAGTGCTGGTTTAGTAACTTCTGATTTATTTAATAAAAATATCTCTTTACCAACAGAGCCAGATGATAGTTTTGTTTCATCTACAACAGTTATTATGAATGGTAGTTCTTATGCAGCTTTATCTACAACACCAACAGAATTTGTTGAAATGCAGGGCTACGGGTTAAACCAAACATTTATCGATCGTATGCTTGGCAAACTAGGTGGCGATGCATCTAAACTATTATCATTCAGCTCAGGCAATGGTGTTTCAACAGGGGCGCAGTTCTCTGCTGATGGCTCTGCACCAACTGCTGTATTTGCTACATTATCAAACGGTACATTATCGTGGTCTGCATCTGCTTCAAATGATGTAGTCGGCTATCGTGTATATAATATTTCAAATGGTTCACAATCTATCGTTGCATCCAAGAAATCATACGAAGATTTACGAATTAATGTATCACCAGGTACACGTTACGTTGTTGTAGCAGTCGATATTACAGGATTAGAATCTACTTATTCAAATGAAATAGGCGAAATCATAGAAATTACACCGCCTGTTGAAGAACCGATTGAACCGATTGATCCGGTTGAATCAGATGATCCAGAAGAAGAACCAGATGATTCCATTGATGACTTTGACTTTGATTTTTCAGATTTAACAGGTGAATAAAAAAAGTGTGATTCCCTAATCAAAACAATTAGGAGAATCACACTTTTTTATTTAAGAATAACTGATTTCAAAATAGCTACTGCTTCATCAATCTCTTTTTCAGATACAGTTAATGGTGGTAATAAACGAATCACTTTCGGTCCTGCTGCTACTGTTAACAAACCAGCCCCATCAAGTGCCGTTACAAAAGGCGCTACGTCCTCCCCACCAAGTCCTAAACCAAGCATTAAACCCTTTCCTTGAATAGTATATTTGTCTTGCGGAAATGCTTCTGTTAACTTTTCAATTAAATATGTAGATTTTTGTTTTACATTATTTAAAAATGATTCATCAAATACTTGATCAATGACCGTTTGTGCGACCGCTACTGCTAGTGGATTGCCTCCGAATGTTGTACCATGTGTACCAGCATTAAATGTTTCAAACAGTTCTTCCGTTCCTAATATACCTCCAATCGGGAAACCGCCACCAAGTCCTTTAGCCATCGATACAATATTTGGTTTAATAACCGTTTGTTCAAATGCAAATCGCGTACCTGTACGACCAATACCAGTTTGCACTTCATCGACAATGACTAAAATATTAGATGCTTGCTGAATTTCACGAATGGCACTTGCAAATTCATCGGTTACTGAATTAACGCCCCCCTCACCTTGAATCATTTCTAGCATAATCGCCGCTGTTTCATCGTCCACTGCAGCTTTTAGTGCATCCACATCATTAAATGGTAACGTAATAAACTCACTTACTAATGGACCAAAGCCATTACGAACCTTATCTTGCCCTGTTGCACTCATCGCACCGAATGTACGACCGTGGAAGCTTTTTTCAAACACGATAATCTTATGTTTACCTGTATGTTTGCGTGCTAATTTAATAGCTGCTTCATTTGCTTCAGCGCCACTGTTACAGAAAAATGCATACGATAACGGTAAATCTTTTACTAATGATGCCGCTAATTGTTCCTGACCTGGGCTTTCAAATAAGTTACTAATATGCCAAAGCTTTTTACTTTGTTTTTGAATGGCCTCTACGATAGAAGGATGTGCATGACCTAGACTGCAAACGGCAATTCCGCTCGTGAAGTCTAAATAACGCTTTCCTAATGTATCAAAAACTTCTGTTCCTTTCCCTTCGACAATTGCGAAGGGTCTTCTTGCGTAATTTTGAAATAATGCACTCATTTGATAAGCTCCTCCTTTAAAATAGTTGTACCTTTTAATGTTTCATTGACAATTTGTACGGACGGAATGCCCGCTTTCAAGCAATTTAATGCACCTTGCACTTTTGGAATCATGCCTCCATAAATATGCTCTTCATGAATCCATTGTTCAATTTGAGCTGGCGAAACTTCCTTTTGATACACGTCATTTATGCGAATACCTGCAACATCGGTAACTAGTAATAAGCAGTCTGCACCAACTGCTAATGCAATTTCACTTGCAACAGTATCACCATTAATATTAAGCGCTTGTCCGTCATTTGTTGCTCCTATACAGGCAATTACTGGAACAAATCCCTCTCTTACTAAGGCATCGATTAGCTTTGTATTGACGCTTGTTACTTCGCCCACAAAGCCATATGTCGATTGGTCGAGAAATGTGCTTTCTAATAACTGCCCATCAAAACCATTTAAGCCAACTGCTGAAATACCAGCTGCTGTTAACTCATGTACGAGTGCTGGATTAACTTTGCCAATTAGTGTTGATTGTACGAGCCCAATCATTTCTTCACTTGTTACACGTAATCCGTTTACTGTATGTGACTTGATATCTGCTAATGCTAATTCACGATTTATTGCTGGCCCGCCACCATGTGTAATAATTAACTGGATTCCTTGTGCTTGTAATGCCTTGAAATTGCGAAAGAAGGCCTCATTAAGACCTTCTAATGTACTACCACCAAGCTTGATGACCATTTTACGAGCGGTAAGATGCGTTGATTTG
>JAZUES010000078.1:0-22610 GCA_045640265.1 Solibacillus sp.
GGGGACGATGCTTCAAAATGAAAATTTAACCTATGAAGATTTTGGTGGAGAACCATTAGATGGTTGTAATGAAAATTTAGTCTTAACACGTCCAGACGTTTTAGAGAAAATTCACCGCGCGTATTTAGAGGTTGGTGCAGACATTATTTGTACAAATACATTTGGCGGAACACCGCTTGTATTAAATGAATATGATTTAGGCGGAAAAGCAGTAGAAATTAATCAGCGTGCCGTTGAAATAGCACTAGATGCTGCAAAAGAATTTTCAACGCCAGAATGGCCGCGCTTCGTTGCAGGGGCAATGGGACCGACGACAAAAACAATATCAGTTACAGGCGGCATTACCTTTGAAGAGCTAGAACAAAATTTTTATGTGCAAGCGAAGGCGTTAGTCGAAGCAGGAGCGGATATACTTCTTCTTGAAACGTCCCAAGATATGCTAAATGTAAAAGCGGGAACAATCGCAATTCGCCGTGCATTTGATACAGTCGGAAAAGAGTTACCTGTCATGATTTCAGGAACAATTGAACCGATGGGCACAACGTTAGCAGGGCAATCCATCGAAGCGTTTTACATTTCAATTGAGCATATTAAGCCATTATCAGTGGGATTAAACTGTGCGACAGGTCCAGAATTTATGACTGACCACATCCGTTCGTTAGCAGAACTTTCAAATGGTTATATTAGCTGTTATCCGAATGCAGGCTTACCTGATGAGGAAGGCTGTTACCATGAAACACCAGAATCTCTATCCAAAAAACTGCTAGGCTTTGCGGAAAAAGGTTGGTTAAATATCGTCGGAGGTTGCTGCGGAACAACACCAGCGCATATTGCGGCGATTCGAGAAGCCCTTATTGGTATCGCACCGCGTAAACCAAAACAAAGCACACATGGTCACGTGGTATCAGGCATTGAACCACTACAATATGAGGATTCAATGCGCCCGTTATTTATCGGAGAACGTACAAATGTAATTGGTTCACGGAAATTTAAAAATTTAATTATTGAGGGCAAGTTTGAAGAAGCGGCTGAAATTGCGCGTGCTCAAGTAAAAAATGGAGCCCATGTGATCGATATTTGTTTAGCAAATCCTGACCGTGATGAAGTAGAAGATATGAAAAACTTCATGCAGGAAGTGGTGAAAAAAGTAAAAGTACCGCTCGTGATTGATTCAACAGATGAACATGTCTTAGAAACCGCTCTAAAGTTTTCACAAGGGAAAGCCATCATCAATTCTATTAACCTAGAAGATGGGGAAGAACGATTTGATGCGGTGATGCCACTTGTGAAAAAGTATGGGGCAGCACTAGTTGTCGGAACGATTGATGAAATCGGAATGGCTGTTACGCGTGAGAAAAAGTTAGAAGTTGCTAAACGTTCGTATCAATTGCTTACCGAAAAATGGGGCATGGCACCCGAAGACATTATTTTTGATCCGCTAATGTTCCCAGTCGGAACAGGAGACGAGCAATACATCGGCGCGGCAGAAGAAACAATCGAAGGAATTCGTTTAATAAAAGAACATTTACCAGGCTGTTTAACGGTACTTGGGGTAAGTAATGTATCATTCGGATTACCTCCAGTGGGAAGAGAAGTATTAAATGCGGTGTATTTATATCACTGTACACAAGCAGGGCTCGATTATGCGATTGTGAATACCGAAAAGTTAGAGCGTTATGCTTCTATTCCAGAAGAGGAAATTAAGTTAGCAAACGACTTAATTTTCAACACGAATGATGAAACACTAGCAGTATTTACCGACTTTTATCGTGATAAAAAGAAGGATGCAGTCGTAAAAGAACTGCCTGCAACGGTGGAAGAGCGTTTAGCGTATTATATTTTAGAAGGCACAAAAGAAGGGCTTATCGATGATTTAAATAAAGCACTGGAAATTTTTAATACGCCGCTTGAAGTCATTAACGGACCTTTAATGGCAGGTATGGCTGAGGTAGGTCGTTTATTTAATGCCAATCAATTAATTGTTGCGGAAGTACTGCAGAGTGCGGGAGTTATGAAGGCAGCCGTTGCACATTTAGAACAGTTTATGGAAAAAGGCGATTCAAGTGCAAATAAAGGCACGATGGTATTAGCAACAGTAAAAGGTGACGTTCATGACATCGGCAAAAACTTGGTCGATATTATTTTGAGTAATAATGGCTACCGCGTTGTGGACTTAGGTATTAAAGTAACGCCAGCGCAATTAATCGAAGCAATTCGTAAAGAAAAGCCAGATTTCATTGGGTTATCGGGATTACTCGTGAAATCTGCACAGCAAATGGTCATTACTGCACAAGACTTCAAGGAAGCGGGTATTGATGTACCAATCTTTGTTGGGGGTGCTGCACTTTCACGTCGCTTTACAGAGACAAAAATTGCAGATCAGTATGATGGACCAGTTATTTATTCAAAAGATGCGATGCAAGGATTAGAGCAGGCTAATCGTTTAATGAACCCGAAAGAGCGCGATCAGCTTTTATATGAACTGCAGGAATCACGAGAAAAGCGTATCGATTCCGATGCAAAACGCGCGGCTCGACCAGTAATTGCCACTCTAGAAAAGCCGACACGAACAGTAGGTGATGCACAAGTATTTATACCAAAGGATTTATCACGTCATATTAAACGTAATTATTCGATTGCGCATTTGCAGCCATATGTAAATATGCGTACATTAATTGGACATCATTTAGGCTTGAAGGGCAATTTAGAGCAACTGCTTGCTGATCAGGACACACGTGCATTACAACTAAGCGAATTAGTAACACGTTATTTAAGCGGAGATACGTTAAAGGCATCGGGTATGTATCAATTCTTCCCTGCACAGGCAGATGGAGATGATGTAGTAATTTATAGCCCAGAGGACCAAAAGACAGAAATTAAACGCTTCACTTTCCCTCGTCAACAAGTGGCCCCATTCCTTTGCTTGGCGGACTTTTTAAAGCCAGTTGCTAGTGGAGAAATGGATTATGTTGCGTTAATGCTTGTTTCGGCAGGCTATGGTGTTAGTGAAAAAGCGCGCCGATTAAAAGAAAGCGGTAAGTTTTTAGAAAGCCACGCACTACAAGCAACGGCTCTAGAACTTGCAGAAGGTTTTGCTGAGCGTATTCATCAGGAAATCCGTGACTGGTGGGGCTTTTCCGATGCAACGGATTTCACGATGCGTGATCGTTTTGCGGCGAAGTACCAAGGGCAACGTTTTAGCTTTGGCTATCCAGCATGTCCGAATTTAGAAGATCAGGAAAAGCTTTTTGACCTATTGAAGCCAGAAGATATTGGCGTACAATTAACAGAAGGCTTTATGATGGAACCAGAAGCAAGTGTATCTGCGATAGTGTTTGCACATCCTGATGCACGTTACTTTAATGTATAAGTATATTGAGTCATCTTATCAATAGGCGGCTTTTTAGGAGGAATTCAAATGATTCGACAAGCAACTGCAACCGATGTAGAAGCGATTTTAGGAATCTTTAATGACAACATAATAAATTCAACAGCAATTTATATGTATAAGGAGCAAACCTTAGAGCAGCGCATGGCTTGGTTTGAAGCAAAAAAACAAGCAGGTGAACCATTATTCGTTTATGAAGAAAACGGAGAAGTAACAGGTTATGCAACATATGGTTCATTTCGTCCATACCCCGCATTCCATTACACAGTAGAGCATTCGGTGTATGTGCACAAAAACCACTACAAAAAGGGTATCGCTGGGAAACTGATGGATGAATTGATTGATTATGCACGCACACATGACGTAAAAACGATGGTTGCTTGCATTGATAAGGAAAATGAAGCAAGTCTTTACATCCACAAAAAATTAGGGTTTACATACAGTGGTACGATCCAAAATGCGGGTTATAAATTTGGCCGTTGGTTAGATTTAGTATTTTATCAATTAGATTTAGAGGGACCACAAAATCCACAAGAAAATGAGTAGTATGATAAATTGTCACCTGGTCATATGACATCTGTCATAAAAAAGATATGATGTTTGAGCGTTTTTCTATATCCTCAAATTGATTACGATAAACGTAACGATTTTGAGGAAAGAGGGATTTAATATGGCTAAGACCGATGCAGAAAAAACAAAGCAGCTACGTAAAGACATTGCGCCGTTTGCAAAATCTGAAACACGAACTAGTATTCAACAATTATTAAATACAATATTACCATTATTATTAATTTGGGGAGCTGGCTATGCGCTGCTACAAGTTTCACCGTGGTTAACAGCGTTATGTAGCGTTATTGCTTCAGGATTTGTTGTACGTTCGTTCATTATTTTTCACGACTGTACTCATGGTTCATTTTTTAAAAGTAAAAAAGCAAACGATATTATTGGCTTCATGACTGGGATTTTTACATCATTCCCATACGAAAAATGGAAACGTGAGCATACGATTCACCATGCGACAAGTTCGAACTTGGAGAAGCGTGGAATTGGCGATATCGAAATGTTAACAGTAGAAGAATATCTAGAAAAGTCAAAATTAGCGCGTTTAGGTTACCGTTTATATCGTAACCCCCTTGTTATGTTTGGCTTAGGGCCACTGTATATGGTGCTTGTATTAAACCGTTTCAATCGTAAAGATGCAAAACGTAAAGAGCGTATGAACACCTATATGACGAACATCGTATTACTTGCCGTTTGTTCAACGTTAATTATTAGCTTTGGTTGGACAACGTTTTTATTAGTGCATGGATTAACACTTTTCATCGCAGGATCTTTAGGCATTTGGTTGTTCTACATTCAGCATACCTATGAGGATTCATACTTTGAAGTGAATTCTGACTGGGATTATGTGAAGGCAGCAGTAGAAGGTAGTTCTTATTATAAATTACCGAAATTGTTACAATGGGTGACAGGTAATATCGGCTTCCATCACGTACACCATTTAGCACCGCGTGTTCCGAACTATAAATTAGAAGATGCACATGAATCGATTAAACCGTTGCAAAAGGCAACAACAATTACGATTAAGACAAGCTTAGAATCGATTCGTTATAAATTATATGATCCAGAAAATTACCGCTTTGTTACATTTAAAGAAGCGGCTGAAAAAGAAACCGTAAGTGTTCAACAAAAAGCGTCATAAGCAAAATATAAGCAAATAAAATTGGAGGTACCTCATTTTTTAACTTGAGGTACCTATTTTGTTATAATAGAAAGAAAAAAAAGAATTGAGGCTGTTATGCAAACTTGGTATAGTATCATTCCGAAAAGCCCGATGTTAAGTATATATATTTGGATAATCTTTTGCATTTTACCGTTTTTCTTTATTATCCACTCATTTACATTGTGGCAAATTATCGTTGGCGTTATATTGATTTTATTTTATTTTTTATGCCATTTTTTTTCATTCAAATCGAAAAATGGCTTGAGGTATATGTGGATTAGCTTCCAAATGGTGCTCAACATTGTGATGACACTATTTTTTGGCTATGTGTATTTATCACTGTTTACTGCATTTTTTATTGGAAATATTAAGCAATCGGTCGGGTTTTATATTATGTACGGCTTACATATTGGCTTTACCGTGCTGTCGATTGTTGGCGGTTATTTCATTTATCTTGATCTATATTTAACACAAACGCCGTTTATTATTATTAATATGTTAGGCGTTGTGCTTCTACCATTTACACTTTTTTCAAGAACGAAGCGCGAAAACTTAGAAGGGGAATTAGAAACGGCACGTGAACGTATCTCAGAACTGACAGTTTTTGAAGAACGTCAACGTATTGCACGTGATTTACATGATACACTCGGTCAAAAATTATCGATGATAGGCTTAAAAAGTGATTTAGCGTCACGTTTAGTGGAGAAAAATCCGCAGCAAGCTATTTTAGAAATTAAAGACATTCGTCAAACAGCGAGTATTGCACTCAAAGAAGTACGTGAACTCGTAGCAGATATGCGTACAGTCCGTATTGAAGAAGAGTTGTACCGTGTAGAACAAATTTTAAAGGCAGCACAAATCAAATTGCGTTTAAATGGCGATGCGGCAGAAATCAAAATGCCAACATTAGCGGAGAACGTCATTAGTATGTGTTTGAAAGAAGTTATAACAAATATCGTCAAGCATAGTGAGGCCACACTTTGTCGAATTACGTTTTATCAAAGTGAGGATGAATTTAAAATAACAATTTTAGATAATGGGAAGGGCTTTGAACGTTCTCAACTGTATGAAGGTGGCAACGGTTTAAAAGGAATGCAAGAGCGCATTGAATTTTTAAATGGTTTAATTGAAATAGAAAGTGAAGTGGGTGAGGGGACGACGGTAATGATGACAATACCGTTAGCGATTACTCATCAAAAAGGAGAGAAATGATATGATTCGAATCGTCATAGCAGAAGATCAAGGGATGCTACTTGGTGCGATGAAATCGTTACTGAGCATGGAGGACGACATGGAAGTTGTCGGTCTTGCGAAAAACGGGGAAGAAGCAGTAGACATAGTCAATGAATTGCAGCCAGATGTGTGCATTATGGATATTGAAATGCCGATTAAAACAGGCCTTGATGCAGCGGAAGAACTACGTGGAAGTGACTGTAAAATCATTATTTTAACAACATTTGCGCGTCCAGGATATTTTGAACGTGCGCGTAAAGCCGGTGTGCGTGGTTATTTATTAAAAGACAGTCCAATTGAAGAACTGGTAAATTCGATTCGTATTATTATGGACGGTCGTCGCATTTATGCACCAGAGCTTGTAGATTTTGTGTATGAAGAAGATAGTGAAAACCCACTAACAGACCGGGAAAGTCAAGTATTGGAACTGGTTTCTGAAGGGAAAACGACAAAAGAAATCGCCGCAGAACTATTTTTATCAGCAGGAACCGTACGTAATTATATTTCTACGATTTTAGATAAGCTTGGTGTAGGAAATCGTATCGAAGCCATCGCACGTTTTAAAGAAAAAGGATGGAACAAATAAAATAATCCCTCGTTACTAGTAGCTTATAGTCCAGAGTAGAACGAGGGATTTTTTAATGAATAAGAGTAACTTATCAAGGAAGTTCACATATGGAAAGGCATCAATTCTTGCTATTTTGGCGCAAATTATGTTTTTCTAATATTACTTTTTCTTCGTTAAACGGCCAAGTATAAATGCCCCTGCTGCAATAGCCAGTACCGTGTTCGTTTTCTTAGTAAACACTTGTTTTGTCACAAGATTTAAGTTTTGTGGACGTTCTGCTAAGCGGCGCATGAAGTAACCATACCAATCCTTGCCGTATGGAACATACACACAAACTTGATAGCCCTCTTGTACTAATTCAAGCTGTAAATCCTTTCGGAAGCCATAAAACATTTGAAATTCGAACTTTTCTTTCGGAATGTTGTACTTCTCAACGAAGTATTTTACATGCTTAATAATATTATGATCATGCGTTGCGATTGATGTGAAGTGACCATGTGTTAAATGGTATTCGATGAGCTCAAGAAAATTAACATCAATATCTAATTTATCTTGATATGCGATTTCTTCAGACTCTTTGTAAGCGCCTTTTACAATGCGTAAACGCGTATCTTTAAATTGCTCGATATCATCTTTTGCGCGGTGAAAATATGCTTGGATTACTGTACCCACATTTTCGAATGATTTCAGTAGTTCTTCTAATATATCAAATGTAGGTTGTAATCGATTGTGATCTTCCAGGTCAAAGTTGACGAAAATCCCGTATTCATTTGCACGTTCAACGATTTCGCGTAAGTTGTCATAGCAAAAATCAATATCAATATCTAACCCGAGTTGAGAAGGCTTTAATGAAATATGAGCCTCAACACCTTCTGCATGAATGGCTTCAATCATCGTTATAATTTCTTCCTTAGCTTGTGTAGCCTCGGCTTCATCGGATACGAATCCACCTAAATTGTCGACAGTACAAGAGATACCTTGTAAATTTAATTGTTTAATACTTTCCATGACTTCAGGAATGGTCGTTCCCGCAACAATGCTTCCAGCACCTAGCTTTAGACCGTATTGTTGTGCAGCGTCGCTTAATGTTTGGTTTTCAGATAAAGAAATGAAAAAATCACGTAGTGCCATAAAAACATCTCCTTGTTTTCTGTTTAAGTAGGAAAAATTCAATCCTCTAAAATGGGAGAGAAGAATTAAAAAGATTATACCATAACCCTTTTTTATGATACTGTGAATGACTTCACTCAATTTCTCGGTAGCTTTAATTTTTGCATACGCTCGTTAAATAATGTGGGATACACTAGAAAACCTATGCTTCAAAGCAAACATCTTCGAAACGTATTGCGTATGTTGTCATAGCGCATTCCTTTTAAATCTTATATTTTAAACAAAGGCAATAATTAAGGGGATGCACAATAAGAAAAAGATCTCGTTCAACTTGTGGGGGGAGGAACGAGATCTTTTTCTATTCATAATTATATTTTGAAAGAATGATTCAAGAACATGTTAGGGGGCATGTTCTGCCTTTAGCTAGGGGTAACTAAAGGAATTCGGAAACCCAAAAGTTAAATTTGTTTCTCTTGTATATTGCTAGCACTCGGTTTACCTAAATTCGTTAAGCGTTGTGCAAAGCTATCATTTGATTTCGTAACACCTTTGAACATATCTTGCATTTCGTATGCGTAGGCACCGTGTTCTGCGATGTCTAGTCCTTCTACTTCCTCTTCGTTTGTTACACGTAAAGGGATGAATACTTTGATGATGTAAGTCGCGATTCCTACTGTACCAGCAGTCCAAATGATGACAGCTGCCACGCCAAGTGCTTGCACACCTAGTAATGTAGCACCATTACCATATATTAAACCACCACCAGTTTTATCGAATAAACCAACTGCTAATGTACCCCAAATACCGCATATACCGTGAACAGCGATAGCGCCAACAGGATCATCAACGCGTAATTTATGTTCGATGAAACGAACGGCTTCAACTAAAATGACACCACCGACAGCACCTGCGACAATTGCAAACCCAATATTTAAGTTTAAAGCCCCAGCAGTAATACTAACTAAGCCGGCTAATGCACCATTTAGTGTTAAAGAGCCATCAATAAAACCGTAACGCAGACGTGTATAAAATGCTGTTGCAAGAACACCAGCAGATGCTGCTAAAAATGTGTTCGCAATAACACCAGGTACTGATGCTGGATCCGCAGCTAATGTTGAAGCACCATTAAAGCCGTACCAACCTAACCAAAGAATAAATACACCTAATGCACCAAGTGGAATTGAGTGACCAGGAATAACATTAACAACTGCTTTTGTATACTTTCCAATACGAGGACCAACCATTGCTGCGACAACCAATGCACCGACGGCACCAGTTAAGTGGACGACTGTTGAACCTGCGAAATCAGTGAAACCTAAAGCTGTTAACCAGCCATCGCCTTGCCAAATCCAGTGGCCAACGACTGGGTAAACGAATAATGTCATGGCGACAACTATAGCCATGTAAGCCATAATGTTTGTACGTTCTGCAACAGCACCTGAAATAATTGTTGCGCAAGTTGCTGCGAACATTGCTTGGAATACGAAGAATGCGATATCATCAACGCCTATAAGTGCAAAACCTGAAGTACCGATAAATCCACCGGCACTGTCACCAAACATGATGGCATAACCTGCTACGTAGTAAACAATCCCTCCGATTGAAATCGTTAAAACGTTTTTCATTAAAATGCTAACTGCGTTTTTCGAACGTGTAAATCCAGCCTCTACCATTGCGAATCCCGCGTGCATGAAAAATACGAAGAATGCACCGAGCATTACCCAAACTAAATTGATTGAAAGTTCCAATGCTTCATTTGTCATATAAGCTTCCTCCTTTTAAGTGACCGTTATTTAATCAATGGCAATAGAGCCAAGTTCTTTTGTGCGAATACGAATTGCTTGTTCTACTGGATAAATAAAGATCTTCCCGTCGCCAACTTCTCCTGTAGAAGCTTCGCGTAGTAATACGTCGATAATTGGCTGAACTTTGGCGTTGTCGACTACCATCTCAAGCTTTAACTTTTGAGAAAATTCCATAGAGTATGAGTTACCACGGAATAACCCAATTCGACCTTCTTGACGACCGGCGCCAGCAATTTCAGAGATGCTTAAACCGTCAATTCCTTCAAGAGCCAAACCTTCACGAACTTTAGCGAACACTTCAGGACGAATGATTGCTTCGATTTTTTTCATGCTCAACAACTCCTTGTGTTATGTTATCTAACATATTAAAGCGAACCTTCTAATAAATCAATCCCTTTATGTTAGAAAAACTAACATGTATTTTCGATTAGTTTCATCGAATTGTGAGATAAAGTGTAGTAGCGGGCTTTTGATTGGTAAAACGAAGAGTTGGGGTACTTCTTTTTGTTGTTTTTCTTATGTGATAAGTGGTACATGTAAGAAAAAGTATGCTCCGTGCATCGAAATACTTTTAAGATAGTGTATACTATGACTAATTATGTTTTGGAAGAAGGGGAACTAATATGAAGGAAAAGTATGTGGATGATAGCTTGGCTTTGCATACCGATTTATATCAAATCAATATGGCGGAAAGTTATTGGGCTGATGGAATTCACAACCGAAAAGCAGTCTTTGAGCTGTATTTTAGAAAGTTACCATTCGGCAATGGCTATGCGGTATTTGCAGGTTTAGAACGCATGTTAGATTATTTAAAGAATTTTAAGTTTAGTGAAATGGATATTGCCTATTTACGTGATGAATTGCAATATGAAGAAGATTTCATTGAATATTTAAAGGGAATTCGTTTTACAGGTACGATGTATTCGATGATTGAAGGGGAACTTGTTTTTGCAAATGAGCCAATCGTTCGAATTGAAGCGCCGCTTGTTGAAGCGCAATTAATAGAAACAGCACTTTTAAATATCGTGAACTATCAAACATTAATTGCAACAAAAGCGAGTCGTATTAAACAAGTTGTACACGATGAAGTCGCAATGGAATTTGGTACACGACGTGCGCAAGAAATGGATGCAGCAATTTGGGGAGCTCGTGCCGCAGTTATTGGTGGCTTTGAATCGACATCGAATGTTCGCGCAGGAAAATTATTTAATATTCCTGTTTCAGGTACACACGCCCATGCATTGGTGCAGGCTTATAAAAATGATTATGATGCGTTTCATTCTTATGCGAAACGTCATAAAGATTGTGTATTTTTAGTGGATACGTACAATACATTAAAATCGGGAGTACCAACTGCAATTAAAGTGGCAAAAGAGCTCGGAAATAAAATTAACTTTATCGGTATCCGTTTAGATAGTGGTGATATAGCTTTCTTATCAAAAGAAGCGCGTCGCATGTTAGATGAAGCAGGCTTCCAAAATGCAAAAGTCATCGTTTCTAATGATTTAGATGAATACACGATTTTAAATTTAAAAGCACAAGGAGCACGTGTTGATTCGTGGGGGATTGGTACGAAGCTCATTACAGCGTATGACCAACCAGCATTAGGGGCCGTTTACAAAATGGTTTCCATTGAGAACGTGAATGGGGAAATGGAAGATACAATTAAAATTTCTGCTAACGCTGAAAAAGTAACAACGCCAGGTCTTAAAAAGCTTTATCGTATTATTAATAATAGAAATGGCAAATCTGAGGGGGATTACATTGCAATGGCCGATGAAAATCCAGCTTCACAAAATATTATAAAAATGTTCCACCCAGTGCATACATTCGTTTCAAAATATGTAACAGATTTTGAAGCAAAAGAACTTCATCGGAAGGTAGTTGATCATGGTGAAGTAGTTTATGGAAATCCATCAGTACAAGAAATCCGTCAATATGCTACGGAAAATTTAGGCCTACTATGGGACGAATACAAGCGTTCGTTAAACCCAGAAGAATACCCTGTTGATTTAAGTCAAAAGTGCTGGGACAACAAAATGCGCAATATTAGAGAAGTGCGCGATATGGTAACAGAACTCGAACAACAATAAGGAGTGTTGATGGTGTCCACGTTGCAACGACAAATAATAGAGGAATTAAAAGTTTTACCGACGATTGATGTTGAACAAGAAATTCGTAAAACAATTGACTTTTTGAAGGACTATGCAAAAAAACATGCCTTTGTAAAAGGCTTCGTCTTAGGAATTAGTGGTGGTCAGGACTCTACACTGACGGGTAAGTTAACGCAAATGGCTATCGATGAATTAAACGAAGAAGCTGGCAATCAAAAGTATTCGTTTTGGGCTGTACGCTTACCTTATGGTATACAAGCAGATGAACAAGATTGCCAAGATGCACTAGATTATATTGGACCAACGAAAATTTACACCGTTAATATTAAAGAAGCGGTTGATGCGAGTGTCAAAGCACTTGCTGATGCGGGGATTGAATTAACGGATTTTGCAAAAGGAAACGAAAAAGCGCGTGAACGAATGAAAGTGCAATTTTCGATTGCTGCGATGAATGGTGGGGTCGTATTAGGTACAGATCACGCTGCAGAAGCAGTTACTGGTTTTTATACGAAATTCGGAGATGGTGGCGCGGATTTAGTGCCGATTTTCCGTTTAAATAAACGCCAAGGTCGCCAAATTTTAAAACAGTTAAATTGCCCAGGTCATTTATATGAAAAAACACCGACTGCAGACTTAGAAGAAAATCGTCCATCTTTACCAGATGAAGCTGCGTTAGGTGTGACATATGAGCAAATCGATGACTATTTAGAAGGAAAAGAAATTCCTGAAGAAGCGCGTAGAACAATAGAAAGTCATTATATTCGTTCGATGCACAAACGTCATTTACCGATTACAATTTTTGATACGTTTTGGAAGTGATAAAAACGGCCGTGTTGCACATGTTGCAATGCGGTTTTTTAGTAATATTTGATGAACAGATTCATATGGCTTATAATTTAGCTCGCAATCTAAGTGTAGTAAGAAGTAAATGAACAATTGGTGGGGAAAAAGTCTCTCTAATTGAAGGTTTACTTTATTAAACTTTTTGTGAATAGGTCGATATAAATACCTAAGAAGATTATCGGGGGGGAGAAAATGAGAACATCACGTGTTACAGGAACAACAAGTAGTATTTATCGTAATAAATCACGTGTGATTTTATCGGATACCCATTTTGCAGATGCTATTAATAGTGGACTGCAAGATTTTTACCGAGATCCCCGCGAACAGCTTCAACAGCATAACAGTAAAAAGAAAAAAGCTTTACCAAAAGCCAAAAAACTTGTACAAAGTAAGGCACGGCTAATTGTGAAAGGAATCCAGTTTAATGGAGATTCTGTTACGACAATAAACCAACTAATTCAAAGTTCATCAAAAGCAAATAAACAAAATAAACTACAGCGACGAATTACGACATATCGTACGTCGATTTAAAATCACCTCACTCGTCAAATAGTGAGGTGATTTTGTTTTTCACAAAAAGTGGGAAGTGAAAGTTGTACTCGCATAGTGTTTTCGTTATGCTTAAAATATGTGGAATATATTGAAATCAGCTAGGAGGACAAATGATGAATGAACATATCGGAAAAGTTATCAGAAATATCGAAAAAGTTATGATTGGTAAAAGGGAGATTGCAGAGTTAAGTATAGTGTCGTTACTTGCAGGGGGACATGTTTTATTAGAGGATGTTCCAGGCGTAGGAAAAACGATGATGGTACGAGCACTTTCCAAATCTCTTGGTACAAGCTTTAAGCGGATTCAATTCACACCGGATTTACTACCGTCAGATGTGATAGGCGTATCTGTTTACAATCCAAAAACATTACAATTTGAATTTCGCCCAGGTCCGATTGTAGGCAATATTGTGCTAGCTGATGAAATTAACCGTACATCTCCAAAAACACAGTCAGCTCTTCTTGAAAGTATGGAGGAAGGATCAATCACCGTAGATGGAGATACAATTCATCTTCCAAAGCCCTTTTTTGTAATGGCAACACAAAATCCCATTGAGTATGAAGGTACATATCCATTACCTGAAGCACAATTAGATCGCTTTTTATTAAAAATTAAAATGGGTTATCCAACGAAAGAGGAAGAAGTCGAGGTATTGCGCCGCGCAGAAAATTCACTACCCATTGAACAGATTAATGCAGTGCTAACTATTGACCAGCTCATCGAATTACAGCGTCAAGTGAAAGAAGTTCATGTAGAAGATAATATCAAAGAATATATTGTATCGATTGCACAAAATACGCGTCATCACGAAAAAGTGTACTTGGGTGTTAGTCCACGTGCATCCATCGCATTAATGCGTGCTTCACAAGCATATGCCTTTATGCAAGGTAGAAGCTATGTCATCCCGGATGATGTGCAGTATTTAGCGAAATTTGTTTTTGGTCACCGAATTATTTTAAAACCAGAAGCACGTTATGAAGGAGTGACAGAAGAGCAAGTAATCAATCAAGTGATACGTCATATTCATGTACCAGTGAAAAGGTATGTTGCAGAATGAATCGAATAAGAGATTTCTTTTTACATAGCGGTCGCTTTGTAACGGTCATTGTCTTACTAGTTATTACGTTTAGCTTTGCAATGTTTCAAGGCGGTTTTGTAAGTTGGTTTGTATTTTTTACAATTTTACCGTTTTCGTTTTATTCGATTTTATTAGCACTTTTACCGATTCATTTTAAAGAAGTATCACGTACGTTATCGAAGAGCCATATAGAGCGTGGGGACTCTGTATTTGTGACAGTGACATTTCATAACACAGGTTGGTTCCCACTAATATTTTTAACGGTTCGTGAGTTGGCAATGGAAGAAGGTTTATATGAAGCAGCGAATGGACAAATGAGTAAGTTGTTTTTAGTAGGGTGGAAGCGTGAATTCGAATGGACCTACGAATTAAAACATTTACAACGCGGAGAGCATCATTTTCGCGGGTTAGAATTTGTTTGTACAGACTTTTTTGGGTGGACGATACGAAAAACAATAATAAAGAAGCCACAATTATTTCTCGTGTATCCAAAAGTCTATAAAGTCGAAACGATGCCTCTACGTATGCAGTATGAGCAAGGTGCTGCCATGACGCAGTATTCGTTAATTAAAGATACAACGATGGCGACAGGGGTACGTGAATATGTACCTGGGGATCGCTTTACATGGATTCATTGGAAATCGTTTGCGAAAAATGGTGAGCTGCGCACGAAAGAGTTTGAAGATCGACAAACACAAAATACATTTATCCTCATTGACCGGGCTGTCCAAAAAAACTTTGAGCAAGTTGTTGATTATACGGCCTCATATACTCAAAAAATAGTGAAAGAACGTGGAGAAGTATCGTTTTTAAGTACGGGTGTCGACCGGTATTTTGCACCGATTATTAAAACTGATAGCCAGTTCGAAAGAGTGATGCAACATTTAGTGACGGTACAGCCGGATGCTCAGTTTAATGTAGAACGCTTATTATATGAAGAACAAAAAATAATGAATCGCTCGGTTGTTGTCATTATTACGGGAGAATTGAGGCCGGAGTTAATAGAGGTGCTATATATGGGGACAAACTTCGCAAATAAGGTGCTGTGCTTTGTTGTTGGACAACAGACGGAGCAAGTGATGCATAATCAAATTCATTATGTGACTGACGAATGGTTGAGTGAAACGTTTTCGGAGGTGAAGCATTGATGAAACGGAGTATTTCTGAAATTTTTGAACAGGTTATTCTTTTTTTCATGGTCTTTTTAATTTTACGAGAATGGCTTATACCGATTATGATGCTGACGAAAACGGGCTATTTACAGTTGTTTTTACTATTCATGTTTATTTGTTTAGTTATTGGGTTATGCAAGTGGCCCATTTTCTTTTCTTGGCCGATTAAACTGCTCTACATCACATGGTTTATCGTTAGTATTTACAGCGATGTCACATTGACGACACGCCAATTTTTGACGAATGAACTAAAATACAATATGGATGTATTATTAGCTGGTGACTGGATTTTAGTAAGTGATCCACTTCGTACAAGTCTATTTTTCATTTTAATATGGATGCTTATTTATTTAATTCAACATTGGGTAACGGTACGCTTAACGATTTATTATTTTTTATTGTTAACGGTGTTCTTCATCGCAACACTTGATACGTATACAGAATATGATGGTACGATGGCGATTATTAAGGTCATGATTTTAGGACTTGTCATGACATCAATGCTGTTTATTAAGCGACTTATGCAAGCGACGAATACGCAAAAAGACTGGACAAGTTATTTGCGCTACCTGACGCCAATTATTGTACTCGTAACTGTCGTAGGGGTAACAGCGGCAATGTTACCAAAGGCAGAACCGCAATGGCCAGATCCCGTTCCATTTTTTAAAAGTTGGGCAGGAGGTAGTGGAAGTGCAGGGAATTTAATTTCAACGGTAGGGTATGGGGATAATGATGAAACTCTAGGCGGCCCATTCATTGGGGATAGTACCGTTGTTTATGAAATTAGAACTCCATCACGCCAATATTTACGTGTAGAAACAAAGGATTACTATACATCAAAAGGCTGGATTCAATCAGATAATCCAGTAGATGAACGATTTCCATCAAGACAAACTATCCCGTTCTCGATTCTTCCAGGAATGGTTGAAGAGCAAACTATTGAAGTAAAAGCATTACAAGAACATACATTTTTGCTTCAAGCTTACGGAACAACAAATTATCAACTAACACCCGAAATGTTATTGGAATATAGCTTGCTTAGTGAAAAAGTGGTGCCGGTAGAGAATGATGAAGTAACAAAAGTTGCATTAGATGAGTATTCGTTTATATTCCGTCAACCAGAATATAACTATTCGCAATTAAAAGAAGTGGCGAGTTCAACAGAAAGTGATCCACGCTACCTGCAGCTACCGGATCAATTGCCGAGTCGTGTAATTGATTTAGCACATGAGATTACGGATTCTTATGAAAGTATATATGACAAGGCACGTGCAGTAGAAGATTATTTTAAAAGTAGTGGTTTCAAATATGAAACGACAGATGTACAAGTGCCAGCTAGCGGTGAAGATTATGTTGACCAGTTTTTATTTGAAACGAAGCTAGGTTATTGTGATAACTTCTCAACATCGATGATCGTGCTACTACGTTCAGTGGGAATACAGTCACGTTGGGTGAAAGGCTTTGCTAGTGGAGAACGTGTTTTAACGGAAGATGGTATCTACACATATGAAATAACAAATAATGATGCCCACTCATGGGTAGAGGCTTATATCGATGGAATAGGCTGGATGCCATTTGAACCGACAATTGGCTTTAGTAATCCTCAAAATATTGATTATGATATTGATGTATCTGATTTACAAGAAGAACAATTACCAGAGTTTGAGGAACAACCGTTGCCAGATTCTAAAGAACAGCAAACTCCCAAAAAATCTTCTGGCGATAATGCAAGTAAATTCAATTTTTCTAAATATAAATGGGCATTCTATGTATTGGGTAGCCTATTAGTTATTGCGGCATTTATTCTTTGGAAAAAGCGCGGCATATGGCAACCGAAGCTTGTTGTACAAATGAATCGTTCAAAATTAAGTGATGCGAAAAACTTTGAAGATGGTTACTTAGTGTTATTAAAACAATTAGAACGTATTTATTTGAAACGTGAGACAGATGAGACGTTGCAGCAATTCGCAAAGCGCGTTGATAAACGGTTAAATACAACGAAAATGACAGAATTAACAGCTGTGCATGAGCAAGTCATTTATGCGGGAAGTACAGCAAGTTATGAAACAACTGAAGTGATAGAAAGTTGGGAATATTTAATCAATCGCACTATCTGTTGATTTTAAGTATCTTAAAGAGTAAAATTTAGAAAATAAATAAAAGTGCCTTCATATAAGTCTGGTAATATGGTCCGGACGTTTCTACTAAGTTACCTTTAATAACTTATCTATGACGGTGGGTTTTGTCGTTCCTTTTAACGGGATAGGTATACTCACTTGTAAATGATGAAATATGAACGCGTAGAAAGCTTTTTTCCTACGTGTTTTTTTTCTTAATATAGGCGTAAAAAACTAGAAGAGGTGGAAATTGTGTCAACTCCTTTATTAAAAGAGCAAGAAAAGATTGTCGTTCTTGACTTTGGTAGTCAGTTTAATCAATTAATTACGCGTCGTATTCGTGAATTCGGTGTATTCTCTGAATTACATCCACATACAATTACTGCAGAAGAAATCAAAGAGATGAATGCAGTCGGTATCGTCTTCTCAGGCGGTCCAAACTCTGTATATGATGAGTCTGCATTTAAAGTAGACCCAGCCATTTTCGAATTAGGTTTACCAATCCTAGGTATTTGCTACGGTATGCAGCTTATGGCACATACGCATAGTGGTAAAGTTGAAGGTGCCGCAACACGTGAATACGGTAAAGCGGAAATCAACGTTACAATTGAAAATAAATTATTTGCAGAATTACCAAAAGATCAAATCGTATGGATGAGTCATGGTGACCACGTTACAGCTGTTCCAGAAGGTTTCGAAGTAATCGCAACAAGCCCTGCATGTCCAATCTCTGCAATGGCTAATGTTGAAAAGAAATTCTATGCTGTACAGTTCCACCCAGAAGTTCGTCACTCTGTATACGGTAACGACTTACTGAAAAACTTCGTATTCAATGTTTGTGAAGCTAAAGGCGACTGGTCTATGGCAAACTTCATTGATATTGAAATCGCAAAAATTCGTGAGCTAGTAGGCGATAAAAAAGTTCTTTGTGCATTATCAGGCGGCGTAGACTCTTCAGTAGTTGCTGTTTTAATCCATAAAGCAATTGGTGATCAATTAACTTGTATGTTCGTAGACCACAACTTAAACCGTAAAGGTGAAGTTGAACAAGTTATGAAAACTTTCACAGAAGACTTTGATATGAATCTTATCAAAATCGATGCACGTGAACGTTTCATGAACAAACTTGCAGGTGTTTCTGACCCAGAGAAAAAACGTAAAATTATCGGTAATGAATTTATCTACGTATTTGATGAAGAAGCTTCTAAATTAGAAGGTATGGATTTCTTAGCGCAAGGTACTCTATACACTGACATTATTGAGTCAGGTACATCAACTGCGCAAACAATCAAATCTCACCATAACGTAGGTGGATTACCAGAAGATATGCAATTCAAATTAATCGAGCCACTTAATACATTATTCAAAGATGAAGTACGTGCTTTAGGTCTTGAACTTGGCTTAGACGAAAAAATCGTATGGCGTCAACCATTCCCAGGTCCAGGATTAGGTATCCGTGTTCTTGGTGAAGTAACAGAAGAAAAATTAGAAATCGTTCGTGAAGCAGATTTCATCTTACGTGACGAAATTTCGAAAGCTGGACTTGATCGCGACATTTGGCAATACTTCGCCGTATTACCAGACATCCGTTCTGTTGGTGTTATGGGCGACGGTCGTACTTACGACTACGCAATCGGTATCCGCGGTGTAACATCAATCGACGGTATGACTTCTGACTGGGCACGTATTCCTTATGACGTACTAGAAAAAATCTCTGTACGTATTGTTAACGAAGTAACAGGCGTTAACCGCGTACTGTATGACATTACTTCTAAGCCACCAGCAACGATTGAGTGGGAATAAGTCTTAATACCTAAATATTAGAAACAAACGAGTTGAGTGCGTTTTTTTGCAGTTGATTTCGTTTTACCAGCAACAACTTTATTTCAAAATAAGACTCTCTTTTATTCACCTATCTGTGAATGGAAGGGAGTCTTTTTTTAGGCGATAGTAGATTTAAGGTGAAATAGTAAATACAAGGACGTAAACTAAAAATATTCATTTTATACTCCTAATAGATAGGGGGATAATAGCTATAAAAAGTAGAAAGCGAATCATTTGTAAGATGTTTTTACGAACCTTTTTAAGAAAAAAATAATAATTGTTCGGAAATGGGGTTGAAATTTGAAAAATGAAATGATATATTACAAACATAAATTAAATAAGTCGTCGTATAATGTCGGGAATATGGCCCGTGAGTTTCTACCGAATCACCGTAAATGATTCGACTACGATTTAAAAACAAGTTTCAATATTTTTAGAGGATATTGAATTTGTTTTTCCTTAAATCGTAGACATGCAGCTAAATCGCTTTGCGTGTCTTTTTTGCTTTTTAAGGATCGATCTACTCAAAATGTTGTAAGACGACAACATGGAGGATTATTTCATTATGAAAAAGTATTTCGAGTTTGATAAACTTGGGACAAATTACCGCCGTGAGATTTTAGGTGGTTTAACTACATTCTTAGCGATGGCTTACATCCTAGTTGTAAACCCAAATATGTTAACACTATCGGATATTCCGGATTTACCAGATGCACTTCGCATGGATTACGGTGCGGTATTTGTAGCAACAGCTGTTTCTGCAGCAATTGGATGTTTCGTTATGGGTCTTATTGCAAGATACCCATTAGCTTTAGCTCCTGGTTTAGGATTAAATGCATTCTTTGCTTATACGGTAGTATTAACACATGGTTCTCCATGGACACACGCTTTAGCGGCGGTGTTTGTTTCAGGTGTATTCTTCTTACTATTAACAATTACAGGCTTACGTGAAAAATTAATTAACGCAATTCCAATGGAACTTAAAATTGCAGTGGGTGCTGGTATCGGTTTATTCGTAGCACTGATTGGTTTAAAAAATGCGGGTATTATCGTAGCGAGCGATGCAACGGTAATCGGATTGGGCGATTTACATAATTCACAAGTATTATTAGCACTATTCGGTATCGTAATTACAATCGTATTCTTAGTTCGTGGTATGAAAGCCGGCGTATTCATTGGTATGGCTATTACAGCAGTCATTGGTATGATCTTTGGTTTAGTTGATTTACCATCTCAAATCATATCAGCACCACCGAGTGTTGAACCAACTTTCGGTAAATTATTTTCAGCTTTCTCAGATCCAGAATTCTATTCTTTAACAATGTTATCGGTTATTCTTTCATTCTTATTTGTAGATTTCTTTGATAACGCAGGTACATTAATGGCAGTAGCAAACCAAGCAGGCTTTGTAAAAGACAACAAATTACCACGTGCAGGTAAAGCGTTAATCTCGGATTCAATTGCTTCTATCTCAGGTTCAATATTTGGTACTTCTACGGTAACTTCTTATGTAGAGTCTTCAGCAGGTGTTGGAGCAGGCGCACGTACTGGTTTCGCTTCACTCATCACAGGTATCTGTTTCTTGTTAGCGTTATTCTTCTCACCGGTATTAAGTGTAGTAACAAACGCGGTAACTGCACCAGCGTTAATCGTTGTAGGTATTTTAATGGTTTCATCATTAGGTGAAATCCACTGGAATAAATTCGAAGTAGCTGTACCAGCATTCTTCACAATGATCATGATGCCATTAACATCATCTATCGCAACTGGTCTTGCAGCAGGTTTCGTATTCTACCCATTAACAATGGTGTTAAAAGGTAAAGCAAAAGAAGTCAATCCAATCATGTATATCTTTGCTGTTATCTTCTTGGTCTACTTATTCACAGTAGGTTCAATGTAATAAAACATTAAGAAAGCCAGACCTACAAATAGGTCTGGCTTTTTTGTATATTTTAAATGTTTAAGGGGTATAGATGGTAGCATCACAGATTTTCATGATTTGCGTTAGGAAACGTGATGGAATATTTGGAGTGAATATAAAAAGTTCTTTAAGATAGCTACGGCAGTAAAGAACACCAGATAGAAACAATAAGCAAAAACAGAGGTGGGCTTTCTGTTAAATGTGACCTGAAATAGGTAAAGAAATAAACTGTAATTAGATTTTTTTGTCCCTGACAAGCAAAAGAACTTTACGGTATATATAATAGGAAGAAACTCAAATCAAGATATTCGATGAAAGTCTGAATATTTTTCTTTTTAATAAAGGGTTGTGTAAACTTTCATATGGGTGTATATTTAGAAACGTTGATGCGAGACAAACGCTTACAACGAACAAAATGAAATAAAGAATATTAAAAAATGTTGACATTGAAAAGTTGACATGTTAATATATTAAAAGTCGTTAACGAAACGACAACATGAACCTTGAAAACTGAACAAGCAACGTTAATGAAACAAAGCTTCTTAAATGAAGCAAAAATAGATATCAACTTATAGTTGATACGCTAGCAAAGCAAATGAGCTTTCAAACTAACTTTTATGGAGAGTTTGATCCTGGCTCAGGACGAACGCTGGCGGCATGCCTAATACATGCAAGTCGAGCGAATGATGAAGAAGCTTGCTTCTTCTGATTTAGCGGCGGACGGGTGAGTAACACGTGGGTAACCTACCTTACAGATTGGGATAACTTCGGGAAACCGGAGCTAATACCGGATATGTTCTTTTCTCGCATGAGAAAAGATGGAAAGACGGTCTCGGCTGTCACTTATAGATGGGCCCGCGGCGCATTAGCTAGTTGGTGAGGTAATGGCTCACCAAGGCAACGATGCGTAGCCGACCTGAGAGGGTGATCGGCCACACTGGGACTGAGACACGGCCCAGACTCCTACGGGAGGCAGCAGTAGGGAATCTTCCACAATGGACGAAAGTCTGATGGAGCAACGCCGCGTGAGTGAAGAAGGATTTCGGTTCGTAAAACTCTGTTGCAAGGGAAGAACAAGTAGCGTAGTAACTGGCGCTACCTTGACGGTACCTTGTTAGAAAGCCACGGCTAACTACGTGCCAGCAGCCGCGGTAATACGTA
>JAZUES010000079.1:0-9779 GCA_045640265.1 Solibacillus sp.
ATTGATGACTGGCATTTCGTTGACGGCTCGGGGTTATCTCACGGGATTCGCTTAAATTCGAATGGATTGTCGAAACTTTTATTTGAGCTACAAAAGGAACCGTATTTTGAACTCTTTTATGATTCCTTACCAGTTGCCGGCGATCCAGATCGTCTTATTGGCGGTACGTTAAAAGAACGCTTTACTGAACCCAAACTAAAAAATCGTATCATTGCCAAAACGGGCTATATTCATGAAGTGAATACACTGTCGGGTTATTTAACAGGGGACAGTGGAAAATCGTATATTTTTTCTCTTTTACTAGAAGGACGAGAAGATGGAATCCCGTATTTAGATAGCGGACTGAAGAAGATTATAGAGGTGCTGTAGGAAAGTTCGCTATCCTATGCAAATAACCCTACTCATTTCATTAAGAAAATGAGTAGGGTTTAAATTGATAGCCATTTCATTTAAAAATTAAACCGCCGCAACATCCATCGCTCCACGATTTCTACCGCTTTATACATGAGCGTTGCCAGTAGCACAATCATTAGCAGCGCGAGAAACACGAGGTTAAAATTAAACACCTGAAATCCTGAAATAATTAAATAACCGAGTCCCTTGGAGGATACGAGAAATTCTCCGACAATGACACCAACCCATGAAAGTCCAACATTGACCTTCAATGTCGAAATAATGGTTGGTGTTGATGCGGGGAGAACAGCATGCATAAATGTTTGGCGTTTTGTCGCATGAAACAGCTGCATAACCTTCAAATAGTTTTCATTCACTTGTTGGAACGCCGAAAAAATTACGATTGTTGAGATAATAACAGAAATCAAAATACCCATAACGAGTACGGCTAAAATATTTGGCCCGAAGATAACGAGAATAATCGGCCCAATTGCGACTTTTGGCATTGCGTTAAGTACAACTAAATATGGGTCCATTACTCTGGCGACTGTATTAGATGACCAAAGAAAAATCGCAATCAGTGTGCCCAAAAGTGTGCCAAGTAAAAAGCCAACGACGGTTTCAAGTAAGGTGACCACAACATGTGGCAGTAAGGAGCCATCAAGGATTTTCTTTGTAAATAACTGGGCCACAGCACTTGGGCTACTAAAAATGAGTGGGTCAAGAAGGCGGTAACGTGTTGCTAGTTCCCAAAATAGAAAAAGCGCAAAAAGAAGCAATAATTGAAGTGCTCGAATTTTACGTGTTTCAAGCAATTTTTGTCGTTTATATTGTTTCTGTAGGGCTTCGATGTCCATTGTTATCGAGCTCCTTCCAAATCGTCTTGAATAACGGCTGAAATAGTGGGTCATTACGCGCTTCAAAGGGAATCAGCTTACGAATTTCTTCCGGCACGATAAAGGTCTTTGTAATCGTGCCAGGGCGATCGCTAAACAAGTAAATTTTATCGCTCATCGCTATGGCTTCTTCAATATCATGTGTGACGAGAATCGCGGTTTTTGAAAATGCTTTTAACGTCTCTGATACGAAATTTTCCAACGCTAGTTTCGAGCGGAAATCGAGCGCGGAAAAGGGTTCGTCAAGTAGAAGTAAATTAGGATTCACAGCAAGTGTTCGTGCCAGGGCAATTCGTTGACGCATCCCACCTGAAAGTTGAGGAGGATAAAGTTCCTTCGTATGACTTAGCTCAAATTGTTGAAGCAAATCATCGATAATTTGCCTACTTTCTTGTTTTAATAGCGTAAGCCCAAGCCCTACATTTTCCTCAATTGTTTTCCAGGGGAATAAAAAATCCTGTTGCAGCATGTAGCCAATTTCTGTATCTGGTGAAGAAAAAGTAAGTGTCCCACTAGTTGGTGTGATGAGCCCAGCGACGATGGAAAGGAGTGTCGATTTACCGCAGCCACTCGGTCCGATAAATGAAATAAATTCTCCTTCATTTGCGCTAAAGGAAACATCGGTAAGCGCGGTCGTCACGCCCTGGTCGGTGAAAAAATGATGCTCGATTTGGTGTGCTTCAACGATAGTCATTTACTTCACAACCCCATCGGCAAACGACCGATTCACAAGATCTTCGTACTTCACATCGGCTTCAAGTACACCAGCTTCACGCATGACATCGAGTAAATTTTGAAATTCTGCTTCATCAATAATTGGATTTTTTGCATAGGACTGTTGGTCACGATAACGTATTACAACTTTTTCGATTAGTTCCATTTCAGTATCCTCGAAATAAGGAGTAATCGATTTGGCAACGTCTGCTGCATCTGCTTCATACACCCACTTCTGCGCTTTATATAAGGCCTTCGTGAAGCTATCAATCATCTCTTTATCTTTTAAATTACTTTCCTTTGTCATAAATCCTGTATACGGAATTTCACCAAGTTCTTCTCCAAACGATGCTACAATTTTCCCGACACCTTGTGCTTCAAAAATACTCGCAGTAGGCTCGAATAGCTGCACGTAATCTCCTGTCCCAGATGCAAAGGCATTGGCAATATTGGCAAAATCAATGTTTTGAATGAGTGTTAAATCCCCTTGAGGATCAATATTGTGCTTTTTCAGCACAAATTCCCCAGCCATTTGCGGCATCCCACCAACGCGTTGCCCTAAAAATGTACTGCCTTTTAACATTTCCCAATCGAAATTTGAGACGTCCTCACGCGCAACTAAAAACGTACCATCTGTTTGTGTAAGCTGTGCGAAGTTTACCACAGGATCATTTGGGTTTTGTCCTGCTACATAAATCGACGTTTCCGCTCCAATTAGGGCGATGTCGATGCCGTCAGATAGGAGTGCCGTCATCGTTTTATCACCACCAGGGATCGTCGTTAATTGAATATCTAAACCTTCCTCTTCAAAAAAGCCTTCCTCAATCGCAGCGTAGAGTGGGGCATAGAAAATCGACCGTGTTACTTCGCCAACTTTTACCTCGTGCAATTCCTTTTCCCCACAGCCAGCTAAAACGAATAATAGCCCGCCAATCAAGGCATAACGAATCCATTTCACTTTGCCATCCTTCTCTCTTCATATGATGCCCTTATAATATGCGGAAAACGCTTGAGGGGTGTATTGCGAAAACACAGTAACTGATTGTAAATATTATTAAATTAAAACAAAATAAAGGTGATTAGAAAAAAGTGCTACATTTTATTTGTTTCGGGTGCAAAGGGTTTAGTGATACGATAAGAGGACTAATTGTCATAAGGTGGAGAGATTAATGTTTTTTTTGAATCAATTGAAGGGACAACTAAATAAACCGCAGCCGTTATTTTTAGGGGAAGAGACAGCATTCCGATCAGCGGTGCTCATTCCATTAATAGAAAAAGACGGCGAGTGGCATGTGTTGTTTGAGGTGCGCGCGTTTACGATGCGTAAACAGCCAGGGGATATTAGTTTTCCCGGTGGTAAAATTGATGAAACAGACGCGTCCCCACTTGCAGCTGCATTACGTGAAACGTATGAAGAGCTGGGTGTGGATCCGCAGTCAATTGAAATACTAGGGAATTTAAGTCCATTCGTGACGTCGCCTGCATTTGTCGTCTATCCATTTATTGGTGTTATTGATGCAAAAAAACTACATATGTTAAACAAAGATGAAGTAGAAGAAGTGTTTACAGTACCACTTAATTGGCTACTCACACATGAACCAAATATGCACTACGTTTCATTTGAACCAAAGCCACCAAAGGATTTCCCGTACGATAAAATTGCAAACGGAGAAAACTATCAATGGCGAGAAATTAAGATGGAAGAATGGTTTTACGAGTATGAAAACTATACCATTTGGGGCTTAACGGCACGCTTATTAAAGCATTTTGTGGAGAAGATGAAATAGCAAATTTGACGAAGGCCTTTCCTTTTTTTGAGGAAAGGTTTTTTATTTGATTTAAAATCCGTAATTAGTTGTTTACAATTCTTATAGAATTAGTATATATTAAATTAACATTTAATTTAGAAAATTTAACTAATTAGAGGTGGAAGTATGACAACGATTAAAAATGATTTTTTAGTATTAGGAGATCACAGCGCCCCAGTAAAAATTGAAGTATTTTTAAATTTAGCATGTCCGTATTGTGCAACATTTTACGAATTCGTGGATACTGTTCTACCTACATACTTGGAGCAAAAGCAGGTTGCGCTAATCGTAAAACATTATGATAAGCCTAGAGAAATGCTATTACCAGGAACGCTCATCAATTTAAATTTAGATTATAGTACACCAGAAAAAACATTAGAAGTAATCAAGCAACTCTTTAAAGAACAGGAAGTTTGGGATAAATATTCAAGTCATGGCATCAAACAATATATCGAAGAAAAATTCGGCTTAAAAGAAGAGGAGTCCAATATCGAACGCAGCCTGAAAATAACAGCTGAAGCCATTGAACGTAATGTGAAAATGGTACCAACTGTCTTCATTAACGATTTAGAGTTCCAATTCCCTCGAGAAATTTTTGCAGCGGAATTAAAAGAAGTCATTGAAAAACAAATTGTGAAAGTTAGAAATTAAACTGGTCAACGGATGTCATACAGGTAGAAACACGGACTGCTTTAACTGGTTATCAATAACTTCACAGCTTTTTGGATGGTCTAAATAAGCTTCTACAATGAACAGTTCATCAAGTGAAAAGTTACGCGTGGTTTGGATGTTCAAGGCTTCCGTAGCACATTCATGCATGAAAAAAATAAGATTGCCATTAGGTGTTCTGTAAAATAATCGTTGATCGTCATGTGTTGTGACAATGATTGTATATCGGATCAAAACTTTCACGCTCCTTTTGTTTATTATAAAATTCACTAGGAGTAAAGTAAATTTCAGTCCGAAAAGATTCAGTACAAGAAGTAATGTCGTTTCAAAATTAATAAAAGGAGGCGATTTCTCTCGTGAATAGGAGAAATCGCCTCTATTTTTGATTTGTTTTAAGTGTACTTACTTCTGATAATAGCTCATCTTTTTTGGTAAATTTCTATAAAATAAACTATGATAAAAGGGTAAATAAAATGGAGGATTTTTAGATGAAAGTTAAAAAAAGGTTATATGTAGCAATTGCCGTAGCTATTATTATCGCAGCGGTGTTAGATATTTTATTTAAAGGTATAGGCTATCAGTTATTACAAAAGTTATTTTAAGAGAAAAGGAGCTGTCACAAATGGTTTTGTGGCAACTCCTTTTTTTGCAAATTATTAACTATGCAATTTAAATTGTCGTACATTTTCATGTAAATTCTCTGCCATCTCAGCAAGTGTTGAAGAACTATTTGAAATTTCGTCCATAGCACTAGAGGCTTGTTCAACGGTAGCCGATGTTTCTTCAATACTGGCAGCAGATTGCTGTGATACCGCTGCAATTTCATCAATTGAGCGATTAATCGTCGCGGTATTTTGTACAACTTCATTTAACTGAGAAGACATAGCTGTAATATGGACGGACATATTTGAAAGCATGTTGGAAATTTTTGAGAAGGTTTCGCCTGTTGTTGTAATTTGGGCTGAACCACGTTCGACTTCTTCATAACCTGCTTCAAGAGAGGTTGTTACGACATGGGATTCCGATAAAATTTTATCAACAATTGTTGTAATATCATCAACAGAATTTGATACTTGATCGGCTAACTTTCGAACTTCGTCAGCTACGACAGCAAAGCCCTTGCCATGTTCACCTGCGCGTGCTGCTTCAATCGCGGCGTTGAGTGAAAGTAAATTCGTTTGGTCTGCAATCGCATGGATGACCTGAACAATTTTTGAAATTTCTTGTGTTTGCATGCTTAATTCATCTACTTTGGCAACAGCATCTTTTACGATATGTTCAATGGCTACCATTTGATTCGTTGATGCATCCATTAAGCTTTGGCCCTCTTTTGTTAACGACATGACTTCATGAGAGTAACCATTAATTTCGACATTACGGTCATGGACATTGGACATTTTCGTCGTGAAATCTGACATGGTCGCCGCTACATCGGCTGCGTTGCTGGCTTGTATTTCTGTACCACTTGCAATTTCAGAAACGCTTGTTGATACTTGCTCTGTTCCGACTTTAACTTCACCAGCGGACTGTGTAAGCTCTTCGCTTTGTGCGGCAACTTCACTTGATACCTGTTGAATCGTCTTGAGCATCTGATTCATTGTGACTACCATTTCATTTGTTGCATCTGTTAATCGACCAACTTCATCCGTCGTTGTTTTTTCAAGAAGTGGTTCACTCAAGTCACCATTCGCAATATTTTGCATACGATTTGTTACTGTGACAATCGGGCGTGAAATCATTCGCGCACTAAAAATTGCAATAATAATAGAAATAACAATAATCAATATCCCTATCACAAAGCTCGTTGTTTGTGTACTTGTGCCAGAGGAGATGGCCTTTTGACCATAGGCATTCATTTTTTCACTTCGACTTGCAGCTAAGTCCTCAAAACCTTGGCGAATTTCTGTTGCCGTACTGTCCATTTCAATTAAATTAGCAGTAGCAAGTTCTTTATTACCTGCATCATATACATCTATTACTGAAGTTTGAACATAGTTACTCCACTCTTCAGCCATTTTCTCGTATTTCTCAAACTCATTTGATTGAGTAAGCGAACGCAGTAGATCGCCTTTTTCCAGTGCAATCGCTTCGTTTTCTGTATAAATGTCTTTATATGTAGAATTCCCCGATAAAACATAGCCACGAGCTGCTGCGATACGTAGCGACATTGTTTGGGCTAAACTATAGTCAACATTTAAAAGATCAAGCTCTTCATCAACAATTTTCTTCGTGCTATCGACGCTGGTTGAAGTCTGAATATAGTTATAAATTATAAATACAGCCATGACAGCGATGACAATAGCGAATGAAAATAGAATTCTTGTTCGAATTGTTTTAAATTTAATCATTTTTAATCCTCCATATAATAGATAAAGTCGAAATTTTCTTTCTAAATTTAGCATATTAAAGTGTTAAATAAATTTGACCAGAATAAAACGAGGGAAATTTTGCTATAAATAGATATTTCTCTGTTTGATTTATTTGATGTAAATTAGTGGATATTTTTTAAAAAAATTTAACTTTTTTAACCTAATTTTAACCTTTGAAAGGTATAACTGTATTAAGTAATCCAAGAGGCATGTATTAATTTCATTTTTTGGATATACTGTAGCTTTCTCCACTTTTGCCTTTCTATTTTATGCCTAGATAAGGGTAGAAAGGCCCTTTTTACAGTGAGTATGATTTTCTCATAAATTCTCCTACTTGATTTGCCCTTTACTTTTAATGAGTAAGGGGTCTTTTTATGTAAAAAGCCACGTTTCAATGAAGAAACGTGGCTCGATAATTACAGTTGATAAAGTTTTGTGTATTTTTGTTGTAAGTAATCGGCAAGGTAGTGAGCGGATAATGCTTCGCCAGTACCTTCAACAATTAGTTCATTTGGTTTTTTCAATGCCCCATATTGATGCACTTTTTCAGTTAACCATTGTAGGATTGGCGTAAGATTACCTTGTTCTAATAGCTCGTCGAAGTTTTGAATGTCTTGATCCATCGCATGCTTCCATTGTGCGGCATACATGAAGCCGAGCGCATAACTTGGGAAGTAGCCGAAACTTCCATCACTCCAATGCATATCTTGTAGTACACCCTGAGCATCATTTTCTGGACGAATGCCAAGATATTCCTCATATTTATCGTTCCATACGCGTGGTAGGTCCTCTGCTTGTAAGTCACCATTGAAAATTTCGCGCTCAATTTCGTAACGAATCATAATATGTAGTGGGTACGTTAACTCATCTGCTTCAATGCGAATAAATGATGGCTCTGAAAAATTAATTGCTCTTAAAAACTCTTCTACAGGTACTTGACCAAATTGTTCTGGTGAATGTTTTTGTAATACAGCAAAATTATGCTTCCAGAAGTTCTCGTTACGTCCAAGGATGTTTTCATAAAATAATGATTGTGACTCATGAATACCCATGGATGCTCCGGTAGAAAGCGGTAAACCATTTAACTTAGGGTCAATATTTTGTTCATATAAAGCATGGCCACATTCGTGAATTGTGCCAAAAATAGCTGAGCGGAAGTCCGTTTCATCATATTTTGTTGTAACGCGAATGTCACCGCTATTTAAACCAATCATAAATGGGTGTACTGTTTCATCTAAGCGACCTGCGTCGAAGTCATAACCAAGCTGCGTTAGTAGTTCAAGTGAGGCAGTGTGTTGACCAGTTTTCGGGAAATGCTTAAATAATACCGATGTATCCGGTTTGTTTGGTGAAGCTTGAATTGCTTTTACAAGAGGAACGATTGTTGCTTTCAACTCACCAAATAATCGATCCAGCATATCCGTTGTCATGTCAGGCTCATATTGATCTAATAGTGTGTTGTAAGCTGAGCCATTTTTGATGCCCAAATAGTGTACAAATTTCTTTTGATACGCGATGACTTCTTTAAGGTAAGGAAGGAATATTTGAAAATCTGATTTTGCTTTTGCTTCTTCCCATGCTGCTTCTGACTTTGCTTTTAAAATGGTATAGGCTTTGTATTCATCTGCAGGAATTTTCTTCGATTCATCATAGGATTTTTTGATTTCTTCATAAAGACGACGCGTTACGTAGTCTAGCTCTTCATTCTCAAGTTGTGTAAGCATTGCCCCAAGCTCGTCGCTCGTTTGCAGCGCGAATAACTCAGATGCTAATGTGCCAACAACCTCTGCACGCTGCGGTAAACCCTTCTTCGGTGCACCAGTACGCATATCCCAGTAAATAACTGCAAGCGCTTCAGAATAGTTCTGCATTTTTTTCACGTAGTCAATAAATGTTTCTTTCATAAAAAACACTCCTTTCTATATGAATTATATGCCAATTGATATTGTGTGACTAATTTAAAAATTGAAACTTTGAAAATGAAACTATCGGATTAAAGGTGAATTTGTAAATTTGGTAATTGCGAAGTAGGAAATAAAAATAAGTAAGAAGAAACGAGGATTAATAATGGGAGCGAAATGGATTAAAGTTTCGGTTTGTTACTTAATTATTGGAATTCTGTTTGGTCTTTTCATGCACTATACGATTGATTTACAGTGGGGAGCAACGCATGCACATATTAACGTAGTAGGGTGGCTATCCACAGGATTAATTGGTGTTATATATACCTTGTATCCTAAAGCAGGGAATAGTAATTTAGGAGTTATACACTTTTGGGTGCAAAATATTTCTTTACCATTTTTATTCGCTGGAATGATGTTAATTCATACCGATTTCCCTCATGCGTTGATGGAAGTTTGCGTATCTGGTGGAGGAATCGGCTTTGCAGTTGCTATTTTAATATTTTTAGTTAACATATTTCAAAATGTAAAAGCTACAAATTAGTCAAAAAATCCAAGTCTATTTAGATAACAAAACTCGAAAAAAGTGAATTTGTTTTTTCGAGTTTTTTGTATTAGAACGGGTTTTAAAAAATGAAAGCAAAGGAAGTGGAAAAATTTTTGAGTAATAATTAAATAGGAAGTAACTATAATCATTTTACTGATATAATAATTTGAAAATTTTTTCTTTAAATAAAGTGTTGCATAACCAACTACAACGGGTGTATATTAGTAAACGTTGAAGCGCAACAAACGCTTACAACGAACGAAATGAAATAAAAAATATTAAAAAGTGTTGACATCAAAAAGTTAACATGTTAATATATTAAAGGTCGTTAACACAACGACGACATGAACCTTGAAAACTGAACAAGCAACGTTAATGAAACAAAGCTTCTTAAATGAAGCAAAAATAGATATCAACTTTTAGTTGATACGCTAGCAAAGCAAATGAGCTTTCAAACTAACTTTTATGGAGAGTTTGATCCT